>JBOHVN010000223.1:0-29946 GCA_050735675.1 Binatia bacterium | reverse complement strand
TGAAGTGGTTTCACGGTATCGCTGGCGCTGCCATGCTTACTGCCTAATGGGGAACCATTACCATTCTCATGATCGAAACCCCTGAAGCGAATCTGACCAAAGGGATGAGACAATTAAACGGGGTTTTCACCCAATGGTCCAACCGGCGCCACAAGCGCAGCGGCCCTCTCTAGGGCCGGTACAAGGCAATCCTGGTAGATCGGGACTCCTATTTCTTGGAGATTGTCCGCTACATCCTCAATCCGGTCCGGGCTTCGCTAGTCAAGCATCCCGGCCTCTGGGCGTGGAGCAGTTACGGTGCGACGATGGGAACGTCCCCAACTCCGATATGGCTCAGCACCGACGGTTTATTGTCAGAGTTTGGCAAGAGACGAGCTAGCGCGAAACGGAAGTACCAACAATTTGTCGAGGAGGGGATGAGCGCAGAAAGCATCTGGAAAGATCTCAAAGGGCAGATCTATTTGGGGATGATGAATTTGTCGAGCAGATGCGGGGCAAGCTGGGCGAGCGTGACGAAGATGTTAATATACCCGGGGTGCAACAACGGAGACCGCAGCCAAGCTCAGCGCTATACGTCGGCATACGAGAATCGGGACGCTGCGATTCGGGCAGCGTACGCGACCGGGGCCTATAGCTATCAACAAATTGCGAAAGAATTTAGAGTTCATTTCAGCACCGTGGGTCGAATTGTCCGTGAGCCAGTGAAATGAGCGAGCGCAGCATGCCGGGGAAGCTAAACAGCTGATCCGCTGTAGGCCGTAACCAAAGATCAAGGGTAAAG
Organism: Binatia bacterium; assembly: GCA_050735675.1. Taxonomy (GTDB): domain Bacteria; phylum Desulfobacterota; class Binatia; order UBA9968; family UBA9968; genus DP-20. Next base: position 29,165 of record JBOHVN010000223.1, on the reverse strand, counting down.
ATCCCAGCCGCTTTCCTTGCTGGTTTGGTGCCTCTAGCGCCTCGCAGAACTCGCTCGTTTGGAATGCAGTCTAACGAACAAATCGTAAAACGAGCCGAGGCTCTTCTCTTCAAACTCGGGATGGCCGAGCTTACTGCGCGAGAGAATCGAGAAGCTCAGCTCGTGCTTCCGTAATTCGATAAGCTCGGCTTGCTTGGCTTCGAGATAGGAGCCGACCATTCTCAGAGTGTTGGGCAAACTGAAGGGTCAGCCAGAAGGGTCAGGACTCTTGATTCTTATAATTGTCTCTTATGAAAATAGCCTTCACGCTGCCACAGCCAGTTTCTTCAAGCTGACTTTGAAACCGAGGCGTTCCAGCCGCGTCACGTTTGTAGCTTTTAGGGTCTACATTGGGAATATCAGGTAGCAGGCGGAGGGAAAAAAGGTCGGGAGTAACAGAAAGCGCGGCGTCCTCGCGTTTCCACCGGTGGATTAGCCCTATCATGTTTTGAACCGTTGCATTGGTCGCTTGCGGCTGTTCGACAAGCGTGCCGATTATCTTGCCTTTGAAGAAATTCTCCACCAAACTCACGAGCGAACGGGCATCCGGATTGCCGCCTACTGTGTGATGCCCAACCACTGGCATCTGCTCTTGGCGTTTGGCCAAGCCATGCGCCGAGAGATCGAAGACGATGCGGTCCAGCCTAGGAAAATGAGACCGATCGGCGCCGTGGTGGCCGATCTAGCAAGAGCGTTAAAGGTCGCCCCTGAAATGTTGCGGGCAGCGAGCCACGGCTGGGATATTTCGCGCAAGCGGACCCAAGCGGTCCTACGTGTTGGTGCGGCGTTGCGGGTTCAAGGTCAATGACGTGGCGATGTATTGTGGACGGGATTCGACGACCCTTAGTTCTCTGTTGAGTCGCTATGGGAAGAAGCTGCAACAACAACCGGCGCTTGGCCGGGATGTCGAAAGGCTAGCACAGTTTGTTTAGATATCCAGGCCTGGCCCCAGAGCCTGCCCTCTGGCCCCAGAGCCTGCCCTCTGGAGCTGGCTTGACGTGTGGCTTGGCGAAGGGCTAATAATGCTTTCGGCAGCGTTCTTACAGAAATCGCGCAAAGGAGGTCCTATGTCTCAGTCCGCTGTGCAAAGATTTATCGCTTCCACACGTGAACTCTTTTCTGCTGAAGCCGACCCGGCAAAGCGCTGGGAGAAAATGTCGCCCTTGCTCCAAGAATTACTCGCGGACCCGTCGATCAAAGAGCAATCGCAGAGCTGGCCCGATTGCTCCCAGGGAAGTGAACGGGCCGAGAATTTACTTTTCTACGAGGATCCCGATTACAAGTTCGTAATCAATGGCTTGATCAAAGCGCCGAAAACCCGAACGCAGATCCACGACCACGCGCATAATTGGACGCTCTACGGCGTGCTCGACGGCAGCGAGACCATCGAACGGTATGAACGCCTCGATGACGGGTCGAAGCCCGACCATGCGGAAATTCGTAAAACCGTCAACGTCAAAGTCGGCGCCGGCAAAATCGATCTGGTTCCTCCGTTTGAAATCCACGCCGAGGAGAGCGGCGAGGAACGCACGGTGGCGATCATTATCCGCGCCGAGAAGGCCGGTGGATTTCTCCAGGGCCGCTACGATCCGGTGACGAATAAGTACTGGCAGGGCTACGGTCCGAAACAGCTTCCTTACGAACTCAAGTAAGGCTCGTGCGCTCGCGAATCTCTTTACGATCTCGCCGAGAGACAATCATCGGGGTGTTTCATGGCTACCAGCACCAAGCCAAAAATCGCTGTTTTTTCCGGTCCGACCGCGACGATTCAAAACACCGAACCGTTGGTTACCAGCAACAAGGCGCGTCAACAATACGGTTTGCCGGCGCGAACCCACGCCGACGGATCGACGATGCGCTTCGACGTGCTGCGCCCGCAGCGCTTGGCGGCGCCGGTCACGGTTTACATCGAGCAGTTCAGCGCTCACCCGTTAGAACTTGATTTCGCCGAGCTGTACGCCCCGCCCGATGGTTACCTCGATAACTCCGGCGCGTTTCACAAGCAGCGCACGAGCCCCGGCGACAAGCCCGTATACGAAGTGACGCTGCGGCCGGAAGACGGTCTTTATCCGCTGCCTTACATGGCGCGCCAGGCCAGTGGCCAAGCCTGGGAAATGGACGGGACCGAGATGAATGTGACGGGGGAGCTTTGCCGGGTGCCGTTTTTTCCCGACGGCTCGCGCCTTTTCGAGGAGATCGATCGTCTCGGGATTTCCGATGAAGGAGTAGGCTCGCTGCTGACTGCGAAGGCTGAATTCGATTTTTACCGGGCGTTGCCCTCCGGCGGCTATTTAAAGGGAAGAAGCGCGGGCGAGCGAACTGACGCCGGCGCAGGCGACATTGCGCCGGAGACTCGCGGCGTTGATTTTTTCCCGTACCGGCCCGGTTACTTGCGCAAAGAGCCGCCGATGTCAGGGCTAGCGCGCGTGACCAACATTGTGCAACGGGCGCTCGGCAGCGGCAAATACTCGGGCGCGATCTGGCTCGAAGGCAGCCCGTTCGTCGAGGAGACGACTTACTGGCTCAATCTTTTAATCGATACGACCGTGCCGATCGCGGGAAATTCTTCTCAACGACCGCACGGCGCCATCGCCAACGACGGCGACCGTAACATCGTCGACTCGGTGGATTACATCACTTCACGAATTTGGGCAGACGAAAACGGCAAGGATTGCGTCGGCGCCGTGGCGATCCTCGACGAGCAGATTTTCACATCGCGCGACGTGCAGAAGGCCGACGCCCGCCCGGGCGGCTACGTCGCTACCGGAGGACATGGCGGCATCATCGGCCGGATAGGTCATCCCGGCGCGCCGCAGTTTTCGTTCAAGCCGGTGAAGCGGCATACCTACAAATCCGCGGTGAATTTGACGCAGCTGCCAAGAGAGGTTCAGGGTTCAAGGGTTCAAGGTTCAAAGGTTGGGATGACCGCTGTCTTGATCAAAGATTCGGATGGAAACTTAATGTCGGCGGCGATTCCCAAGGTAACGATCGTTAAGCATGCGCGTTATCTGCCGGAAGATACTGCGGGAGACGCGAGCAGCGAAGTCGATATTCTCGCGCGTATCGAGAAGAACTTACGCGATGCGCCGCTGGCTGGATTCGTCGCCGAAGGGTCGGCGCCGTTTGGCGCCATGAGTAATGCCGTCGACGCCGCGCTCAAGCGCGCGACGTTCAGCGGCATGCCCGTAGTGAAAGTCGGCCGCGGTAATGCCAGTGGCTTCGTCGATCCGACGCGCGACCCGCTGGCAATTGCCGGCAGCAATTTAACCGCGACCAAAGCGCGGCTCCTATTGATGGCATGCTTGATCAAGCTCGGCTGTTTGCCGACGGCTGCCGATCCGGCCAAGCCGGCGGCGGCGGAAACCGAAGCGACCAAGGCGAAGCTCAAAGAGTACCAAGAGATTTTCGATACGCACTGAAAAGTCGGAGGGGTGTTATGTCAGGAAAGCATGGCCATAAGCCATATGAAGGCCATATGCATGATTACGAGGCGCACATTAAAGCTGTCGAGGAGGACTTGGAATACTACCGGGCCAAGCGATTCGAGCCCCGGATCATTTATTTACTACGGCGCGGTGTGGTGACGTTTTCCGATCTGCTCAAGGCACGAGTGGTGCTCACTCGCAAGAATCGGTTCTTCAAGCCGCGCAAACCACAGGGAAAAAACATCGAAGCCCGGGTGCGCTACCTGGAAGAATGGCTCGATGAATACGTCAAAGGCATTGCGCTGGTATCCGCGCGCGCCGTTGAAGCGATGGATATGGTCACCGAAGACAACCGTAAAGAGCGCGGCGACTACGACGACTTTTTCAAGATCAAAAAGAAGGAGCACCACGGCACCCTCCAAGAGCGCATGATGAACCTCGAGCAAGATCTAACCGACTACCAAGAGTTGCTCGAGGTGTTCGTGCAAGCGCTGATCAAGCGCGGCTGGTCTACTCGCGAGGAGCTGGAGCAGCGTTGGAAACAGCTCCACGAGGAGCACCCCTGGGCCGGCGGTGTGATTGTCGCCAAGGCCTGGACCGATCCGGCCTTCAAGGAAGCGCTGCTCACGACGGGACGGGAAGCCCTCCGCGAAATGGGCGTGCACCAGGGCAAAGTCGGCAAACTGGTCGTCGTCGAAAACACCGACACGGTTCACAACGTCATCGTCTGCACTCTTTGCTCCTGTTACCCTTATGACATCCTTGGCGACACGCCGTGGTGGTACAAACACGAGAGCTACCGAACCAAGATCGTGCAAAATCCCCGCGCCTGCGCCAAAGAAATGTTTCAGCTGGAGCTGCCGACGAGCAAAGAGGTCCGCGTCTGGGACAGCACTTCCGACGTGCGCTATTTTGTTTTGCCGCAGCGGCCCGCCGGCACGGAAGGAATGTCGGAGGAAGAACTGGGCAGGCTCGTCACCGTCGATAGTTTGCTCGGGGCCGGTTACGCGCTGGAACCTTCGCGGCAGCGAGAAGCTGAAAAATCAGGAGTGCCGCCGGAAGCCCCCAGAGTCCGGCCGGATTGAGAAAGAACCATGGATGCCACCAACAGCAAATACAAAATAGGCGACGCGGTCATAGTCGCCGTCGAAAACCCCACCGGCAATCCGCGCACGCCGAAATACATCAGAGGCAAACGCGGCGTCATCGGCTTAGTCCACGGCGTCTTGGAAAACGTTCGAGATCACCGCGGCATCCATAAGCCGCTCTATACAGTCAGATTCGACCTGAGCGAGCTTTCGACTTGCCACGACCAGGATACGATCTGCGTTGATGTGCATGAAGAGTGGCTGAGCGAGGTGAGGCCGGATAGCTGATTTCTGAACGCTTCGGTCGTTCATCCTTCGATTGAGCCAGGGTAACGCGATCCTTCTTGACGGGACGAAGCATGCGCGTTTATGACGTATTACTGTCTAACCCACACGTGCTTCGCCGTTTCCGCTATTACATCCAGCTTCTGCCACATCTCATCCTCGCCGAGCACCTTTGAATCGATGCCGCCGAAGCCGCACTGGGGGCTGAGGGCGAGTTGGTCGATGGGCAAGTATTTGTTGGCTTGCTCGATGCGGCGTTTTAGATCGTCCGTGGTCTCCAGGTCGGAATTCTTGGTGGAGACCAAGCCGAGGACTACGATCTTGTCTTTTGGCACGAGGCGGAGCGGCTCGAAGCCGCCGGCTCGCTCGCTATCGTATTCGAGCAGGATGCGTTGATGTTTGAGACTATTGAACAGTTTCTCGGCGATGGCGTCGTAGGGGCCTTCGCGGTGCCACTGCGGCACGAGCTTGCCAGTCTTCGGGTCGATCGTGCGCGCGTTGCCGCGGCAAATATGGATGCCGAACGTCACGCTGGCGAAGCCTTCAATCAGGGCATTATCCGCCTCGATCGAGCGCTGAAGATTTCGCTCCGGATCTTCGCCGCGAGAGCGCATGCGCTCCAGTGAAACTTTATCGACGTAGGCGGTGTAGCCAGGGGCGTCGATTTGAATATACTTGCAGCCGGCTTTTACTAGCTCGGCGATGATCTTACGTTCGATTTGGACCACGTGCTCGACGAAGTCGTCGAGGCCTTTGTAAACGTCCAGCGACATTTCCCATTTAAAACGTTGGGCGATACGATCCGGACCGAGTAAAGTCATCTTGGCGGGGACTTTGGCGACGCTCTGAGCATAGCGGAATTCTTCCAGGGGTAGATTGCGGACCAGCTTCAGGCGTTCAGCGGCTTCTCGCCGTGTGACGATCGCCGGTCCGGCTTCGTCAAAGTTTTGCTCGGCGCGCTCCAGCGGATTTTCATTGAGGTCGCGTTTCTCATAGTAGAGCGAAATGTTCTTGGGCACGTCGAAACCGGTGACGCACTCGGAAAAGCTTTCTTGAAAGCTGTGGCGGCGGAACTCGCCGTCGGTTACAACCGGAAAACCGTGCGCTTCCTGTTTCTGAATTACGTCTCGAATGGACTCGTCTTGGGCTTTTGTTAATTCGTCTCGTGTAGCTTGGCCGCGGTCGTAGCGGGCGAAGGCCGCTTTCAGTTTCTCCGGACGCACCAAGCTGCCGATGTGGTCGATGCGGATTTGATTTAAGTTGGCGAGTGATTCCATCACAGGCTCCTAGATTGTTCAGCTATGATTTTTTAGCCCTCCGGAAGGATTTCCCGGCTACGCCTCGAAATGACAGTGAAGGCTTATCGTAATTTACGCTGGTTTGCGAGGCGGAGTGTTCAATGCAGATAAGCGACCGGCGAATCGCCCCTGAACGTTGCTAACGAGCTATTTGCTGCAGAACAAACCTACATGAATTCGACAAAAATCGAATTCGCGACCAATAAGCCTTTTGGCGCTAGTCTCAGGTAGCCTTTTTTCTCTTCCAAGATCTCTCCCTCGATCCAGTCGCGAATTCGCGGATAGAATTCGACCGGTGCCTTGCCGAATCTCGAGCAGAATTTCTCGATTGAAACTCCTTCCGTCATTCTCAACCCGAGAAACATGAACTCGCCGGCTGCCTTATTCAGATCGATGTCCTCGCGCTCGACGACCGCGCGATTTGACCCATTGACTTGAGCGATGTAACGCGCCGGGTTTTTTTCGTTACTCCAACGCCGGCCGTACGTACGGCCAGAATTCTCTTGCTTGTAGCTGTGCGCGCCCGCGCCAAGGCCTAGATAGTCGCCGCCGCGCCAATAATTGACATTGTGGCGCGAATGCCAGCCGCGACGAGAGTAATTTGAGATCTCGTAGCGGGACAAACCGGCGGCTGAGAGTTTTCCCTCGATCAGCTCGGCCATGGCGATCTCTTCTTCTTCGCTGAGAGATTTCATCCGGCCGGCGCGATATTCGTGATAAAACGGCGTGCCTTCTTCGAAGGTCAGATTGTAAGCCGAGAGATGCGGTGGTTGAAATTCCACTGCCGTGTCGAGATCGGCTGCCAAGTCTTTCAGCGACTGCCCCGGGTTAGCGTAGATCAAGTCGAAGCTAAAATTATCAAAGCCCGCCTGGCGCACGATGCTCAGAGCGTTGCGGGCTTCGTCGGCGCTGTGGACGCGGCCGAGAAATTTAAGCAGCTTCGGTTGGAACGACTGCACGCCGACGCTGATGCGATTGACACCGGCGTCGCGGTAGCCGAGGAACTTGTCGCTGTCGACGGTACCGGGATTGGCTTCGAGGGTGATTTCGCAGTCGAGGTTGATGGGAAACGTTGCCGCGACCCAGGCGAGCAGCTTGCCGATGCTCGCCGGCTTGAAGGTTGACGGCGTACCGCCGCCGAAGAAGATGCTTTGGACGGTCCGTCCGCGCCAGTCCTCCAGGTTGCCGTAATGTTCCAACTCGCGCAGTAGCGCGTCGGTATAATCGAATTCGGGAATCTCCGCCACGACGTGGGAATTAAAATCGCAGTAGGGGCACTTGCTAACGCAGTACGGGATATGAATGTAGAGAGAGAACGGCCGCCGCATAACATCTATAATATTCGGCGACAACGCTCGCGGCAACCATCTAGTCGGTAGTGGTTCGGTTGGGTCAAGATCTCTCACTCCGTTCGAGATGACCGATTGCTTGTTGGTTGTCATTTCGAGCGGAGCGAGAAATCTTTCTCAACGTCAGATCCATGGCGGATTGTAAATCAAACCATTACCCCTACCACCGCACATCGAAAGCCGCTGGTTAGCGATTTGACCGGATTTCCCCAACCTTTGAATTCCGGCCGGGTGTTGCTATGATTTAACCTGAGATTTTCAGGAGACGAGCGATGTCGGTTCACGAGCATAAGGCAAAGGGCAAGAAGAGCATCCGCTGTTTCGTCATTACCGTGAGCGATACGCGCGACGAGACCACGGATACGAGCGGCCGGACCATTAAGGAATTCCTCGCCAATGAGGGGCATCAGGCGTCGGGTTATCAAATCGTCAAAGATGAACCGGTGCAAATCGAGACGTTGCTCAACCAGGCGCTCGCGCGAGCCGATGTCGATGCGGTCATCGTCAACGGCGGCACCGGCATTGCGCCGCGCGATGGAACCTACGAAGTCGTGAGCCGTTTTTTGGAAAAGAAACTCGACGGCTTCGGCGAGGTTTTCCGTTACTTGAGCTATCTTGACATCGGCTCGGCGGCGATCATGAGCCGCGCCGCCGCCGGGAGCGCGCGCGGCAAGATTTTGATCTCGCTGCCGGGCTCCAAGGCCGCGGTTACGCTGGCCATGGAGAAGCTTATTTTACCCGAGATCGGCCACATGGTCTCGCAGCTCCACGGGCAATGAAAGTCCGAATAAAATTTTTCGCGATTTTGCGCGAGCGCGCGGGCACGAGCGAAGCGACGAAAGAGATCGCGGCGGGCAGCACCGTGGCCGATCTCTGGCGCCAGCTGCAAGGCGAATATCCCAAGCTCGACGTGCCGGGAATTCGTCTTCTATACGCGGTCAATCAGAATTATGTCAGTGTCGAGCACAAGCTCAACGATAATGACGAAGTGGTTTTCGTTCCGCCGGTGAGTGGAGGCTGAGAAGGAATGTTTCGCGTGACGAATGATCCGATCGATTTAAACGAACTGGTGCGCTATGTCACCGACCCCGAGGCCGGCGCCATCGCCACGTTCATCGGCACCACGCGCAACAACAACGAGGGCCGAAAGGTCATCGCCCTCGACTATGAAGCTTACCGGGAGATGGCGGAAAAAGAGCTGGCGCGCATCGGCGGCGACGCCAAAAAACAATGGCCGATCTGCCGCATGGCGATCGTGCACCGGCTCGGCCCGGTGCCGATCGGCGATGCGAGTGTCATCATCGTGGTGTCGTCGGCGCACCGGGATGCGGCGTTCGCCGCCAGCCGCTTTGCCATTGAAGAAATTAAAAAGACCGTGCCGATCTGGAAAAAAGAAGTGTTTGAGGGCGGCGAGGTGTGGATAGGGACGCAGACGGGGCAGCCGTTTATGGGCAAGTAAAAAGTAAAAAGTAAAGATTAAAAAATTAGAATCGGAACTGCTCAGCTTTGTCTCGCAAGATTGTCTAGCCCTTGTCGAGGATTTTTCCTCTCACTCTGGCGCGCAGCCAGATAATCACCCCGAAGATCGAAAGAATCAGAATCCCCGAGACGATCCCTTCCGCTTTATCGATACCTTTGGCTATGCCTTGATAGGTTTCGCCGAGACCCCAGCCGAGGTAGGCAAGAAACAGGCAGCGCGGGATCGTGCCGTAAAAAGTCCAAAGACTGAACTGGCCGATCGGCAAACGCAGCAATCCCGCGGCGGCCGAGATGACCGAGAGGGGGAAAATCGGCAGCGCGCGGAGAAAGAAGATCGTGGTATTGACCTGCCCGGTCTGAAAACGCCGCTCCAGGGCTTCCACGTCATTCCAGCTGAAACCGAGAAATTTTTTCCAGCGATCGACCAAAGGTTTGCCGCCGAAGTAACCGATGGCGTAGCCGACGTAGGCGCCGAGCGTCGAGGCGATGGAACCGGGTAAGACGATTTGCAAGGTAATCGGCAGCAACGCTTGAACGAATGACAAATCGGCGCTGATGAGCACGAAACCGGCGCCCATAATAATCAGCGGCGATGGGATCGGCACGATCACGGACTCGATGATGACGCCGACAAAAACACTCCACGCTCCATGGGCGCGAATGGAGTCCATGATCCAATTGAGAATCTCAGTCACCGGAAAATCTCCAAAAAATCTTCGCCAGGGTAGCAGCTTAAATCCGCCAAATCCATCAAACGCGCGGCATCAGATGATTCCCAGGACCGTCAGCAGATACAAGGCAGCGAGCATGAAATAGGCGAGGCACGAAACGATCAAGAAGATTAGACTCACCCGTCCGGGGCGCGCGACCGCCGGGAGCCGGCGCGGCAAATAAACATGGTTGAGAAAGATTAAGGCCACCGAATAGATGACCGTGCCGACAAAGCCGATAACGGCGGAAATAAGAATGAGCGCGCCGGGCTCGTTGAGCTGAACCGTGACCGACGTAATGATCGTGAGGAGCAACAAGAAAAACAGATACCATTTGCGATAAGCAAATCGGCGGGCTTTTGGAAAGAAACCGTAGACGCAGTCCGTGTGGATTCGGCTCACGGCATCGACGGTGGCGAGCCAGGTGTCGGAGAGGAACGCCGCCGCAACGATCAAAAACAAAACTTTTCCCCACCAGCCCCAGCTGATCTCGAAGAAGCGACTCTGGACAACGGCGATCTCATAATGCTCTGGGAGCAGACCCTGGGGATACAATAACGCGTACGCGAGCAGACAAGTAAGCAGGGTCGTGAGAATATTGCCGCCGACGCCGACGCCGATATCCCACGACATAAAGCGCTTCCAACTCGGCACATGTGCCAGGCCTTCGTCATTGCTCGGCAGCGCGCCGGCATCAGGCATCGACTCGCGCCTGCCCGTGACCGGACCTGTCATTCGGCCCATGTAGAAGGCCATTCCCGAACCCTTGTCGCGCAGCCAGTAAGAATAAAAAAGCGTCCAAAACCCGCCCAGCCCGGCAAAAGTGATCGCCGTCAGTAGTTTCGTCGCGTCCGCCGGGTCCCACGGCCGCGGCATCGGCCACTGCGGAATGACCAAGCCGCGCAAGAAAGCGGGCAGGGCATTGAGCACTTCCGCATGAGCCGATGCCCAGAGCAGTCCGATCACTGTGAAAAGAGCAACGCCCCACATGAAAACTTCGATCAAGCGGTAGATCACTTTGCTCAGCAAAATGGCGGCGAGAAATAGCGCCATCGACAAGTAAGCCCAGAAGAGCGTCTGCTGCTGGAGCGACCAACCGGTTGGCAGGTCGGTGAGCGCGGCGAGCGAAGTGCCCCCGGCCGCGGCAAACGCGCCGAACCAAAGAAACGACAGCGTCATCAAGATCCAGAGAACAACCGCGAAGTAACGGTTCAGCCGAATGAAGCCTTGAAAGATGCTCTCGCCGGTCCAAAGGGTGTAGCGGCCGATCTCGTAGATGATCGGAAACTGGAGCAGGCAAGCGGGCAGCAGGAGAAAGAGAAACGCCAGGCCGTATTTGGCGATCGTGTAGGGCCAAAAAATCAGTTCGCCGCTGCCTTGCGCCAACGCCATGAATATGACGCCCGGTCCGAGCGCTCGCCACATGCCAGGCAGCGGTGGAAGCGGCGCTCTCTTGTATGGCGGTAAGATTCCCCAGGATGACCTATCGGGCATTGGCTGGATATTCAGTCGATGCGGTGGACCGCCTCTTTGGGAAGAGAGGCGACGAAAGCTTGCAGGGCGCGGTCGAGATAGCTCGAATCCTTCGATTCCAAAGTGACCTTTACCTTGTAATCAGGCAGGTCGAGCACGGGGTAGGAGCCGAGCATGAGCTGGGGAAACTTCGCCAGCAAATCGTTCAGCATGTCGGCGATGACGCCCTCGCCGTATTTCACGTAGACGTTCTTCAAGTAATAAGGCGCGTCGCGAAACATCTCTTTGATCGCGTGAAAGCGCTCCTGAAGAATCTTCGGTATGCCGGGAAAAATATAGACGTTGTGAATATTCACGATCGGCGCGAAGAGCGCTTCGGTAGCGAGCAGCGTGGCGCCTTCGGGAACATTGGCCATGCGCAGCCGCGCGTCATTGACTTGATCGCCGAGCCGCCGGCGCATGCGCTGTTCAATGTCCGGATGGCGCACGACCTTGAGGCCGAAGCCGTGGGCGATGCCGTCGATCGTGACATCGTCATGGGTCGGCCCGACGCCGCCGGAAGTGAAAACAAAATTGAAGCGTTTGGAAAAAGCCGTGACTTCGTGGCCGATCAGCTCGATCTCGTCTTGAATCGTCGAGATCTTTTGCACCTCAACGCCGAGACGGCGCAGCTCGGTGCAGAAAAAATGCGAGTTAATGTCCTGGGTCTTGCCCGACAAAACCTCGTTGCCGATAATGACGATGCCGGCGGTTTTCGACATGAGTCTACCTCTTACCGTAATGGACGCGCGTTGGCGAGTGGGCGGCGCTTTAATGCCGGCTAGAGATCGAACTCGCTGCAGCTCATGAAAAAATTGCATTTGGCGTTAGAGCAGACGTACTTGCATTTCTGATTGATCAGCTTGGCGTTGCAAATCGGGCAGTAATCCCACCAATTTTCCTCAGACTCGGTTTCGCGGGGTGACGGCGATTGTGGTTGGCTCATTGGACAATTCTCCAAAGCTGACGGCCCGCCCTAGCGGCGATGAAGCTCGCGAATCGGCGGTCAGCGGCTGCTCGCGTCAATTCGACGGAATAGTTTTTTGTAATCCAATTCGCGTTCTCTGACAAGGATTTTTCTTCAAGAATCGAAAGACATTGGACTTCATGGTCGCGGCAAAATATGAAAAGATCATCCGAACCATCGACCGGGTTAAGCAGGAAGAACGCTGGCGACTGTCGAACACGGGGCATGGAGCGAAGCTGATTTTACTGGAAAGGATCAACCTGGTGAGACTTCCTCCGGCCCTGCGTTACCGCGACTTCCGTTTGTTTACCTTCGGTTACTTTCCCGCCGAAACCGGCGAGTATATTCATTTCGTCGTGCAGAATTGGCTGGCATGGGAGCTCACCCATTCGGCGTTTTATCTCGGCCTGCTGGGATTTTTTGAGTTCGCGCCGCGCTTCATCTTCGGTCCTATCGGCGGCGTGGTTGCCGATCGCATGGACCGGCTCAAGCTCTTGGTCCTGAGCCGGGTCGCCAACCTGATCCAGAGCCTGGTTTTCGCTTTTCTGGTTTTCTCGGGCTTGCTGGAATTCTGGCATATCGTCGTGCTGGTGATTTTGATGGCGATCGTCAGTTCTTTCAGCACGGCGGCCCAGCAGGTGGTCGTCGTCACGCTGGTGCCGCAAGAGGGCGTGATGAGCGCGTTGGCGCTGCATTCAGCCACGCATAATTTGACCAAAGTCATCGGCCCGTCGCTCGGCGGCGTGCTCTTGACCCTGATCGGGCCGGGACCCTGCCTGCTGATCCAGGCGCTCACCGTCTGTTTCATGCTGGTTGCGCTATTCAAAATGCGGCCGCCGCCGCCGTCGGTGCTCGCGGCGACGGGCGACTGGTTTAAAGACATCGCCGAAGGCGTGATCTATTTGCGCCAGAACCGCCGCGTTTTTGCGACGATCCTGGCCACCTATTCGAACGGTTTCTTCGGCATTTCCTACGCCCAGTTTTTGCCTTATTTCGCGCAGGAAGTTTTGCAAGTCGGTCCCTCGGGCTACGGCTTGCTGGTTTCCGCGCCGGGAGTGGGCGCCGTGCTGATTAGTTTTTTTCTCTCGACGCACACGCGTCTTAGCGGCATGCGCAAAATGTTGGTTGGCGCCAGCTTGATTTACGCCGCGGCGATCTTTCTTTTCGCAATATCGTCTTTCTTAGCGCTGTCGATCGTGCTGCTCGCCGTGATCGGCTCCATGCAGATGAGCTATCGGGTGTTGGCCCGGGCGATCATCCAGGAGGAGTGCCCGCCGCATCTGTTGGGGCGCGCGATGAGCCTGTTTTTCCTCGATCGCGGCTTCGGCTCGCTCGGCGCGTTGTGCATCGGCAGCCTCGCGGCATTAGTGCCGGTTCCTCTAGCGGTCGCGGCGAGCGCCGTCACGTGCGGGCTGGTCTCATGGCGGTTGCCCAAGGTCACGAGCAGAAGTAAAGCTTCTCTTTGATTGACTTCGGAGTTCCTTATATAATCCAAATTTTCTCTGGCACGGCAAACGTATGCAGGAACTTGGTGTTATTCTCATGGCGGCGGGTCAAGGCACTCGGATGCGCTCCAGCCTGCCCAAAGTGCTTCATCCGGTTTGCGGAAAACCGTTATTCCTGCACGCTTTGACAACAGCTCGAGAGCTACACCCGAACCGGATCGCGCTGGTTATCGGTCACGGCGCCGAGCGGGTTCGACAAGCTTATGCGGCAAACGATGTCAGTTGGGTGGTCCAGGAACAACAGCTCGGCACCGGCCATGCCGTTTTATCTGCCCGCAATGTCTTTCACGATTTTAGCGGCGATATCGTGATCCTGAGCGGCGATGTGCCGCTGATCCGCGCAAGCACGCTGCGGGCGATGATCGAGCATCATCGCCGCCAACGAGCGGCGCTGACGCTACTCACGGCCTTCCTCGACCAACCGGAAGGCTACGGCCGGATTCTGCGCCGCGCCCGTGGCGCGCTCATCGGCATCGTTGAGGAGAAAGACGCGAGTGATGAGCAGAGAAAAATCCGCGAAGTTAACGCCGGCGTATATGTGGTGTCGGCGCCGTTTGTATTCGCGGCATTGAGCCGGGTCAAAAATCACAATCGACAGGGCGAATACTATCTGCCCGATGTCGCCGCCATCGGTCTCGATCAGGGAAAAATCATTGAAACGGCGCGGGTCGAGGATGCCCGCGAGATGATGGGTGTGAACACCCGAGAGGAGCTCGCCTTTATGGAGAAAACTTTGCGCGAGAGCATAAACAAAAAATGGCTGCTGGCGGGCGTGACGCTCAAAGACCCGGAGGCGACTTACATCGACGAAGAGGTGAGCATCGGTAAAGACACGGTGATCGGACCCAACACTCAGCTGAGGGGCAAAACCGTGATCGGCGAACGTTGCCGGATCGACGGCAGCGCGTTTCTCACCGACGCCGTGGTCGGAGACGAAGTCCATCTGCGGTTTTCCGTGGTCATGAGCGATTGCCGGGTCGCGCGCGGGGCGATCATCGGCCCGTTTGCGCACCTGCGGCCGGGGACGGATCTCAGCGCCAACGTTCACATCGGCAATTTTGTCGAAACCAAGGAAGCAAAACTCGGCGAGGGCACCAAGGCGAACCATCTCACGTATCTCGGCGACGTGACTATCGGCCACGACACCAACATCGGCGCCGGCACGATTACCTGCAACTACGATGGTTTTCACAAATACCAAACGGCGATCGGCGACCGCGTTCAGGTGGGCAGCGATACGACTTTGGTGGCGCCGGTTAAGTTAGGCGACGACGTATACGTCGCCACGGCCAGCACGGTGCGCCACGACGTGCCCGCCGGCGCGTTGGTCTTCAATCAACGAGAAGAACAGGTGCGCGAAGGCTGGACCGAGCAGAAGCGGCGCAAGATGAAAGGAAGCAGCAAATAATGTGCGGCATCGTTGGATACATCGGCCGCCGGGAAGCGGCGCCTTTAATCTTAGAGAGTTTGCGTAAGCTCGAATACCGCGGCTACGACTCCGCCGGCATCGCCGTGCTGAACGACGGGCAGGTGTCGATCCGGCGCTGCGAAGGCAAGCTCGGCAATCTCGAAGTCATGCTGACCCGCCAACCGATGATGGGCGCGATCGGCATCGGCCACACGCGCTGGGCGACCCACGGGCGGCCGTCCGAGACCAACGCCCATCCGCACCGCGCCGGCGACGTGGTCGTCGTCCACAACGGCATCATCGAAAATTATCTCGAATTGAAAGAGCAACTGAGCAAGCGCGGCACCCATTTCAGCTCGGAAACCGACAGCGAGATCGTCGCCCACCTGGTCGCGGAAAAAGTCGAGCGCGGCCTGGACTTTCTCGACGCCGTGCGGCGCACCTTGCGCGAGATTCGCGGCTCGTACGCCTTGCTGTTTTTAAACCGGCGGGATCCCAAGCGGCTGATCGTCGCCAAGAACTCGACGCCGATCGTCATCGGTTGGGGCGAGGGAGAGACGTTCATCGCCTCCGACATTCCCGCGTTGTTGGACTATACGCGCAAGGTCACCTTTCTCGAAGACGGCGAGATCGGTGAAGTCACGCTCGGCTCCTACCGCTTGTTCAACGGCAACGGCAAAGTGATTCACCGCCCGGTCAAGGAAATCACCTGGGACGCCGTGGCGGCGCGCAAGGACGGCTACGCGCATTTCATGCTCAAAGAGATCCACGATCAGCCGCGCGCGCTGGCGGATACCTTTCGCGGCCGTATTTCACTCAAGGACGGCCGGGTGGCGCTCGAAGACATCCAATTTACCGTGAATGAAGTGAAGGCGATCAAGCGCATCCATCTGGTTGCTTGCGGCACCGCCTGGCATGCCTGTCTAGTCGGCAAATTCATGTTCGAAGAAATCGCCGGCATCCCCGCGGAAGTCGACTATGGCTCGGAGTTTCGCTATCGCTCGCCGTTGATGGATCCCAAGTCGGTGTTATTGATGGTGAGCCAATCCGGCGAAACCGCCGACACGTTGGCGGCCGTCGATGTCGCGCGTTCCAAGAAGGCGAAGATCCTGTCGATCTGTAACGTCATCGACTCTTCGATCGCGCGCAAATCGCACGGCGTTTTGTACACCCACGCCGGTCCGGAAATCAGCGTGGCGAGCACCAAGGCCTTTACCACTCAATTGACCGCTCTCTACCTGCTAGCCGTGGCGCTTGGCCGGCTCAACGGCAAGCTCACCGCCGCGGATGCGCGCAGATTTTTGCGCGAGCTGATGCATTTACCGAGCTGGATCGAAAAAACCCTGGAAATCGAAAACGAAATCAAAGATTTGGCGCGCGCGCTCATGCATAGCCAGGATTTTCTTTATCTCGGCCGCGGCATCAACTATCCGATCGCCCTCGAAGGCGCGCTCAAGCTGAAAGAGATCTCTTACATCCATGCAGAAGGCTATCCGGCGGGCGAGATGAAACATGGGCCGATTGCGTTGATCGATGAGAAAATGCCGGTGGTGGTGCTGGCGCCGCGCGATCGTTATTTTGAGAAGACCGTCAGCAACTTGAAGGAAGTCGAGTCGCGCGGCGGCAAAGTCGTGGTGCTGACGGATGACGCCAAGACCGCCGAGGAAATCGCCGGCCATCGGGTCTTGACCCTGCCCAAGGCTTCGCACTACCTTACGCCGATCGTGATGACGATCCCCCTGCAGTTGCTTGCCTATTACATCGCGGTGCACCGCGGCACCGACGTCGATCAGCCGCGCAATCTCGCCAAAAGCGTCACGGTCGAATAATGGCCCTCGTCGGACGAGGGCCGGTCGATCGCGCGCGCACGCTCAGCTCGCTCAGGCACCGCGACTTTCGTCTGCTGTTCTTTGGCACCAGCCTTTCCCACGTCGGCGATTTCATCCAAGCCATGGCGCAAAGCTGGCTGGTTTGGACCATGACCGGTTCGCCGTTTCTGCTCGGCGTCGTCGGTTTTGGCCAAGCTTTGCCGCGGCTATTGTTGGGCGCCGTCGGCGGCGCCATAGTCGACCGCACGGAGCGGCGCCGGTTGCTCCTTTGGACCCAGACCTTGGCCATGCTGCAGGCGTTGGTTTTTTGGGCGCTGGTCTACTTCGACGCCATCCAATTCTGGCATGTGATGGTTCTAGTTTTGTTTCTCGGCACCGTGAATACGATCAATCAGACCGCGCGCCATTCGTTGATCAATAATCTGGTGCCGCGCGACGACCTCATGAATGCCATCGCGCTCACTTCATCCATGGCCAATCTGGCGAAGATCGCCGGACCGTCGTTGGGCGGGGTGTTGATCAGCATCATCGGCGTCGCCGGCTGCTTGTTAGTCAACGCCGTGAGCTTTCTCGCGATCATCGTCACGCTTCTCGTCATGGTTTTCCCGTCGGTCAAATCGAAGAGCGAAGATGAAGCGCCGCTTTGGGAAGAGGTGCGCGAAGGCTACCGCTTTCTGCGCGGCCAGCGCCGGCTCTTTGCGCTCATCTTGCTGATCTATGGCGTGGCGCTTGTCGGCACGCCCTATTCGCGCTTCCTGCCGGTGTTCGCTACCGACGTGCTGCAAGCCGGGCCGTCGACATTCGGTCTGCTTTTGGCAGCGCCCGGCATCGGCGCGGTGATCGCCGGATTGGGAATCGCTTCATTCAGCAGACTCAGGCGGCGCCTGCATTTCGTTGCCATGAGCGTCTACGCATTCTCGTTATTCTTAATATTGTTTTCGTTCTGCCGTTCGCTGCCTTTGTCGATCTTATTCTTGATCCTCGTCGGCGCCAGCAATATCGCCTTTCGCGCCGTGGCCAATTCGATCGTGCAAATGGAAACGCCGCCACATTTGCTCGGGCGCATGCTGAGCTTGTTTTTCATGGACAAGGGGATGTGGTCGTTCGGCACGCTGTTCATCGGCAGCGTCGCCCATCTAGTCGGCACGCCTAAGGCGATCGCGATCTCAGGAATTTGCTGCGCCGTGGCGGCCTCGGTGTTGCTCTACCAGCAAAGACAGGCGCGGGAAAATCAGCCGGCGGAAACTTTAAACCGGCGCATCGCGCAATAAGCGCGCGGCATCTTCGGGCGCGATCGAATTCATGTGCACGCCCGAGCGCCACTCAAAGCTGGCCGCGCGAGTCAGCTGCGGCAGGATCTCCATGTGCCGTATAATCTCGAGGCGCCGAGTGGACGATGTAGTTGAACGGCGCGGGTGGTCGAACCGCGGAAAGGGCAGGGCTCGGTGCCCGCCCGCTCGTGCGTTGCGCCGATATGCCATGGCCGAGAAGCTCTTCCTGGAGCGATGATCACCCAGCGGCCGGTGATCGGATCTTGTCTGAACTCGGGCATAGCGTCGGCAGAGCGCTGTGATCGCTCACGAGCCGCCCTCGGCCTTCGGCACGAACCCTTTGGCGAGAAAATAAAATTCGGACGAGCCCTGGCGCGTGGCTTCCGGCTTGGTGCGCTGCACGGCGGAGAAGCGCCCTTTGAGCTCGGCGGTGAATGGGTGCAGCTCGTTGCTGATGAAGCTTTTGATCAGCAAGGAGCCGCCCGGGCGCAGCAATTGAACAGCCACGGTGAGGGCGATCTGGTTAAGCTCCAGAGAGCGCGCCACGTCGGCGTCGCGAATACCGCTCAGCTTGGGTGCCATGTCGGAGATGACGCAATCAGCCGGCCGGCCCAAGAGATCTTTGATCCTGGTCTGGGTTTCATCCGTGGTTACGTCGCCGCGGAGTAGCGTGACATGGCGCTGCTGAAAAGGCTGAATGTCTTGCAGATCGACGCCGATAACTCTGCCCTTTTGGCCGACGACGTTGGCGGCAACTTGCAGCCAGCCGCCGGGCGCGGCGCCAAGGTCAACGACCGCCTCGCCGGGCCGCAATAGACGGTAACGTTGCTGCAGTTCTAGCAGTTTGTAGGCGGCCCGCGAACGATAGCCTTCCTGTTTGGCTTTCTTGTAATAACTATCGTGCGGTTTGTAGCTCATTTTGGAAAGCGTTCGCCGAGGCTCGCCGAGATTTGGCCGACAGCAGCAGAAAAAAAAGCCCAGCCGGCGAATCGGGCTGGGCTTTTTGGGACAGTGACTTGGGCGGCTTCAGCGCGCTCCCTTGACTTGAAGCTCGACGCGGCGGTTGACGGCGCGCGCCCACTGGGTGTCGTGATTGATCAATGGCGTCCTCTCGCCGATGCTTGCGGCGGAAATCCGGCTCGGGTCGATGCCCTGGGACGTAAGCTCCTTGATCACCGTCTGCGCGCGCCGTTCACCCAGTTTCCGGTTGTAATCTTCGCTACCGACCGAGTCAGCGTGACCTTCGATGACCACGGCGAGGTCGGTTTTCTCTTTTAACCGCTGAGCCGCCAAATAGACTTGGCCCTTGCCGAGATCGGTTAGCTCGGCGGAATCGAAGCGAAACGCAACCTCAGGAAATATGACCTTTTCGACCTCGACGATTTTAGCGACTTCCTTGACGACGATCTTTTCCACCGGCACCTCGACGATCTTAACCGTTTCGGCGGGCGCAACCGGCGCCGGCGCAGCCGCCATCGGTTCAGCGTTGGTTTGTTCGAGCGGCGCCTTTCTCGGCATGCCGTAATCCTGCGGCTCCGCTAGAATCGGCGGATGGGGACGATGGCCGAAGAATGCCTCTTGAGGCTCGGTCGCGCTAACCAGAAAGTGAAACGGCCGAAACACAACCCACTCCGTCAGCCAGCCGATCGGATGAAGCAAATAGGCAGCAACCCTCAATGGATGCGATTGACTGTCGTCATAGTCATCGGGCGCGGCAAATAGAGTTTTGGTTCCGAGCGCTGATAAGACAATCAGACCGATGACAAATGAACGCGCGATCTTCATAAGGACCCTCCCTAATCGGTACAGTGTAAGTTTAGGTGCTGCTGTTGCTTTTGTCAAATTTTTGCTAGCGCTTTAATGCGCCGCTTGGCTTATCAGCGGCATGAGCATAATTTAGTCGTGAACGGCGTGTTATCTGCCTGCAACGATCAAGATCGATCGGAGCAAACCGGAGGTTGACTTGCCATGACCGTCACATGCGAAAAAAAAGATCGCCTGGTCACGATCACCTGG
Organism: Binatia bacterium; assembly: GCA_050735675.1. Classification (GTDB taxonomy): domain Bacteria; phylum Desulfobacterota; class Binatia; order UBA9968; family UBA9968; genus DP-20. The sequence continues at coordinate 8,984 of JBOHVN010000223.1, read as the reverse complement.
GACCGCCCGCCGCTGAACGTCTTGGATATTTCGCTGCTGCGGCAGTTGGAAGACACGCTGTCGTCTTGCGCCGGAGAATCGGGGATCGATGTGGTTGTGCTGCGCGGCGCTGGAGAGCGCGCCTTTTCCGCCGGGGTCGATATTCGTGATCATACGCCGGAAAAGGTTCCCGAGATGCTCAACGTCGTTCATGGCGTGATTCGCAAGCTGTTGGCTTTACCACAGGTGACGATCGCCGCGGTGCGCGGCGTTTGCCTCGGCGGCGGCTTAGAGATCGCAACCTCTTGCGATCTAATTGTCGGATCGGAGGAAAGCTCGTTTGCCACGCCGGAGATTTTTGTCGGCTGTTACCCGCCGGTCGCGCTGGCGCGATTCGCCGGCGTGATCGGTTATCACCGCGCAGCCGAGATGATTCTCACCGGGCGGCGCTTCTCGGCGCGCGAGGCGCAAGCGATGGGCTTGATCAACCGCGTGTCTGCGGCGGCGGAGTTTGAAAATAATCTTCACGCCTTGCTCGACGAATTGCTCGGCAAGAGCGGCGCCGTGCTGCGCTTGACGCTGCGGGGCTTGCGCGAGATCTCGCTGCAAAGTTTCAATCCAGCGCTCCAGCGTGCCGAAGAGATTTATTGCCGCGAGCTATTGCAGACGGCGGATGTCGCCGAAGGAGTTACGGCGTTTCTCGAAAAACGACGGCCCCATTGGAGCCATCGCTAGCGCGCTTGCGCCGCGGCAGCCGTTACGTGAGTTTTCCAATGGCCATGCTTGTGTTACGTTCCGAGTGAATGGCCGATTTCGAAGTGAAGATCGCCACCGCGCCGGGCGAAATCGACCAAGCTCAACGGCTCTGATTTCAAGTCTTTAATCTCGAGAACGCCGGCGAGCGTCCTACGGGCCTACTTTCCAGCTAGCTGCTTCTTAATGTTTTCGACGAACTCTTTCAGCATGGCGTCCGCTTTCTTGCGGATGATCGGCTGGCCGAACTCGCCGATTTTGCCTAGAATATTCACGTCGGTTTCAACCACAAGCTCAGTCTGACTAGCGCTCAGCTCTTTGAGCGTCATGCGGGTCTTGCCGCTGACCGCGCCGGCGGCCATGCGGTCTTTCGCTTCGGCCCGCAACGCGGCGCGCCAGTCATTTTTATTCTGCTCTTCAACGATGATCTTGCCTTGCAAATTCAACTTGATCGGGCCGACACGCACGGCTAGCGCGCCCTCGTAGGTCGTGTCGTCGATTTTACGCACCGATTCGACTCCGGGCAGCGACTTGGCTACCTTGGGAACATCCATCAAAAAATCCCAAAGCGGCTCGCGCGCGACCGGGATCTGTGCCGTCTGACTAAATTTCACCGTCTCTTACTTTTCTTTTTGGCAACTTTTTTCTTGGCCGGTTTCGGCGCGGCCTTGGCTCGCGCCTGTTGGCGAATGTCGGCAAGGGCTTTTTCCAGCGCGCGCCGCACGAAGACCGCGGCCATATCCTTCTTGTAAGCCGCTGACCCGCGGAAATCGCTCACCGGATCCACCGCTTCTTTGGCCTTTTGACCGGCTTCGGCAAAAGCTTCCGATTTGACCGGTTGGCCGCGCAACAACGCTTCGGCGGCCGTGGCGCGAATCGGCGTCACCCCAACGCTGCCCAGCGCGATGCGCACATCGGCAATGGTCTTCTTCGCTTTGTCGAGAGTGAGCACGGCGGCGGCGGACACCGTGGCATAATCGTCGGCGGTGCGCGGCAAAAATTTGATATAAGCCGCGCCGGTGTTGGGCGCAAGCTTGGGCACCATCACTTCGGTGATGATCTCGTCGGGAGTGAGCACGGTTTCGTAATAGTCTTTAAAAAATTCGTCGAGCGGGATCGTCCGGCTGCCGTTTGCCGAGACCGCTTTCACGATGGCCCCGAGGGCGATCAAACTCGGTGGCGGATCCTGGTTCGGATCGGCGTGGGCCAGGCCACCGCCGACCGTCGCCATGTTGCGCACGCGCAACGTCGCCACATGATGATAAGTTTCGGCGAGCATGGGCAGGCGGCGGCGCAGCAATGACGAGCCTTCAACCGCGCGGTGGGTGGCGAGGCCGCCGATCGCCAAGCCGCCGTTTTTGACTTCGATGCCGTTAAAGCCGCGCACGGAGCGCAAACTGACCAGACAAGTCGGGCGCACCAGCCGTTGTTTCATCATAATCACCAGCGCGGTGCCGCCGGCGATCAGCTTGGCGTCGTTGCCGAACTCTTTCAGCGTCGCATGAACTTCCTTGAGGTTTTTCGGGGTGCGATATTCGAAAGGTATCATGGCAGCATCCTTATTTGGCGAATTGGTGCGCTTTCTCGATTGACTCGATGATCTTGTAGTACCCCGTGCAGCGACACAGATTGCCCATCATCCAGTCTTTGATCTCGTCTTCGTTGGGCTTGGGATTTTCCGCGAGCAGCGCGGTGGCGGCGACGACTTGGCCCGGCGTACAGATACCGCATTGGAAACCGCCGTACTGGATAAAGCTCTTCTGAACCGGATTGAGCTCGCCGTTCTTTGCCAATCCTTCAACCGTGGTGATGTCGTGGCCGTCGGCCATCACCGCGAGGGTCAAACAGGAACTGATCATATCGCCGTCCATCAGCACGGTGCAGGCGCCGCATACGCCGACGCTGCAGCCTTCTTTGGTGCCGGTCAAGCCGAGATCGTAACGCAGGCAGTCGATCAGCATTCGATTGGTCGGAACTTCGGTCTCGACGCGCTTGCCGTTGACGCGCAGTTTTATCTTCTTGTTCATCGCTGTTCTTTCCTCCAGTTTCTCTCGCGCGGAATTGGAATGCAGGCTGGAAAAACCTACTAGGGCTCTCTTATAGAAAGAAATTCTTTAAACTGCAAGACGTTTTTCCGGCCCAGCTCGATTAAATTGCCGGGCGATAATCAAGGCAATACACGGGCAAAATCGACGGTTTGCGAGCGCCAGAGGACGCCCGACCGAAGTCTGCGAACGGAGATCAAAATTTAACCACCGAGCGAATGCTCTTGCCTTCGTGCATCAGGTCGAAGGCCTCGTTGATCCGTTCCAGCGGCAGCGTGTGGGTGATCATCGGGTCGACTTTGATCTGGCCGTTCAAGTAATTTTCAACGTAGCCCGGCAGTTGCGAGCGGCCCTTGACGCCGCCGAATGCCGTGCCGCGCCACACGCGTCCGGTGACCAGTTGAAACGGCCGGGTACTGATCTCCTGGCCGGCGGCGGCGACGCCGATGATGGTCGATTCGCCCCAACCCTTGTGGCAGGACTCAAGCGCCGCGCGCATGGTGTTGACGTTGCCGATGCATTCAAACGAATAATCAACGCCACCGTCGGTCATCTCGATGAGCACTTCCTGGACCGGCCGGTTTTCCTGCGGCGCGATGAAATCCGTGGCGCCTAAATTCTTCGCCATTTCGAATTTATGGTGATTGGTATCCACGGCGATGATGCGTGCCGCCTTGGCCATGACCAGGCCCTGGATGACGCTGAGGCCGATACCGCCCAGGCCGAACACCGCGGCGGTCGAGCCTGCTCTCACTTTAGCGGTATTCAGCACAGCGCCGATGCCGGTGGTAATGCCGCAGCCGAGCAGGCAGACTTTATCGAGCGGCGCCGCCGGGTTGATCTTGGCGACGGCGATTTCCGGCAGCACGGTGTATTCCGAAAACGTCGACGTGCCCATGTAATGCAAGATGGTTTTGCCGCCAACGGAAAACCGCGAAGTGCCATCGGGCATCACGCCCTGGCCTTGGGTGGTCCGAATCGCGCCGCAGAGATTGGTCCGGCCCGACTTGCAAAATTTGCACTCGCCGCATTCGGGAATATAAAGCGGAATCACGTGATCGCCGGGTTTCACCGACGTGACGCCGGCGCCGATCTCCATTACCGTAGCGCCGCCTTCATGCCCCATGATCGCGGGGAACAGTCCTTCAGGATCTTTGCCCGAGAGCGTATAAGCGTCGGTGTGACAGACTCCGGTGGCGGTGATTTTTAGCAGCACTTCGCCTTTTTTTGGCCCGGCGACTTCGACTTCCTCAATTACTAAGGGTTTGCCTGCTTCCCAGGCCACCGCCGCGCGTGATTTCATGACGCCCTCCTGTGCTGCCTCGGCAAAATAACTGCAAAAATGTAGGGGCCCGCCCCTGTGTGTGCCCTGGAACCATGATCGATCGGGAGACCCATCAAAGGCTTAGCAAATATGCCGCGAATTGAAAAATACCCGCGCCGCGAGAAAATTCGCTGATTGAGATTCTCGAAGGTGGGAAAACGTATTCGAATCAGAAGCGGTTAGACGAATCGCGGGCCGACGAAAGTAGTTTAAGCCGGTCCGGAAGGGGCGCACCTCGGTCGAAGCGTCGTCGCGATAATCAAGGCGGACAACTATCGGGTTTACCGGCACGGGGATACCTGAGGGAGTTTTTGTCATCCTTTTTGCCAAATTGGCAGGCGTTGACATCGTTGTCAGAGTTTACAAGAACGTTTCGACCTCGCCTCTTTAGCTGTAATGTTTATCTAACCGCTTGACCGGCAAAGCCTTTTTATGCCTCAAAAGTCCTTGAGGGGTTGATGGTGCGTCGATTGCTTTATTTGGCCAGACAAGTAAGCCGTTTAAACCTACACTCGACGAAGCCAGGAGGAGCCAGGCTCGCGTCATCAGCCAAGGAGTGAACTATGGTCTCAGACGTATCAAACGACAAAGAGCTATTCCGGTATATCGGGCGACTCTCCAACGAGGTCATACAAATCCAAAAAACTCTCCAAACAATCGGTTCCCACGAGGCTCGCGTCAGAGCCGCGCTGGACGAGTTGGTTTTAGAAAAGGAGATTTTGATAGAGCAGACCGACCGGCTGGAAACGATTGTCAAGCAAACCGCCACTTCGGCGGTCGTGGATGCCGAGCTGGAGCGCGAGCGTCAGGAAACCATGGAAAGCGAGAAGATCTCTCTACAGACGCAAATAATGGAAATGGAAGAATCGCTCCGGTCAAAAGCAGCTAGAGTCACAGAGCTGGAGGAACAATTTACCGCCAAAATAGAAGACCTTAATGGACAGATTAGAGAAAAAGACAGTTTGCTTGAGGTTCGGGATATCGCAATGAAGGATCTCAAAGCCGCAGCGGATTCCTTGAACCGTCTCGTCAGCGGTCTGTCCTCCAACGCCGGATCGCGCGCGCTGCTACCCGACGAGCCGCAAGATGATCCGAGAGGCGAAACCATGGACGCAATAACGGAAATTGAAGCACACACGTCAATGGAAATCGAAAATCTGCAGGTCGATATTCATGAGAAGGAATGGGCGCTCGCGGCAAAATCTCTAGAGAGCGAAATAGCCAAAACAATGGGTGGCACATTAGACGAGGCGGAGACATCTCTCGGAGCTAAGAAGAAGAGAAAACCGCTGCGGCTGGCGAGTTTGCTTTCCGACATGGGCGGCAAAAGATTCCTATGAGACGTCCATGCTGTATTACCAACCTAAAGGTTAGCTAACGGCAGGGGTCCTGAGAACAATCGCACCGCTGAAAAAGATCTGCAGATGAAGGAGCGCAATTCGCCCCAATGGCTTCGCCAAAGCGAGCTTGCGATGAGGAAGCAGTGACCGCTCGGCCCACAAGCCCTAGAATCGATACAGAATCCGCGGACCGACGATGAGATAATTGAATCCTGAGGTCGAACCTGCCGCGAAGTTGCCGCCTTCCACGTTCACTTCGATGGCCAGCTTAGGGATAGGTTTGACGCCGACGCTTCCTGTTCCGCGATCATGCCACGTGCCCATCGCTTACGCTGGCGATAAAAATTCATAAGACGTTTCCGCCGCCGTGGTAAATTCCATCGCCGTTGCCTAAAAGCCGATGGGGTCGCCGCTTTTGATGGGCGACCGGGGTAGGACGATGTCCTTGCCGATCACGGTCGGCGACTTACGGTCGCTGAACGCGCCTTGCGCGACAAGTTTGCCGGCGGCGGTTAAGAGATTGTTCGCGCGCCGTTACCGGCTGTTGCATTTGCCGGTGTGTTTGTGGGAAAGGGTATGAATCTAAGCGAAGGAGGGCGTCGTATGTTTGTCGAAATGCGTAGCTATCTACTTAAGCCAGGTGCAACCGCAGGCTTTGAGCAACGTTTTACCGAAGGTCTTGCAGCCCGAGCGAAAATCTCGCCTCTGGGCGGGTTATGGAAATCGGAGGTTGGTGGATTGAACCGGGTCGTGCATCTCTGGCCCTACGAAAGCTTCGAAGATCGAGAGAGAATTGCTGGCGAGGCACGGAAAACCGGCATGTGGCCGCCGAAGACTCAGGAATTCACTATTGAGCAAGAAAACCGCATCATTCAACCGGCGCCGTTCTCCCCGAGCCTGGAACCGCGGAACATAGGAAACACCTATGAGTTCCGGATCTACACCTACTTACCCGGAACTATGCCGACGGTGCTGGAACGATTCGGCGAGGTTATGCCCAGGCGCACGAAAGTCTCACCGCTGGTGTTCGCGGGGCATACGATTATCGGCCCGCTCAACCAGTACATCCATGTCTGGGCATACAAAGACGGCGGCGAGCGCGACCGCTTGCGCGCCGAAGCATCGAAGAGCGTCCAAGGCTGGCCACCTCAGACCCGGGAATTTCTCGTCAAGCAGGAAAACATGGTGATGGTTCCCTGTGCTTGCTCGCCCTTGAAATAGAGGAATGCAAAAGCACAGACGCGGCTGCGATAAGGGATTGTCCATGAAGAAAATAGTCATTTCCAGCCTGTTACTGTTTTTCGCCATCGTCTCCTACTCGTGGGGCGCCGATCGCATCCGCATCGGGTACAGTTCCATCAGCGGTTCCTACCTGGGCCTATGGGTCGCCCACGATGCGGGATTTTTTGCCCGCGAAGGGCTGGAAGACCAGATGATTCTTATCCCCAGCGGCAGCCAGCTGGCCCAGGTGGTGACCGCTGGGGAAGTTGACATAGCCGCATTGAACGGCAGCTCTGCGATGGCCGCTGCCCTGCAAGGGGCCGATCTCAAGATCGTTGGCAATAGCACCAATAAGTTGATCTTTTCCATCTATGTCAGGCCGGAGATCAAGACCATCGAGGGTCTCAAAGGAAAAAAAATCGGCGTAACGCGTTTTGGATCCGCTACGGATATCTCCGCCCGCTTCGCGCTCAGGAAACACAACCTCGATCCCCAAAAAGACGTCAACATCCTACAAATGGGAGCGATGACTTCGATCATGGGCGGCCTGCAGGGCGGCTCCATTGACGCCGGCCTGGTCTCTCCGCCCACTCTATTTGCCGTGGACAAGTTGGGCTTCAAGGAACTCGTCAATATCACCGACATGGATCTCGCCTTTCCGAATCCATCGCTGGTCGTGCAAGGCGGTATCATGAGAAAAAAGCCGGATCGGGTCGATAGATTCATGCGCGCCTATGCGAGAGCCATCCACCGCGCCAGAACCGACAAAGAACTGACTTTCAAGTCCATCGCAAAGTACACCAAAATCGAGGACCGAGTTCTCCTGCAAAAAGCCTATGATCTTTATGTCGGCAAGGTTTTGGAGAAGGCTCCCTATATCAATATGACGGGAATGAAGAACGCCTTGGACGATCTGGCAAAGACCGTCCCGGCGGCGCGGGACGCGAAGCCTGAACAATTCATCGATACACGTTTTCTGGACAACCTCGAGAAAAGCGGCCTCCTGCGCGATCTTTATCGCTGACCTCGACGCGATCGCGGCATTCAGCGCTCGCAACGCAGGGAGCGCGGAGCTCGAACGCCTCTTCTCCTTCTTCTCATCAGGCGGTATTTTTCTTTGCTTGGCCTGGAAAAAGTTGCATCGCTGGCTGTGCGGCAGATTTTCCGCTACATCATCTGATGGGCATGCTTTATAAATCGATCATTCGTCCCCTGCTCTTTCGCAAGGACCCTGAAGAAAGCCACGAAAAAATTCTCGCGCTGCTGTCCCGTCTAGAATTCCTTTTCGCTCCCTTGGAACAACTCTATCGGGTCGAGGATAGTCGTCTGCGTGTTCGCCTCGGGCCCCTCACGTTCGAAAACCCCGTGGGGCTCGCCGGCGGCTTCGACAAGAACGCGTTGGCGCCTAAAATGATTTCCGCTTTTGGTTTCGGTTTCATGGAAGTCGGCGCGATTACGGCACAAGCGCAGCCCGGCAATCCAAAGCCGCGCCTTTACCGGCTGCCGGAAGATGATGCGCTGATCAACCGCCTGGGCTTCAATAATGAGGGCGCAGACGTTATAGCTTTCAAGCTCGACCGCCTCCGAGCTCGTGGCGCCCGCCCCGAAACACCGTTGGGCATGAACATTGGTCGGACCAAGATCGTCGAGACCAAGGATGCTGTGCCAGACTTTCTTTATTGTTTTGAAAAGTTATTTACCCACGGCGACTTTTTCACTCTGAACGTCAGCTCGCCGAATACGCCCAATTTGCGCGATCTGCAGGACAGGAATTTGCTCCATGAGCTGTTGTCGGCGGTGCAGGAGAAAAACCGCGAATTGGCGGCGCGCGCCAAGGTCGCCGCGAAACCGGTGTTCGTGAAAATCGCGCCCGACATGGATTATTCCCAGGTTGATGAGATCATCGACGTCGTCGATGCGGTCAAACTCGACGGTATCGTTGCGACCAACGCGACCGCTTTCATGCGTGACAAGCTTAAATCGATTCATGGGCCACAGCCCGGCGGGTTAAGCGGGAGGCCGATTACCGCGATGGTGACTTCGTTCATCGCGCATATTTACAAGATCACGCGAGGCCGCATGCCGGTCATCGGGGTCGGCGGCATTTTCAATGCCGAAGATGCTTACGATAAGATAAAAGCAGGCGCGCAGGCCGTGCAGATTTATACCGGCTGGGTCTATGAAGGCCCTGGAGCGGTGAAACGAATCAATCAGGGATTGCTCAGGTTGCTCGAGAGGGATGGATAAAAAGCCATTTCGGATGCGGTTGGCAAAGCCATTTAACCGCTAATGCGTATTATGGGTCACGCCAGTAGTTTTATC
>JBOHVN010000222.1:0-16418 GCA_050735675.1 Binatia bacterium | reverse complement strand
AACAAGGCGCGAAAGTCGTCTTGATCGATAAGAGCGCCGGCGAGCTGGGCGACGGCAATGTTCTGATGGCTTCGGGAAGCTTGCGCGCCGGCGGCAAGAGCCCGAGAACCAATCCAGCTGAACTGTAACGCCATCAGCGGTCTCATGGGCGGCTATCGCGGCGGCTACACCGGAGGTTTGATGCAAGCCGTGGTAACGGGTATCTTGGCGGGAGAAAACGCAACCCGTTCGTGAGCTTGACGGAGTGACCCTGCAACGAAGCCAAACACCGGCGTCTACAATGACCAGGTTTCAGCAATATGGCTGATGACCGGCTGACAAGAGAAGACTCCAGGGATTGGGCAACGCCTGCAGAAACGGACGCCTGCTTGGAGGTTGCTGAAATACTCTCTGTGCAGGCTGCTCAAAAATCGCCATATGCGAGGCGCGCGAAGATCGATGAGCGGAGGCGTACTCTGCATGTACGTTGACGCGAAATCGGACGAGCGCAACGAAGCAGATGGCGGTTTTTCAACAGCCTGTTAGCCTTACGCCTCTTCCCTATACAACCCCAACGCCTCGCTGGCCGGCTGATCGGTGATCGAAAAGAGAATCGCGTCTTCGCTGGTCGTGTTCTCGTGCGAGTGCCACTGCCACGACGGCACGACGAAAATATCGCTCTTGTCCCAATTGAATTCATTGGCCGACACTTGGGTCATGCCACTGCCGCGAAACGCATAGAAAACCGTGGTGCTGGTGTGGCGGTGCGTTTGGGTTTTTTCCTTGGGCCGGAGAAGCTGCACCCGGCAGGAAAAAGTCGGCAGCGTCGGACCGCCGGTCTGAGGATTGGAATATTCGAGCAACACACCGTCGAAGGGATCGCCGGCGCTTTCTTTAAGCGCTTGCAGGCTTGCGTAGGTCTCTTCCCAGGGATAGCGATACGGCGGCGCCTCGAAGGAGTTCTTGATCCAAGTCGGCCGAGCGTGGCCGAAAACCTTCGATGAGAAATTTTCCGGCTTCTCGACCGGCTGCTGAGCCTTGGTAAAATTTTCTTGGATCATCGCGCCGAAATGAGTCACGAGACGGACATCCAAACCATCGAGCCACATGACCGGCTCGCTCGAACCGTTGAAATGGTCGTGCCAAGTCCAGTTCGGCGTGGTAATGAAATCGCCCTCCAACATCGGGAAGCGCTCGCCTTCGACGATCGTATACGCATTGGGCGTGCCCTTGACGATGAACCGGATGGCCGCCGCCGTGTGCCGATGCGCCGCGGCGACCTCACCGGGCTTTACCAACTGCACGGAGATATGCACCGTGTTGGTCATGCCGGCGGCGAGTCCCGGATTTCTCATTTGGATGGTCCGGCGTCCTGCTTCGCCGGTGGTGATCAACTCGCCGGCCCAATTGAGCGCCTCGAAAATATCTTGCCCTTTCCACAAAAAAGGCTTCACCGTCTGTGACCACTCCGAGTGCTCCCAGTGACCCTTCAAGTTTCTTTCCTTCATCCACCGGCTCAAATCCTGCAAGTCCATAGACCCTCCGCGATGGCTAGAGATATTTGTTCATTGCAAACGGCGGAAACGCTGTCAAGCCGAAAGCGGCTCGGCGAGTTGAGATGAAGTCGTAAATCAAAAACGAAAAAGAAGGTTGGAAAAGCTAGATTGCTGAAAGAAGGTTCGGAATGCTTCGAGTGCCTCAGCATGAACGGAAAATCATCAACAATATCAATTTAAGTCCGTTCGTCCTGAGCAAAGTCGAAGGACTCCGAGAGGGTTTCAGAAACCTACTAGTGAGATGAACGGAAGTTCTTTAATCGTCGGAGCGCGAGCATCGATCGGCGCGCGAATCGCCGCGCAACGCCGATCGATCTTGCCGGCTCGCTTGCGGCAGGTAGTATCGCGGAGGAGAATTGCTCAAGTGCGCGATCGATAATCGTCCGCGCCGCGCCCAGCGCCCAGCTGTCGGCGTCCAGCTTGTTTGGAAACGTCAACTTCTCGGCGTCAAAGCAGTGGGCGAAGCTACGGACCCATAATCTGCGCAGCCCAGAGTCGGTCTCCAGCCACATACAAGCTTCGGGAAGCCAGGACTGAGGATCGGCCGCATACGACGCGGCCTGGATGCCGCACCCTCGATGTTGAATTGAGTCAAAAACTATTTCTTCGCGTGAATTCATTGAATCGCCCTGCGACCAGCTCGGAAGTTGCTGTAGATATCCGCAAACTATATACCAACCGTGGATTTGGGACTCCTGGGCACTTTAGCGGAATTTCGCGTTTTCCGCTTCGCCGTGCCGCACGAAAATTTGTTTGGCTACGCTTAAAGTTTACTAGTCGTTTTAGCTTGACAGGGCGGGCGCTTGTGAAAACTGCGATCCAAAAAAGGCTTATCCGTGTGAACCGTCATTACCCGAAGCTAATCCTCGCTTTGTTCGCTTGCTCGTTGATTGTATCCGGCTGCCTGATCGATCAGTTCGGCGGCGCGTTCACGCATCAGCCGGAGGAACTTGAGAAGAAGGCGTCGCCGGCAGCGCGCAAGCTCGTCGACCAAGCATTCGAGGAAATTGATAACGCCTCCCGGCTCGTCGACTTTCACACGCATATCCTTGCTATCGGCACGAGCGTCAGCGGCGCATTTATCAATCCACGAATCCTGAGCGGGATAAGTCTTGAGCGGGCCAAATTCTGGATCTATGCGAGCGCGGCGGGCATTCGCGATGAGAAAAACACCGACGAGGAATATATCGCCAGACTGGTTCGACTCGCTCGTGCAATCAAATCCGGCGGCAAGTATCGCATCCTCGCCTTCGACAAGCATTACAACGCGGACGGCACGGTCAATCTTAAAAAAACCAACATGTACGTTCCCAACCGGTATATCGTCGACTTGGCGCGGCAATATGCCGACATCTTTCTACCCGTCGTTTCGGTCCATCCTTACCGGCCTGACGCTCTGCTGGAACTCGACCACTGGGGAAGAGCTGGCGTCAAATACGTCAAGTGGCTGCCCAACGCGATGGGCATGGATCCAGCGAACCCGGCGATCGTTCCGTTCTATCACAAGATGAAAGCGCACAAGATGATTCTGCTTTCCCACGGCGGCGAAGAGCAAGCGGTGGAGGCCGACGAAGATCAGCGGTTTGGCAATCCTCTGTTGCTGCGCCGGCCCCTCGACTTGGGCGTGCGCGTGATCGTCGCGCACGCCGCCAGTCTGGGAACATGCGAGGATCTTGACGGCGGCGCGGGCAAGAGAGCGAGTTGCTTCGAGCTTTTTTTGCGCCTGATGGACGAGCGCAAATACGGCGGCCTGCTCTTCGGTGAAATCTCCGCTATGCTGCAGTTCAATCGCATGCCGGTCCCGTTTGCGACCCTGCTCAAGCGCTCAGACCTGCATCATCGACTGGTCAACGGCAGCGACTATCCCCTGCCGGCGGTCAACGCCTTGATTCACACCCGGTCGTTGGCGCGCTCAGGTTTCATCAGCGCCGGAGAGCGCCAGGCGCTGAACGAGATCTACGACTACAATCCATTGCTGTTCGATTTTGTCTTGAAGCGCGCAATCCGCCATCCCGAGACCAAACAGAAGTTGGCCGCGTCTGTATTTATGGCCAATCCGGGACTGGAGTGACCCCCTCCTCACCCCTTTACGCACACCACCTGCGTCAGCGTGTGCGCGATCTCTACCAGATCCTTCTGCGCGTTCATGACGTCTTCGATCGGCTTGTAAGCCATCGGCGTCTCATCGATCACGGCGGCGTCCTTGCGGCACTCGACGCCCTCCGTCGCCTTGATGTGATCGTCGATGCTAAAGCGCCGCTTGGCTTCGCCGCGCGACATCGCTCGTCCCGCTCCGTGGCTGCAGCTATGAAAACTTTCGGGATTGCCGAGCCCGCGCACGATGTAGGAGCGCGCGCCCATGCTGCCCGGGATAATGCCGAGATCGCCTTTGCGCGCGCGCACCGCGCCCTTGCGCGTCACAAAAACCGTCTGGCCAAAGTGCTCCTCGCGCGCCACGTAATTGTGGTGGCAATTGACCGCGGTTTCGGTCAGGGAAAACGGCGGCACTTCGCCCGATGCGGTCACGGCATCGATCAGTTGCTCCATCATCAGCTTGCGGTTGTAAAGCGCGAACTCCTGCGCCCAGCTCACCGCGTCAAAATAATCTTCAAAGTGCTCGCTTCCTTCTTTGAAGTAGGCAAGGTCCTTGTCGGGCAGGTTTTTAATATGCTGCCGCATGTCGTTCTTGGCCATTTCGATGAAAAACATGCCGATGCGGTTGCCGACGCCGCGCGAGCCGCTGTGCAGCATGAACCAAACCTGGTCGTTCTCATCCAGGCAAACCTCGATGAAATGGTTGCCGGTTCCGAGCGTGCCGAGATGGTTCACGTCATTGCCGCGATCCAACTTGGGATATTTGTCGATAAGAACCTTGTAGCCGGTTTGGAGCTGACGCCACACGCCGATCTGCCGTTTAGGAAGCTCGCGCCATCCGCCCTTGTCCTTTCTCCCGCCGTTGTCGGTACGCCCGTGCGGAATAGCTTTCTCGATCGCCGTGCGCAGCGCGCGCAAATTGTCCGGCAACTGGCTCGCATTGAGCATCGTCTGTACCGCCATTATGCCGCAGCCGATATCGACGCCGACGGCGGCGGGAATGATCGCGCCCTTGGTCGGAATCACGCTCCCCACCGTCGCGCCGATCCCCCAATGCACGTCCGGCATCGCCGCTACCCACTTATAAATGAAAGGCAGCCGCGCCACGTTGCGCAACTGCTTTTCAGCCGCACTCTCAAGAATAACCCCTCGGGTCCAGGCTTTGATGGGTAAGCCCTTATCGGTTTCCATCAGGGTGTAACCTTTCTCCATGACTCTTAATTCTACCTCACCGTATCACGACGCCAAACCGGCACACGAAAAGATCTATCATAAGCAACAATTGCGTGTCTTGCCGCATACGCTCTAGAGAATGCCCCTAGAGATTACTCGAAGTCCTGTTTTCCATTGTTTATTAAAAAAGATCGGGCGGCCCGCTTAGTCTTTAATAGCCGAGTTGAAAAAGATAGACGATTCTTATTTCGCGTGATGAAGCAAGATTCAAAAAACGGCGGAGAAAGGATGCAAAGTGCGCTGGGGCGGGTACGCCAAAGGGCAGGGAGGGATAACAAGCTCAAGTTCACTGCGCCTCCCACCGGCTGAGCGCTTATTCTGGTTGTTGCCCCTTTCCACAAACAAGGCGCAGCGCTATTTTCAAGCGAGCACATAGCTTCGGGCCGCTTGACCCATAACTTGACTTATACTTGACTACTCTTTATCCTGCCCCGCCGTGAGCTATCAGCCTCAATTCACCATCACTCCTGGCCTGCTGAAGCGGATCGAAGCGATCGCAGGACTGCGGGAGAGGATTCTCGCCGCGACGGTGCAAGTGCCGTGGATACCCGCGCTACAAAAGGACACGCGCCTGCGCAATGCGCACAGCTCGACTGCCATCGAGGGCAATCCGTTGACGCTGGAGCAAGTCCGCGCCGTGGAGGAAGGACGCGAACTGGCGGGTGTCACCGACCGCGCAAAGCGGGAAGTGCTCAACTATTTTGCGGGTCTGCGGTTCATTGAGAAGAACCTGAAGAAATCGCCGCTGAGGCACGAGGATACGCTGAAGCTGCACAAGGTCATCGCCGTCGACGTGATGGACCAAGGCGCAGCGGGACGCTACCGCACGATTCAGGTGCGCGTGGGCCGGTTCGTGCCGCCGCCGCCCGAGGACGTGTCGGGGCTGATGTTCGAGCTGCTGGCTTGGTGGAACAAGGAGTCGGGCAAACAGTCTTCTGTCATTTCCTCAGCCATCATCCATCACCGCTTCGAGTCCATCCATCCGTTTGCCGATGGAAACGGGCGGATGGGACGGGCGCTCGCCTTGTGGGAACTTTATCGGCGCCGGTTTGATACGCATCACATTTTTTCGGTGGACGAGTTTTATTGGGAAGACCGTCCGCGCTATTACGCGGCACTGGATGCGGTGCGACAACAAGGCGGCGACCTGACGAGTTGGCTGGAATATGCGGCGGAAGGATTGCACGTGACGTTGGAAAAAGTCTGGACGCGCGCGCAACGGTTATCGGCTGAGTCGGGGCGCAAGAAATTGGTGCTGCGCCCGAAGCAGGAGCAGTTGCTTCAAATGCTGCGCGACCACAAGAGTATGACGCCACAGGAAATCTGGGACGGCATCGGAGTCTCCAAGCAGGGCGCGCTGGATCTGCTGCACCCGTTGATGAAGGCGGGCTTGGTGAAAAGGGTCGGCACGAGGAAATCCGGGCGCTACATTCTCGCATGAGCAGATGAGAACAGAGCCAAAAACGGCAACAACAGATGGTTCAAAACGATGACAACAAACGACTATGTCCGCGGCGTGAAAACCTCATCATGGCTATCGTTTAATCGGCGGCTATGGCAGCGCAATGACTACGAACACATCATCCGGAGCGACGAATCTCTGAATCGTATCCGGCAATACATCCTCGATAACCCTGCACGCTGGGCGTTCGACCGAAGCAAATCCGGCTGCAACAGCGCTGGAACCAAGAACGCGTGGTGGCTTTGAAGCCGTTTGCGGCGGCACGCGCCCTTTAACGCTCCTTGACCCCCCTCCTGCGCCTCGGATGAATTTCAAACCAGCCTGCGTGAAAGCTCGGCGGCTGGCTGTCGGTTGCAAATTACTCAGTACGTTGAGTAAAATTACTCAACACGATGAGTAAACAGGAATACACGCGATCGCTCGCCGACGCTTTGCGACGCCGCCTTGCCGAGACGCGACGTTTTATTCAGGTCGTGGCCGGGCCCAGGCAAGTCGGAAAAACCACTCTGGTGCAGCAGGTCACCGACGCGGCAGGAGTGCCGGTCGTCTTCGCCAGCGCCGACGAGCCGACCTTGCGCGGCAGGGATTGGATTGCTCAGCAATGGGAGGCGGCGCGCCTCGCGATTGGATCCCGCGGCACAATCCTCGTAATCGATGAGGTGCAGAAAGCCGTCGGCTGGGCGGAGTCGGTCAAGCGGCTGTGGGATGAAGACACGCGCAACAAGCGCCCTCTTAAGGTTGTCCTGCTCGGATCGGCCCCGCTGCTTATTCAACGCGGCCTCTCCGAGAGCCTGGCCGGACGCTTCGAGATCCTGCATTTACCGCATTGGTCGCTGGCCGAGACGAGGGCGGCATTTGGCTTTTCACTTGAGCAATTTCTTTTCTACGGCGGCTACCCGGGCGCAGCGCCGCTTATCACCGACCCCGACCGGTGGACGCGGTACATCCGGGATGCCCTGATCGAGACCACAATCGCGCGCGACGTGCTCCTACTCACCCGTGTCGACAAACCGGCGCTATTACGGCGGCTGTTCGAGTTGGGCTGCCGCTACTCGGGGCAGGTACTCTCGTACACCAAGATGCTCGGCCAACTTCAAGAGGCCGGCAACACTACTACGCTCGCGCACTACCTCGACCTGCTCACTGCGGCGGGAATGCTGACTGGGCTGCCCAAATACGCGGGCCAGACGTCGCGCAGTCGCGCTTCGAGTCCAAAATTTCAGGTGCTCAATACGGGGCTCATGACCGCGCAATCCGGCTTCACACTGGATGACGCGCGCGCCAATCGCGAGTTCTGGGGCCGACTGGTGGAATCGGCCGTGGGCGCGCATCTGACAAACGCGGCGACAGGCGGCCTCTGCGAAGTATCCTACTGGCGCGACCGCAACCGCGAGGTAGACTTTGTCGTAAAGGCCGGACGCACGCTCACGGCGATCGAGGTAAAGAGCGGCCGCGCAAGCGACTCATTGCCGGGCATGGCGGCGTTCTGCGAGGCGTTCAAGCCCAAGCGGACACTGCTCGTCGGGGGCGACGGCATTTCAATCGAAGAATTTCTCTTGCACCCGGCGGAGCACTGGGTGAAGCCGTGACGACACTCACGGAATCCGTCACAGAACGCGTGGCGGCTTTGAAACCCTTTGCGCCGACTTCGCGCCTTTAATGCTCCTTGACCCCCCTCCTGAATGCGCCTATTTGTAGGGTGCGATTGATCGTGCCCTGGTGAAAGCAAACCAATGGCTATTTTGACGCTGCGCAATGTGCACAAAACATTCGGCAATCCCGACAATGGCGCCGAACAAGTGGTCGCTGTCAACGATGTTTCACTGGAGGTTGCCGATGGCGAGTTTTTTTCCATCATCGGGCCTTCCGGCTGCGGCAAATCGACGCTTTTACGAATTGTCGGCGGCTTGGTCGACGCTTCCGCCGGAGAACTGACGGTCGGCACCGAACCGGTGAACGGCCCGCATCCGTGGATCGGCATGGTTTTTCAAGAGGAATCGACGTTTCCCTGGCGCACGACTTTGGGCAATGTCGAGTTCGGCCTTGAAATGCGCGGTGTGCGGTTAACCGACAGAAGAGCCAAAGCGCGCGAGATGATCCGGCTCGTCGGATTGTCGGGCTTTGAGGACCGTTACCCATCGGAGCTTTCCGGCGGCATGAAGCAGCGCGTCGCCATCGCCCGCGCTCTCGTCCTCGAACCGAAGATTTTGCTCATGGATGAACCGTTCGGCGCGCTCGACGAACAGACCAGAATCATTCTCGGCGAGGAGTTGCTGCGCATTCGCGACGAGCTCAAGCAGACGATCATTTTAGTCACCCACAATATCAATGAGTCGGTGCAACTCTCCGATCGGGTGATGGTGATGACGGCGCGCCCCGGCAAGGTCAAGGCGATCGTCGATGTCGACTTGCCTCATCCGCGCGATTCGACGATTATTGCTTCGGAGCGTTTCGGGCGGCTGGTCGGCCAGGTCTGGGGCGCGCTCAGGGAGGAATCGATCAGGAGCTTCAAACAGACGGAGCAACGAAACTAAGGAGGATCGGACATGAACAGGCAAAATTCCAATTGGCGGCGCTGTGGCTTTCTCGGCTTACTAGCGCTCGTCGCCCTGATGGCGGCGAGCTCATCGGTTTGGTCCGCTAGCGCGCGCACTAAGATCGTCGTCGTGGTACCGCACCGCATACTGTTTACCGTCGCGCTGCCGGTTTACGTCGCTCAAGAAAAAGGTTTTTACAAAGAAACCAATATCGACGTCGATGCCGTATTCACGCGCGGCGGCGGCGAGAACGTGCAAGCCGTCGTTTCCGGCGACGCCCAGATCGGTCTGGGCACCGGCACGCTGGCCGTCATCAGCGCCTTCGTGAAAAAGGCGCCGATCAAGATTACCGCCGCCGAGATCACCGGCATGGACGCCTTTTGGTACGTGCAGAGCAATACGTCGATGCAAAAAATGGAAGACCTGTCGGGTAAAAAAGTCGCGTACAGTCGTCCGGGCTCCTCCACGCATATGGCGGCTTTAGCGATAGCAGATCAGATCAAAGCCAAAGGATTAAAACCGGCCGAACCAGTTTCGTTGGGCGGCATCCCCGAGGTCTATACCGCCGTGCGCACGGGTCAGGTCGATTCCGGCTGGTCAGTGGCGCCGTTTCAGTTGGATCGGGTGGAGAAAGGCGAATTACGCGTGGTCGTGAAGGGCGACGAGATAACGGCGTTGCGAGAAATTACTCCTCGGGTGCATTTCGTCAACACCGAATTCGCCGCCAAGAATCCCGACGTCGTCCGCGGTTTTTTCCGCGCGCAACAGCGCGCGCTTGATTATATGTTCGAGCACAAAGCGGACGCCGCGAAGATTTGGATTCGCCGCGCCGAGTTGAAATTTCCCGAGTCCGCCGTGCTTAAGACCTGGGATTATTACAACCGCGCCGCGATGACGTTGAAACCGATCCGCGGCGTGCAGGCCACCATCGAAGACGGCATCCGGAACAAATTCTTGGATCGGCCGTTGTCCCAAGCCGAGCTCAAAAGTTTGATCGACCTGAGCTTTCTGCCGTAAGGTTGCAAAA
Organism: Binatia bacterium; assembly: GCA_050735675.1. Taxonomy (GTDB): domain Bacteria; phylum Desulfobacterota; class Binatia; order UBA9968; family UBA9968; genus DP-20. The sequence continues at coordinate 6,530 of JBOHVN010000222.1, read as the reverse complement.
ACTCCGATCACCCTTCGGCTAGGCGAACGGCGAACGGCGCGGAGGTTGAAATGGTTGAGCATTTTCCGTTCATGCTGAGCTTGTCGAAGCATTCCGAACGTTTTTCAGGAAACGGCAGAGCGCCTTCGCTCCACGGTTTGAACGGCTTGAACGATGTGAACTGATTGAACGGAGTTTTTACGTCTGAAAGCACGAGAATCACGGCGTGGCGATTCGGTATCATCTTCGCGGTGGTCGCCGTCGCCGAGTCCGCGGTGCGGCTCGGTTGGATCAGCAGTTTTTTTCTCGCCGCCCCGACGCGCGCAGCGGTCGTGCTGTGGGAACAGATCGTGCACGGCAACGCGCTCTGGTTAACCGCGATCACGCTCTTTGAAATCGCCGCCTGCCTGGCGATTTCGACGGTCGTCGGTGTTCTCGCCGGATTCCTGCTGTGGCGTTACAAGCTCATCGGCGGCAGCTACGAGATGTTTCTCGCGGCGCTGTTCTCGTCGCCGGTAATTCTCGCTTATCCGATCTTTCTCGTTACCTTCGGCCGCACCAGCGCCGCCGTGATCGCGCTCTCCTCGATCTTCGGTTTGATCCCGACCATTATGAACACCAAGGGCGCCTTTCAGAACGTCAACCCGATCTTGCTCCAAGTCGGCGCCAGCATGAACCTGACGCGCCAGCAGCTGTTCCGCCATATTCTCATTCCGGCGGTTGCGCCGACGATCTTTAGCGGCTTTCGCCTCGCGCTGACTTATATTCTCAAGTCCGTTCTGGGCCTCGAGTACGTCGCCCAAGTCGGCGGCGTCGGCATGTGGCTGTCCGATGCGGCATTCATGTTCAAGGTCGAAGAAGTTTACGCCGGCCTGCTGGGAACGATCACGTTGTCGATTCTGTTTCTTTACCTGATCAACCGCAGCGAAGTGCTGGTTCGAAAGTAGCGATGGAATCCCCGGCGGGAAATTGCAGATTTCAAAGCTCCGATGACAGGCTTGAAATGTGAAATTTGTAATCTGAAATTCAGACTGTAGCGAGCATTGATGGACCCCATACAGAAAAACAGCGCATTCTTTGCGACGCAGATCCAAACGCCGCTTGGCGTGCAAGCGTTGACCTTGCTGCTGATCATCGCGGTGTGGGAGCTGATCGGCCGCACGGGTATTCTGTTTGCTGAACTCTTCCCGCCATTAATGGAGATCCTTCGATCGCTTTGGACGTACGTCACCACGCCGCTGATGTTGCCGCACCTGAAAGCCAGCCTCTACGAAGTCGGCGGCGCGCTCGGGCTCGCCGCGCTCTCCGGCATCCCGCTGGGAATTATTTGGGGCAGCCGGAGCAGCTGGCTGGAGATCGTCGAGCCGTTGATCCTTTACGCTGCCGTGGTGCCGAAGATCGTGATTTTTCCGGTGTTCATTCTGTTTCTGGGAATCGACGTCCATTCCAAGCTTGCGGTCGGCGCTATCGCGGCGTTCTTTCCGATCTCGCTTTTGACCATCGCCGGCATGCGCGAGGTCAAGAAAGTCTACGTCGACGTCGCCCGCACCGCGGGCGCCAGCGCCTATCAAATCGCCACACACGTCTATCTGCCGGCCATCGCCGGGCAGGTTTTCACCGGCATAAGAATCGGCATGGGCGCCGCCGTCACGGGCGCCCTGCTGGCGGAAACCAAGATCGCCAAAGCCGGGCTGGGTTTTATGATCGTCGAATACTACGGCCAATTTCGCATCGCCGACATGTATTCCCTGCTGCTTTTCATTTTTATCCTTGCCGCTTTGACGAATTGGGCGATGAAAACGCTGTTCGCCCGTCTGTCGCCGAGCGCGCGCGCCAGCCAGGATGCCGGAATGTATTTCTAGCGGCTTAAGAGCGCTATGAAAAATTTTTTCATTACGATTCGGCAGCGGCTCGGCACCACTCTGATCGCCCGCCGCCTCTATCGTTTTCTACCGTCGAGCAAACGCTGCAAAGAATGCCTCGTGCCGTTTCTGGGAATCTGCTCGCTGCCGTTCCGTCTGCTGCAGATTCGCCCATCGCGGAAGAATCCCAACCTCTGCACGCTTTGATACGAATTGGCTCCTCCGGGCGGGGAGACTCGTATCATTTCCGTGCTCTTCGTCGATATCCGCGGCTTCACCTCGCTCGCCGAGAGATCCAATCCCGCCGATGTCGCCAGCCGGCTAAACGGCTTCTACGAGTTGGCCGCCAAAGCGATCTTTCGCCACGACGGCACCTTGGACAAGCTCGTCGGCGATCAGGTCATGGCCTTTTTCGGCGCTCCGCTCAATCGCCGCGACCATGCCCATCGCGCCGTGCGCACGGCGCGGGAAATCATGCGCGCGGTGAGGGCGCCGGGAAGCGACGCGGATTTGGCGGTGGGCATCGGCATTTCCAGCGGCGAAGCGTTCGTCGGCAACGTCGGCGGCGGCGAGATCACGGATTACACTGTGCTCGGTGACACCGTCAACGTAGCGGCGCGCCTGCAAGGCGAGGCCGCATCCGGAGAGATTCTCCTCGCCGATGAAACCTACGCACAAGTCACAGCCGAATTTCCCTATGCCGCGCGCCGGGAGCTGTCGCTCAAAGGAAAAAGCGAGCCGGTGATCGCTTGGAAAATCGTCTGGGACTGATCCGACCGTAAAGGAACCGTTGGCTCGTTAGGACTCCGGTTGACACCGCCAATTGCTCTCGTTTACTCTGAGAGCGAACGCTGTTGCGCGAAGGGAGCAAGCCTATGGAAGCTGCAAACAAAAATCTGGTGATCGACGCCGATGCTCACGTGGTCGAGTGCGCGCGCACCTGGGAATTCATGGACCCGTCGGAGCAACGCTACCGTCCGATCCCGCTCGAAACCCGCGAAGAGGCCGGCGTCAGACTTCAATTTTGGGTGATCGACGGCAAGGTAAAGGGATTTCGCTTTCCGGCTTTTTCTTCTGAACAACTGGCCAAACTTTCGCAGCAGGTCGGCCGCAAGTTTGCCGAGGCGCAAGAGGCGCGCGAGCTCGGCAACGTCGATCTCCGCTTGGAGCACATGGACAAGACCGGCGTCGATATCCAGGTGCTGCACAACACCATGTTCATCGAGTCCGCCACCGATCGCGCCGCCGTCGAAGTCGCTTTGTGCAAGAGCTGGAATCGCTGGCTGGCGGATATCTGGAAACAGGGACAGGGGCGGCTGCGCTGGTCGTGTATGGCGCCGACTTTGAGCCTGCCGGACGCGCTCGATCAGATTCGCTGGTCAAAAGAAAACGGTGCCTGCGCGGTTTTGCTGCGCCCGATCGAAGGCCAGCGCTTGCTGGCGGATCCTTATTTCTATCCGATCTATGACGAAGCGCAGACGCTCGATATGCCTATCGCCATTCACATCGCCAACGGCAATCCTTGGCTCACCGATCTGTATAACCATCCGGTGCGCATCGCGTCGACCTTTCACCGGTTCAGAATTCCCACCGTGGCGGCGTTCAATGACATCGTCATGAGCGAAATCCATGATGTTTTTCCCAAGCTCCGCTTCGGCTTCATCGAAGCCAGTGCTCAGTGGGTCCCTTGGGTGCTCCATGAAGCGAAAAACCGTTTCAAAACTCTCGGACGAAAATGGCCGGAAAATCCCATGCGCGAGTTCGGCATGTACGTCACCTGTGAAAATTCCGACGACCTTGGTTATATCGTCAAGGAGGCCGGCGAGGACAACCTCGTAATCGGCACGGATTACGGCCACACAGATACTTCCAGCGATCTGGACGCGATCCGAATTTTTCGCGAGAGAACCGACCTTACCGGCGAGGTGAAGCAGAAGATTTTGAGCGGCAACGGGCGGGCGCTCTACGCTTTGTAAGACGCGCCCTACGATCATCGACGAGCGATCACCAGGTGCGCTTTTACATCAACATCCTCACGACCTATTTCCCGGACGTCGATCCCAGTTATGACGTCTATTACAGGCAGGTTCTCGAGCAAGTCGAGCTTGCCGAGGAATTGGGCTGGGAATGTTTCATGTTCAACGAGCACCACTTTCTCGGCTACGGCGGGCTTGCGGCCAATCCGGCGGTGCTGCTCGCCGCCGCCGCCGCGCGGACTTCAAAAATTCGTTTGGGCCCGTGCATCGCGATCCTGCCCTTGCGCCATCCGCTCCACAGCGCCGAAGACTACGCCATGGTCGACGCAATCTCCGGCGGGCGTTTGGAGTTCGGTATCGGCTCGGGTAATACGGAATTGGACTACAAAGTATTCGGCGTCACCCGAGAAAACGACCGGCAGAGATTGCGCGAAGCCGTCGAAATCATCCTGAAAGCGTGGAGCAGCGAGCGCGCTAGCCACAAGGGCGATTTTTGGACCTTTGACGAGCTGACGCTTTATCCGCGGCCGATCCAGCAGCCCCGCCCGCCGATCTGGGTGGCGGGCACTTCCCCCGAAGGCCTCGGCTGGGCCGGACGCCAAGGTTATCACATTATGACCGTCGGCCACCCGCATCCGCCGGAGAAAGTCCGACCCGGGGTGGAGGCGTGGAAGCAAGGCTTGCTCGAATCCGGCCATGATCCGCGAGAAAAGCATTGCCAGTTTCACGTGCGCACGCATGTCAACGCGAGCGCGGCGCAGGCCCGGGCAATCGGCATGGCAGCGGTGAAACGCTACGACGAAATTTCCCGCATCGGGCGCAGATCTTTAACCGTCCCACCGGCGGAATATGATTGGGACATGATGCTTGCCACCGGCCGCAACAACTACGGCGATCCCGACCAGTGTATTGAAAATATCCAAAACGCGATGAAGCATTATTACTTCGACACGCTCACCACGACATTCAACTTCGGTGGCATTCCGCATGCCGAGATTCTAAAATCCATGCGCCTCTTCGCCAAAGAAGTCATGCCCGCGTTTTGCAAAGCCGTGACGCTGTCAGGCGATGAGCGCCACGCTTCTTCGGATGTTAACAAGTCTACCGGCCCTCGCCCTCGCTAACCCGTACTCCCCACCATGCGACTGCTATTTTAGAATCTCCTTCATCTTGCTGACCAGTGCCGGCTCCAACTTGAACAACTCCCTGACCTGTTTCTCGATTTCGGCGCCGTCAATAGGGTCGAGATCGAGCCTCGCTTTTTGCGTGTCGGCAAGAAACTCCGGGTCTTTCATCGTGGCCATGAAGGCTTTGCGCAGCAGATTGACCCGGCCCTTCGGCGTCCTGGGAGGCAGGACATAAAAGCGATTGAGCACGCCGTTGACGCGCGCGGAAGTCAGAATCATCTTTTTGGCCTCGTCGCTTTTTGCCAGGTCCACCGCCCAGGGAACGTTGGGAACTTCGGGGTGCGGTTTCAGATTCCCCTGAACCAAAAGCACGACATCGCCTCTTTCCATTTCGGCGCGCCAAGTCGACTTGAACGATTCCCAGGAATTGCACGCGCCCTGAACCTCGCCGGCATTGAACGCCAGGCGCACCGGACCCGTGCCCTTGTAGCCGGAGACCAGCTGAAGCGGCAGACCCAATGTCGCTTTCAACACTTTGGGAATGTCGTCGGTGCCGCCGCCCGGCGCTACGCCGCCGATCTTGATCACTGTTCCCGAAGCCTTCCATTGTTCGAGACTCGAAATACCCGTGGACTTTGCCACGCCGATCATGAAGTTGTCTTGCGCCGGCACGCCGAGAAATTCGAACTTCGGCGCGTCGAATTCCACTCCGGGGAGCCCGAGCAACTGTTGGAACGACAGACCGCCGACGAAATTACCGACGGTGAGACCGTCGGGTTTGGCAACCTTGTAGACGTAGTTGGCCGCAAGCAAGCTCGCGGCTCCAGGCATGTTCTCGACGACGGTCGTCGGATTGCCGGGAATATGTTTGCCCATATGGCGCGCAATCACGCGCGAGTAGGTATCGAAGCCGCCTCCCGGCGCGAGGCCAACGATCAGGCGGATCGTCTTCCCTTTATAAAACGAATCTTGCGCGAAGATCGGCGTGACGCGCGTGTTAAGTAGTAACGCGACACCGATTGCCAGAAACCACCGAAAGGCGTGCCGTTTCATACTCACCTCCCGCAAATGTTTCGTTGGCGCATCGCCGACGATGCGCGTTACCCCGATAATAAATCGAAAGGAATGCACCGGGCAGAAAGTTTGATTTCCACTACTCCACGACTCAACACTCCATTACTCCATTCGCCCGCGCATCCGACTATTTCTTGCCCTCTACACTCACTCCCAGTTCTTTGTGCGCGCGGCGCAAATAACTCATGTCGAGGTATTTTTCCGGCGCTGGATAAGGGCGGCTCTTAAATAAGCGCTCGCCCATCAGATCGATCAGCCGCTGGAAACCCTCGCGGTTCACCGAGCCGTCCCGGCTGATGATGCCCTGCGAAAGATACTCGTCGACGGTTGAACGCGTATACTTTAGCGGAATGCCCGTACGCTTGGTTACCAACTCGGCCGCTTGTTCCCGGTTGGCGTGCGCCCACTGCATGGCGCGCACCATAGCTTTGAGATAGCGCACCGTCAGCTGATTGTGCGTTTCAGCCCAGCGGCTGTCGACGATCAAGCTATGAAACTGCAGATTGGGGATG
>JBOHVN010000221.1:0-34290 GCA_050735675.1 Binatia bacterium | reverse complement strand
ACGCAGTTACCTTCAGCTACGGAGCTGTGGCATACTCCGGCACGGACTTTCACCGTGCTGATGTGGCGCCCTCACGGGCGCACTCACCCCGGTGAAAACCGGGGTCCATCCCCATCCCCTTAACCTGATGCCGGCGTTCGCCGGCATGACGAACTCTCACTTCGCCTGAACACGGATGCCAAGGCAGCTGCGCATTTGCTTCAACCTGTGGAAACTGATAATACGATTTGAGTTTCCTACGTATATGAAGGGCCGGCTCGCTAAAAAAACCTCAAGCGCGGCCAATGCCGGGTCAGAGAATCCGGCTGCGCAAAGAATCGTTGTCGCGGCGCGAAATCATTTCTTTGCCCACGGCTTTCGTTCCGTCACCATGGATGATCTCGCCGAGGAGCTTGGCATGAGCAAGAAAACTCTCTATGCCGTGTTTCCGAGCAAGCGGGATCTTTTGCGCGCCGTCCTCTTGGATAAATTTCACAATGTCGAATCGGATCTCGATCAGGTGACCGCGGCGGTTTCGAGCGATGTGCTGGCCGCGCTGCAGGGCTTGCTGGCGTGCATGAAACGCCATACCGAAGAGATCCAGCCGCCGTTCGTGCGCGATATTCGCCGCGAGGCGCCGGAGGTTTTCAAAGTCATAGAAGACCGCCGCCGGGAGATCATCCAGCGCTATTTCGGCAAGCTCTTCGAGCAAGGACGCAGTGCGGGCATTATCCGCAAAGATCTTCCCACGCGATTGATGATCGAAATACTGGTCGGCGCGACCGAAGCCATCATGAACCCGCCGAAGTTGGCTGAACTAGGGCTGACGCCGAAAACCGGGTACGTCAGCGTGATTACCGTTATTCTCGAGGGCTTACTTACCACCAAGGGCAGAGCAGGGTAGCGCCAGCTGCGTGTAGATGCGCCGACTGGATGGGATCGATCATGAAACGAACGGTCTTGATTGCAGCACTGATAGTCTTAGTGCTCGCCGCCGCCGGCTTTCTCTGGTGGTCGGCGCGGCATGATGATGACGCCAAGGAGTTGGCGCTTTACGGCAACGTCGATTTGCGCCAAGTCGAGCTGGCATTCAACAACAGCGAGCGGATCGCGGCGGTTCTTGTTAGAGAAGGCGAGCGTGTCCGCGAGGGCCAGATCCTCGCGCGGTTGGAAACGGCACGTCTCGAACCTCAACTCGCGCAAGTAGAAGCCCAAGCCGCGGCTCAGCGCCAAGTGGTGCAAAGGTTGCGCAACGGCAGCCGGCCCGAAGAAATCGCCCAGGCGCGCGCGAATCTCGAAGCCGCCAGAGCAGAAGCCGTCAATGCGCGTTTGCAACACGAGCGGCTAGAAAGCGCTGCGGAGATCTCCGGCGGACGCGCGGTCAGACAGCAGGATGTCGATAACGCGAACGCCGCCGTGCAGGTAGCAGAGGCACGACTAGCGGTGAATCATAGAGCGCTGGATCTCGCGCTTGCGGGACCGCGTAAGGAAGAGGTCGCTGAAGCCGAAGCTCGATTGCGCGCCAGCGAAGCACAAGCAGTTCTTTTGCGCCAACTGCTGGCGGATTCGCAGTTGATTTCGCCTATTGATGCCGTGGTGCGCACACGCGTGATGGAGCCCGGCGAGATGGCCTCGCCGCAGAAGAGCGTATTTTCGCTGGCAATCACCGACCCCAAATGGGTGCGAGTCTATGTTTCAGAGCCGGATCTCGGAAAAGTCCGTCCTGGCATGGCGGCCACTGTGGAGGTCGATAGTTTTCCCGATCGGCGTTTCCAAGGCTGGGTTGGATTTATCTCGCCGGTCGCTGAGTTTACGCCAAAATCCGTGCACACCGAAGAGCTGCGCACGACTTTGGTTTATGAGGTCCGCGTATTCGTCAAGGATCCCGGGGATAACTTGCGTCTCGGCATGCCGGCGACGGCTTATTTGCCAGTGGAACAGGCACAGCCGGGCACTGCGACAACCAAAACCGGATCATCGACCGCACGATGAGCGAAATTCAAGAAAATCCTGTCGCGTTGCGTGGAAGCGAGATACGGAAGTCTTTTCTCCGCGAGAGCGGTGAAACGGTGCGAGCGCTCGACGCCGTGTCGTTCGCCGTCGAGCAAGGCACACTGACGGCGCTGGTAGGACCGGATGGCGCGGGCAAGTCGACTCTCATCCGTTTGGCCGCCGGATTGTTGTCGCCGGATAGCGGCGATCTCAACGTATTGGGTATCGACGTTACCGCCGATCCGCAGCAGATCCAAGATCGCATCGGCTACATGCCACAGCGCTTCGGCTTGTACGAAGATCTGAGCGTGCAGGAAAATCTAGATCTTTATGCTGATCTTCACGGCGTAACGTTGGGGGAACGGCACGAGCGCTACCCGCGGCTCATGGAGATGACCGCACTCGGATCTTTCACTGATCGGCTCGCGGGGCGGCTGTCAGGCGGCATGAAGCAAAAGCTCGGTCTGGCGTGCACCTTGGTGCGCTCACCGGAGTTGTTGCTGCTCGATGAGCCAACCGTGGGTGTCGATCCGCTGTCCCGCCGCGAGCTTTGGGAAATCATTCTTCAGCTGGTCGGCGAGCGCGGGATCACGGTGCTGGTCAGCACGTCGTATCTCGATGAAGCTGAACGCTGCCGCTATGTAATCGTTTTGCATGAGGGCATGGTCTTGGCGCAAGGCCGACCCAGCGACGTGAGCGGACTCGCCGAAGGGCGGACATTTCTCGCCGAGCCTACCGAGGGTCGCAAGGCCAGCCAGCTGCAAGCACGATTGCTCGATGATCCCATCATTCTCGACGCGGTGCCGGAAGGCGGCAAGGTCAGGTTTGTGACAAAGGATAACGGCGAAAGGATAGACAGACAGGGAGACGGGGAGAGGGGGAGACAAGGAGAGGGGGAGACAGGCAGACAAGGAGACACGGAGACAAGGAGACAAGGACGCGGGATAAAAGACGAATCAGATGCGAATTCATCTCTGGCCGGTGCGACCGTGGTTCCCACTGAGCCGCGCTTTGAAGACGGCTTCATGGTGCTGCTGCGCAAGACAGTGGGGGAGAAACAGAGACAAGGAGAAGGGGAGACACGGAGACACGGAGGAAGCGTAGAGCCCTCCGAATCATCTCCCGGCCTCCAAGCCTTCTTATCTCCTAGCCTTTCCCCTGGTCTCCGTGTCTCCTTGTCTCCCAGTCTGCGCGATGAAGCAGTCATCGAGGTGCGCGATCTAGTGCGCAAGTTTGGCAGCTTCGCGGCAGTCGATCACGTGAGCTTCGAAGTCCATCGGGGCGAAATCTTTGGACTGCTCGGTCCGAACGGAGCCGGCAAGACCACGACGTTTCGCATGCTCTGCGGCTTGTTGCCCGCTACGAGCGGCGTGCTTCAAGTCGCCGGCGTCGATCTCCGGCGCGCGCGCGCCTCGGCGCGTCAGAAAATCGGCTACGTGGCGCAGAAATTTTCGCTCTACGGCCAGCTTTCAGTTCGCGAAAATCTTGAATTCTTCGCCAGCGCTTACAATTTGCGCGGCAGTCGAAAGCAGCAGCGGATCGAGTGGGCTTTGGAAGAGTTCGGGCTGGATTCGTTTGTCGACTTGCCGAGCGGTCAATTGCCGGGAGGATACAAACAGAGGCTGGCCATGGCCGCCGCATTACTGCATGAGCCCGAGACGTTGTTTCTCGATGAGCCGACCAGCGGCGCAGACGCGCTGGCTCGGCGCGAATTCTGGCGGCGCATCGTTCTGCTGGCCGAGCAGGGTGTCACCGTGATCGTGACCACCCATTTCATGGAAGAGGCCGAATACTGCGACCGCGTGGCGATCATGGATGCCGGCCGGATCCTCGCCCAAGGGACGCCGGCTGAGATTCGTCTCCATGGCCGCGTTGATGGCCGGGAAGCGACGATGGAAGACGCTTTTATCGCCGTCGTCGAGGAGGCGCGCGAGGCGGCATCGGCAAAAAACGGAGCGGCGGCATAGTGGCAGCGTCCGTGCATAACGTTGCGTCGGGCGGGCGAGCGCGGCGTGTGTGGGCGTTAGTAAAAAAAGAAGTGCGCCAGGTCGTGCGCGATCCGAGCAGTATCGCAATCGGCGTCGTATTGCCGGTCGTTTTGATTTTGCTGTTCGGCTATGGAATGTCGCTCGACGTGACCAACGTTCCGGTGACGGTAGTGTTGGAAGATCCCTCGCCGGCGTCAACGGAACTGGCGGCGAGTTTTCAGCTTTCGCGCTATTTCGACGCGCAGACCATGATCTCGATGCGCCGTGCCGAAGAGCTGATGCTGGCCCGGAAAGTCGACGGCATCGTGCGCCTTCGACCTGATTTCAGCCGGCGTCTGAGCCGCGGCGATGCCGAAGTGCAGGTCCTCGTTCACGGCATTGATGCCAATCGCGCCCGGATCATCCAGAGTTATGTGCAGGGCGCGGTTGGAGTCTGGGCGGCGCGTCGTAGCGCCCAAGGAGAACAGGTTTTAACCGGTCCGGTGCGCGTGCAAAATCGCATGTGGTTCAACGAGGCGAACGAGAGCCGCTACTTTCTGGTGCCGGGTCTGATCGTCTTGGTGATGACTCTGATCGGCGCGCTCCTGACGTCGCTCGTGGTGGCGCGCGAGTGGGAGCGCGGCACGATCGAGGCTCTCTTTGTTACACCGGTTCGGCCCGGCGAGATTCTTCTCGGCAAAACGATTCCCTACTTTGGGTTGGGTATGACCGGTTTTGCCCTTTGTTTGATTTCCGCCAGGTTTCTTTTTCATGTGCCGCTGCGCGGCTCGGTCCTGGTTTTGACGGGTGTGTCCATGCTCTATCTGCTGGTCGCTCTGGCGCTCGGCCTTTTGATCTCGTCGGCGCTGAAAAGCCAGTTTGTGGCAAGTCAGGTCACTCTGTTGGTGACGTTTCTTCCCGCAGTGATGCTCTCCGGTTTTCTCTTTGACTTGCGCAGCCTGCCGGCCGCGGTGCAACTGGTCACGTTCCTGTTGCCGGCGCGCTATTATGTGACATTGTTGCAGACGATTTGTCTCGTCGGCGACATCTGGGCGGTAATTCTGCCGAATGCGGCGGTGCTCGCCGCGATGATGATCGTGCTCTTATGGCTGGCGCGACGTGCAATGCGCAAACAACTGGCATGAGGCGGCCATGATCGACGCATTGCTTCGTATCATCGCGCTCACGCGCAAGGAGCTCCTGGCGATCCTCAAAGACCCGCGGACGCGTTTGAGTCTCATCATTCCGCCGATCCTCCAGTGTCTCATCTATGGATACGTGGCAACTTATGATTTGAACGAAGTTTCGTACGCGGTGCTCGACAAGGACCGCAGCGCCGCCTCGCGCGAGCTTCTGGCCGGGTTGGATGGATCGGGAGTGTTTCGCCGCGTTGCCCATCTCAATCGCGAAGCCGACATTCATCGAATGATCGATGAGCGACGGGCCTTGTTGGTGATCCAGATCGAGCAGGATTTCGCGCGGCGATTGACGTCCGGCGCGCCGGCCGATGTGCAAGTGATTGCCGATGGGCGCAATTCGAACACGGCGGGGACCGCGATGAGTTACGTGAACGCCATTGTAGACTCCTTCAACGCCCGATGGCGCGCCGATCACAGTCAGGGCGATCCGCCGATCCGGCTCACCACGCGAGCCTGGTACAATCCCAATCTGGAGACGCGCTGGCATATGATTCCGGCTTTGCTCGGTATGCTGACGCTCCTCGAGACAATTCTCTTAACCGGCTTGTCGGTGGCGCGCGAGCGCGAGCAGGGGACATTCGACCAGTTGCTCGTGACGCCGTTTCGTCCGGTCGAAATTATGATCGGCAAAGCGGCGCCGCCGATGCTCGTAGGAATCGTACAGGCGACTTTAGTGCTCCTGGTGGCGCAGCTTTGGTTTCAGATTCCGTTTGCCGGCTCTTTCATCACGCTCTATGTCGCTCTTACCGTATTTTTGCTCGCCGCGAGCGGTATCGGCCTATTGCTCTCATCCGTGGCGGCGACCATGCAGCAGGCGATGCTTTATTCATTTATGTTAATCATGCCGTTCGCGCTCCTGTCCGGCTTTACGACTCCGATAAGCAGCATGCCTGACCTTTTGCAATACTTCACCTTGATCAACCCGCTGCGCTACGCCATCGAGATGGCGCACCGAGTGTATCTCGAAGGCGCAGCCTTGCCGTTACTGTGGCCCCAGCTATGGCCGCTCGCGATCCTCGCCGCGGTCACGCTGTCTGCGGCATCTTGGATGTTTCGCCATCGCCTGGTGTAGGTGGCCACTGGGATTTGCTAGAGTAGAATCACATGAGGGAAAGATGAATCATCAGACCAAATTCAGATCTGCTGTTGTCACTGCATCGCTTATTCTCTTGGTCGCGGGCTGCAGCGTCGGGCCGGATTACAAAGAGCCCGCGCTCGCTGTACCCGCGGCTTGGCAGGAAGCGCAGCAAACAGGCGTCGAAACCCGCCCGGCTGACTTGGCGCGGTGGTGGACGGCGTTCGAAGATCCGCTACTCAACTCGCTGATCGAGCGCGCGGTCAAATCCAATCTGGATCTTCGCATCGCAGAAGCACGCATCCGCGAGGCCCGCGCGTCGCGTGCCGCGGTGGCGGCCGGCGCCTGGCCGACCATCGATGTTTCGGGCGCCTACAGTCGCAATCGCACAAGTGCCAATGCACTGGCAGTCGGGTCATTGGCACCTCAAGGCGGTGGACAGTTGGAACAGGATTTTTTTAAAACCGGTTTCGACGCGAGCTGGGAGATCGACGCCTTTGGCGGCGTACGCCGAAGCGTTGAAGCCGCCGACGCGGCCATTGAAGTATCGCAAGAGAGCGGGCGCGATGTTCTGGTTACGCTCTTGGGAGATGTCGCGAGGAATTATATCGATCTACGCGGTTTGCAACGGCGGCTCGCGGTGGCGCGCGCCAATCTGAAAACGCAGCAGGATTCCCTGGACCTGACGCGCGTGCGCTTCAACGCCGGGCTGGCCAGCGACCTGGACGTGGCGCGGGCGGAAGCGCAGCTCAATACGACGGCATCGCAGGTTCCGACTTTGGAAAGTCTTTTGAAGCAGGCGGCGTATAGCCTCGATCTTCTCCTAGGTCTCTCGCCCGGCGCCTTGTGGCAGGAACTTGAAAAAGAATTGGCGATTCCGAGTCTGCCGCCCGAAGTGCTCGTCGGATTACCTTCGGATCTGCTGCGCCGGCGTCCGGACATCCGATTCGCCGAGCGGCAACTGGCGGCAGCCACGGCACAAGTCGGTTCGGCGATCGCCGATCTATTTCCAAAGTTCTTTCTGACCGGCGCTGGGGGCTTGCAAAGCATCAGCGCCAGCGACTGGTTTACGAGCGGAAGCCGTTATTGGTCGATCGGGCCGACGATTAGCTGGCCGATCTTCGACGCCGGCCGGATTCGCGCCAACATCGAGATCCGCAATGCCCAGCAGGAGCAGGCGCTGAGCCAATACGAGAAAGCGGTTCTCGCCGCGTTCGGCGACGTGGAAAAGTCGCTGGTCAATTACGCCCAGGAACAAGTGCGTTATCGCTCGCTGAATGACGCCGTGGCCGCGAACCGCCGCGCGGTGCAAATGGCCAACGAGCTTTACGTGCGCGGCCTCAACGATTACCTCGATGTGCTCGACTCGCAACGCGCGCTCTACGTAACCGAAACCGAGCTCGCGCAAAGCGAGGCGACCATGGCGGCGAACCTGGTCGCTCTCTACAAAGCGCTAGGCGGCGGCTGGGAGACGAATTGACGTGATCTCCGGCGCGTGCGAAAAATAATTCGAGAGCGTAATGCTGCACTGATTTCGTGACCCTATTTTTATCCTGGGGTTGTTGATTACAACTATTTCGGTCGGCACGCAGTGATCGATTCCCCTCTTTGAAAAAAAGGGGCGAGGGGAGTGTTTTGTTCGCGTGCAATCACCTTGCAGAAAAATCTCCCTGCCCCAGTCTTGTCCAAAACACATTCTTTCGGAATAGCACCAGCGGATCTACATCCCCCTTTGCCAAGAAACTGTGTCGCAATCGCAAAACTCGCATAAATGTCATTCTGAGCGTCAGCGAAGAGTCTCGCATTTCCCGTCGCTTACAAAGACGAGATCCTTCGGCGATCGCCTCAGGATGACATTGCGACACAGTCTCCAAAGGGGAAGCAGGGGGATTTTTTCTGCGACTAAAACGGAAGGAGACAACGTGGCAAAGGTTCTCGCTGAGTACGCGCCCCAGGCTTACGCGCTCATGCGCATCGTCGTCGGTTTGTTGTTTTTGTGTAACGGCCTGCAAAAGGTCTTCGGTTTGTTCGGCGGCGGCATTGCCGCCGCCGCGCCGCTTTCCTCCCTCATCGGCATTGCTGGTTTGATCGAGCTCGTTACCGGCGCGCTCATCGCCGCGGGTCTGTTTACGGTGCCGGCTGCGTTTATCGCGAGTGGCCAGATGGCCGTCGCCTATTTCACCGGCCGTTTCTCGATGGGATTTTGGCCGATCCAAAACGACGGCGTCGAAGCTGTTCTTTGCTGCTTCGTGTTTCTCTACATGGCGCCGCGCGGCGCGGGGATTTGGAGTCTCGATTGCACGCGAAATGGTTAGGCCGTCGGCGAAGAGCTGGCCGAATCCTTCCCTAAACTCGTCAAGGCACTCACTAATCAAGAGCACTGCGGCAAGTACATTCGAGACGATGGCGCCGCGCTGTATGGGCTTAAGTTGGGCAACCGAAAGGAGACATTGTCGAGCGAAAACCGGAACGTTTCCCGGAATGGGGCGCCTAAGATGCGGGGGCAGGTAGCACTGATTGATGCTCGAAAAGCTTCTGAGGCCTTTCCGTCTCTTCACGGCAAAATAAAGGCTATCATCACATCGCCTCCGTATTACGACGTTACGAATTATGAAGAGGACCAATGGCTAAGGCTTTGGTTTCTTGGATACGAATCGCGACCTACGTATCGCCGGCTTTCGAAAGATGATCGCCATCGAGGAAAGAACTCGCAACGGTTCAAAGCTCTTTTCCGCATAGCGAGTTAATCGCGCGGCCTGTAATCAGCATGTTCAAAAGCAGACAGACAGATTCCTTTCGCCCTGGTTCACGAGGGTGTTTATTCGAAATCGATTATCTTATCTCGTTAGACCGCTGCTCGGTTTAGAGGCTTAGCCACCGCTTTTTGCGAAGGCCTAGGGGTCGGAAGGCCTAGGGGTCGAGGCCTAGGGGTCGGGCATGAGTTATGGACTTGTTGGCGCGTTGAGGAAGATAAGCTGCGATGGCGTGCAAGCCGAGAGTCGAGTTTGACGGCGCTTACTTTTCTGTTCTCCCTTATTTGGATACGGCTCCTTCGCGCATCAATTCGTCAAGCAACGTTTCGTCGATGAGCTGCGCGGCGTTGATCGGGCGGTCGATTTTTTGCCCGGCGCGGGCGAAGTCGACAAGCAATTGGTATCCGCTCACTCGATTTCTGCCGTCCGGGCTGAGGAGTTCCAAGAGCTGTCCGTAGGCCAAGCTCGCGATCTCCTGGTCCATGCTGAACTCGCGGGCGATCAGCTGCGCCGTCTCGGTTCGGTTGTCTCTGATATATTTCATCGCTCTCAGCGACGCGCGCATGAATCGCTTGAGGGTGTTCGGCCGTGTCTTAATCCTGTCTTCGTTCACCACCACCGCCGTTCCCGGGACGTCGACGTACTCGCGGGTTGTGGCGAGCTTTGAAAACCCCTCTTTGTCGGCGAGAAAATTAAAAGGTGAACTCAGCATCGTCGCCGCAATCGCACCCGCTCTCAGCGCCGCGAAACGTTCCGGCGTCCCGCCCATGGCGAGAAGATTCACATCACGCTCCGGCTGCAGTCCGTTCTTAATTAGGATGCGCCGCACCATGGTATCGACAAGACCGCCGGGATTGAGCGAGCCGATCGGCTGGCCTTTGAGGTCGGCAATGCGGCGATATTTGGCCTGCGCGTACAATCCCTGGTCGACGTGGGCGTTGTAGCTCAAAATAATGCGCAACGGCGCGCCGGCAACAAACGCGGTAACCGCCGTGGTACTGCCCATCGCAAAGTCGGCGTCATTAGTCAGCAAAGTTTTAATATCCAAACCTCCGCGGATGTAAACCAGGCTGACCTGAAGGCCTTCTCTTTGAAAGAAGCCTTTTTGCCGCGCGGTCTCCAAGATAGGAAAGTTGGTGATGGATTTGCTCGGGTAGCTGACAACGATCTTTTCGGCGGGCGAAACGCTCTGTCCCTGGGCGTCCGTTGCAAGGACGGCGGCCACAATACCGTTTAGTGCAATCAAACAAATTTTGAATAAGGCCGGCATGGTTCTTCTCCTTGGGCGCGGAGTCGTTGCCGCGACTTAACGTGTCAATGGGATCGATGTGCGTTGCTGTTGTGAAATCCTCATTAGCTGGTGATCTTGTAAAATGTCAACAGCAAGGTCGCCTGTGCCTGGAATCAGGAGGTCGGTCAGCAACGAGCATTGGGAAAAACAGAGTGGCAAGCTGAGACATGGAGTTGCGCGAGTTCCAGGACTTGCCGCGAACGGCGGTTTGATCTATTTAGAAGATAACTCAAGGCAAATAAATCGTTGTAGCCACACAATATAAAGGAGAGTTAGCATGAAAGACGGATTCAAGGTCATCGACGCCGACCGGCATATTTTGGAACCGACCGAACTTTACCAAAATTACCTGCCGGAAAAATTCAAACACCGCGTTCGCCTGGCGGGGCCTAATCAGACGGTGCGCGAAGTCGACGGCAAACCGGTGTCCGACTCAGCGCTCCGGCCGGGTCGTGTTACGGAAGACTATGGTTACATCTTTTCGTCTTCCAAACGCTGGCGCGAATGTTTCGCCGATGCTTACGCCAACAAGTTCGATCCGGCGTCAAATCTGCGCGACATGGACCGCGAAGGCATCGATGTCTCCGTGCTGTTCCCGACGATCGGTCTCTACATCATGTGGCGCGACGATATCGATCCGGAACTGAGCGCTGCGATCTGCCGCGCCTACAACACTTGGCTCGCCGATTACTGCGATCACGACCGCAAGCGGTTGCACGGCGTGATGCTGATTCCACTGCAGGACCCGGCTCGCGCTGTCGAAGAATTGAAGTATGCGCGCGAGAAATTGGGCCTTGTCGGAATCTTCTGGCGCCCGAACAAATTCTGCGGCCGCACGTTCGCGAGTCCTGACTATTATCCGATCTACGATGTTGCGTCGGAACTCGGGGTGACGGTCTGTGTTCATGAAGGCGCGCGCACGATCTTGCCCCAGGCCGGCAGCGATCGCTACAGCGAATTCGGGCGCCACATCGCCTGTCATCCGCTCGAGCAGATGCTCGCTTGTTTAAATTTCTGCGCCGACGGCGTGCTGGAAAAATTTCCCAAACTGAAGGTTGCTCACCTCGAGTCGGGTTGCGGCTGGGTGCCGTTCTGGCTCGAGCGCATGGACGAGCACTGGGAACATGAGTCGCACGGCTCGGCGAAGATCACCAAGAAAAAACCCAGCCATTACTTCAAGCAGAACTGCTGGGTGAGCTGCGAAGCCGGCGAGGAGCTGGCGCCGGCCTTTATCGAGCATGTCGGCGACGATTACTTGATGATCGCGACGGATTATCCGCACAGCGATGCCATCGATAAGTTCCCTGACAAAACCGTCGGCGCGATCAGCGGCAACGACAAGATCGCCGCCGAATCGCGGCGCAAGATTCTCTGGGATAACCCCAGCAAGACGTTTGGTTTGGGGGCTTGAGAGATAGCCAAGCGCAGAGGGCAAAGAGCTAGGAGCAGAAGGCCTGAATCGTAATGATTTGGGCCTTTTTTTAGCGCGACCAAGCAGGATGCTGATGTCAATTACACGTCCAACCTCTCGAAGTTGATCAAACAGATCATGCCCGGCGCGGATGCGGCACGTTTTCCGCAAAAAACTATCAAGATCTGCAGTTCTTTCATGAATATAAAAACTTACCGGCGGTGAGCCATCGCGGTTACAACTTCGGCGCAAAAGGTTACTGGTCGAATGGAGACTACTTATATCAACATATTGGGTGTCGAGGTTGAAAAAGTGAGTATTTGCAAAGCAGAATGCGTTCTCACGCAGTCGTTTCTCTATCCCTATTATTGGCACTCGCGGTGCCCCTTATTGCAGGCGCGATATTTTCATTTCGCTGAGGGATGTCCCCAGTCGTTAGTCGCCTGCCGATCGTAACTTTTTATTCTTTGAGTATCTCTTGCACGTATACCCAAAACTGGCGTATGCCTAGCGTCGATTAGAATTTGAGTTAGAACTGTACATTGTTGGAGGTCAGCGATGCTAAAGACTCATGGTGTGCTCCACTTCAGTTTGCCGGTGACGGATCTGGATCGGAGCCGGAAGTTCTACGAGGGGCTGCTCGGGATGAAGGTCGTCGAGCAGTCGCCGCGGATGGTGTTTCTAAAAACGGGAGAAAACTATTTTATCTTGGCGAAAGGACGGGAGCCGTTGAAGTACGACTCACCGCAGAGCACCCCGGTGCATCATGCCTTCAAGGTGACGAGGGAAGACTTTGAGCCGTCGATCGAATATTTGCGGCAAAACGGCGTCGAAGTTTTCAATATCGAAGACCGCAATGAAGGCGTTTTCTGGGGCCCTCAGGCTTACTTCCTAGATCCCGACGGAAACAAGTTGGAAATCTACGCGGGACCCGGGGCGAAGGACAGGTAATCCGCCAGGCGTCAATCCGCTCTACGGGGTTTTGCCAGCTTAAAAGCGGCTTTCTAGCTCATCTGTTACTTCCAGTATATCGTCTAAGCACTTGAATCTTTAGGTAATTTGTGCTACCGTGGGATTGCGTACATTTGCTCTGCCCGCGACCTGCGCGCTTGCCCCTGATGGCCTTCGCCGTTTTGCTCAATTGGTCGGACGGGCGCGAAGAATTTACATTTGAAGAGCGAGCGCTGCGGTTTTCTGCGATCGTGATCCTAAGGTGCGCCGAATAAGCGCACCGTGTTGTCGTACAACAGCTTTCTCTTCTGCGAATCCGATAGGTCTTTGCGCTCAAGTATTTCCAGGGCGGCATTGTCGCGTCCCTCGCCGTGCGGGAAGTCGGATGAGAAAAGCACCTGGTCTTCACCGATCAGCTCGAAGAGCTGGTGCAGCATCTGATCATCCGCTTCCGCCGCCATGAAGATCCTGCCTGATTTGACGTATTCGCGGATGCTGGCGCGCGGCAACTGTGCGGCATTGGGCATGCTCAAGCCGAAAGGATGGGCGCCGCGATCGAGCGGCAAATAATGATCCATTCGCGACACCGTGTAGAAAATCCATTCTGCGCCGAACTCGAGAAACGCGACGTTTAAGTCCGGGTAGCGATCCAACATGCCGTGGCCGACGACGGCCATGAAAGCGAGCTGGGCGGGCAGCGACATGCCAACGATATGGCCGTCGTAGATCAATTGGCCGAGCCGAGCGAGCGGCGGATAACTCATGCCCATGTGGACGCACAGCGGCAGCTTCGTGCGCGCGAACTCATCCCAGACGGGAAGAAAACTCGGGTTGGAGAGCATCCGGTCGCCGGCGGTGCCAAACACCACTGCGGCTCGCGCGCCCAAACGTTGCATTTCTTCCAGAGCTTCGAAGGCCTGGGGTTGATCGCGCAAGGGAAGGAGGCCCGACCATTTGAGCCGCGCGGGCTCAGTTTGGCATTGCCGCGCGACGAAGCGATTGTAGGCGCGGAACAGCGCGGCTTCGAATCCGGGATCAGCGGTCATGTGGGCGTAGAGCGTGCTGGGGAAGAGCATTTGCGCGTCGAAGCCCATGCGATCCAGGTCGCGCAGACGCGCGGCGGGATCGGCGAGCGTCATGCTGCCGACCGAGCAATGTTCGCGCTTGGCGTCGGCGCCGAACTCGGCAAGAACATTGCGCGGCGTATTGGCTTGTTGCGCGCCGGGACCGAGAGCGTGCGGTTCGAGAGAGCCTTCGATCAACCAGCCCGCGTTGTAATTTCCCAGCCCAGATTCATCATGGACCGTGACCGGGCGAGGCCGCCGGGCGCGATAGGGTTCCGGGAGGTCCTGCCACATTTTCGGACTGATGGAGCCGTGCGCGTCGGCGTCGAAAACACGGTGCCCGTGAAGCATGGGAAATCTCCTCTGGTCAGGATTAGCTTTGGGACGTAAGGCGGTATGTCGACCCAATTCCGCACTGATAATACAAACGGGCGGGAATTAAAAATGCGCGGCACTCTGCTCGCGAGGGTGCTGCGCATCGATTGCGGGACTGAAAAGAGGAACCAATTAACGCGCAGTTCGCGTCGCGCTCCATTTCGCGCCGCCGGCGCTGCCTTCGATTGAATTGCCATTGACCTGGCCGGTGTATTGCGTGCCGGCAGCGGTAAAGGTGATCTGCTCGCCGTTGAGCTTGCCGTCGATCGGCGAGACCACGTTGCCATGCTTCAGCGTCCCGGTGATCATTTGGAAGGTTTGCTTGATCGAGAGCTCTCCCTGGGGCAGCTTCCACGTTCCGCCGACTTTTGCCGGCACGATCCACAGATGAGCCGTGCACCAATTCGTACAGCCCGGGACGTTGTTGGCGGTTTCGTCCGGCTTCCATTCTTCCATGTCGAAGGAATTCGACACGATACGGGTGCCCGGCTTGAGATCGAGGATCTTCGGACGCAGCTTCAAGTTGATGCTCGGCAGCAGGAACATGGTAATGACTTGGGCCTGCGAGAAATCGCTTTCAAAAAGATCCGCTTTCATGAAGGTTGCCTTGTCGGACACGCCCTCTTTAGCGGCGTTGCGTTTCGATAGTTCGACCATCTCCGGATTGTACTCGATACCCAGCGCCTTGGAGCCGCGCTTCGCGGCGGTGATGACGGTGCGGCCATCGCCCGAGCCGAGATCGATAACGTAATCCTTTGGCGTGACTTTCGCCATGTCGAGCATTTTGTCGACCAGTGCCTGCGGCGTCGGCACCCAGACCACGTCCTTGCCGGCCTGGCCGACTTCCGGCTGATAGTCTTTGGCGGGTTGCGCCTGCGCGATACCGCCGGCTAAAGCTGCGCACAGCGCCAGTGATAGCAAATACCTGCGTGAAAAAAACATTCTATTCGTCATAAGCTTCCTCCGATTGTTGGAATCCTTAACTTTTATAACAAACCGAGAGGGGCGAGGGGAGAGGCGCGGAAATTTTTTCGGTCGGCTAGTGGAAAGAACAGACCCCCTAAATACCGCCAAATACCCGATCCCTTGCGCCTTTCGGCCTAGTACATTATTTGCCTGTCCGTGTCGCGCTCCACTTGGCTCCGCCGGTCGTTCCTTCCATGGAGTTGCCATTCACTCGCCCCGTATAGGACGTTTTGCCAGCGGTGAAGGAAATCTGCTCGCCGTTGAGCTTACCGTTGATCGGTGTAACCCTATTGCCATTTTTGAGCGTACCGGAGATCATCTGAAAATTTTGTTTGATAGTCAGTTCGCCTTGCGGCAGCTTCCATGTTCCCTCGGTCTTCGCCGGCACGACCCAAAGGTGAGCGGTGCACCAGGAATCGCAGCCGGGAATGGTGGCGCTCTCGTCCGGCTTCCAGTCGCCCATGTCGAAAGTATTAGAGACGATGCGCGTGCCGGGTTTCAAATCGAGGATTTTCGGCCGTAACTTGAGGTTGATGCTCGATAACAAAAACATGGTGATGACCTGGGCCTGAGAGAAATCGCTTTCAAAAAGATCGGCTTTGATGAAACTCGCGCGGTCGGCGACGCCTTCCTTGGCGGCGGTGCGTTTCGACAGTTCGACCATGTCGGGGTTGTACTCGATGCCGAGGGCCTCGGAGCCGCGCTTTGCCGCGGTGATGACGGTGCGGCCGTCGCCCGAGCCGAGATCGATGAGAAAATCTTTCGGTGTGAGTTTCGCCATGTCGAGCATCTTATCGACCAGCGCCTGGGGTGTCGGCACCCAGATGACGTCTTTGCCTTCCTGCCCGACCGCCGGCTGATAATCCTTCGCCGGCTGCGCGTGAGCGAATTGACCCGGCAAGGTGAGGCAAAGCGCGATGATGATCAACCGCAAAAATTTCCTGCCAAACATGAATATCCTCCAAAAGTCGTATTTCGAATTTCAGACAAAAATAAACGTCAATCGGCATACTCCAAGATGAAAGAAATGTCTAGAAATCGCCGCCAGCCCTCGCACTTCAATGCGGTCAAGACCAGCGAGTGAATTCCTTACTCGCGCGAAGCTACGGCAGGATTCTCCACGCGATTATAGCGCGCCGTGATCCGGTTTACAGCGTGCGGATGGCGGGTACTAGCCAGGCAACGATCAATGTCAGGACGATGACGATCGCTCCCATGATCGCGACGGTTAACGGCGCGCCGATGAAGTGCGCGGCCGTCCCGGCAAACAGTGCGCCAAGGGGCATGAAGCCCCGATCGAGCATATAAAGACTCAAAACCCGGCCGCGCAGTTCATCGGGCACCATCATTTGCAGTATCGTGGCGGTGCTGGCGAGAAAGAACATTTGAAAGATGCCGACGAGCACCAACATGAAAAGCGCGAGCGGAAACCAAGTGATCTGGGAAAAGAGTACGAGGAAGCCGCCGAGCACGACAATGCTGCCGACCAGCAGCAGGCCTTGGCGTTGGATGCGGCTGCCGAGCGACGCGAGAGTCAGCACGGCGATCACCGCGCCGACGCCGGGCGCGGCCATCAATAAACCCAAGCCTTCAGGGCCGATCTGAAGCACGTCTTTCTGAAATACCGGCATCAGGGTCTGATAGGGCACGGCGAAGATACGCGGCACGTAGGCGAGGGCCATCAACGCCAGAACGGCAGGCGTCGACCAGACGTATGCGAGACCTTCCTTTAAATTGACGAGGGCGGATTGGCGTTGAGTCTCAGCGCGGTGGGGCGGGATGTGCATCCAGTAAATCATCGCCAACACGCCGCCATAGGCGATGGCTTGGAGATAGAAATTTTCCGCTGGGCCGAACCAGGCGATCAGCGCTCCGCCCAGCGCCGGGCCGATGACTTTCATCAAATTAAAGCCGCCGGAATTGAGGGCTACGGCGTTAGCCAGATCTTCTTTCGGTACCACGTTCGGGATCATGCTCATGCGCACCGGTTCGGTGATCGTCCAGGCGACTCCCGTGATCAGCGTGAAAAGAAAAATATGCCAGACATGCAGGAAGGGTGACGCGACCAGCGCGCCCATGAGCACCGCCGTGATGATCAATACCCATTGGGTACGTAACAGTAATCTGCGCCGGTCCATGCGGTCAGCGGCGACGCCCGCCAGCGGACCGGTAACCAGAAAAGGCAGGGCACGCAGGCCGTTGAGCGCTCCCAGAAGCACGGAATTTCCCGTGAGGTCGTAGACAAGCCAGCCCAGAGTGACCTGCTGGATCCATTGCCCGGCGCTCATCATCAAAGTGCCGGACCAAAGATAACGATAGTCTAAATGGCGGAGGGAGGCGAAAGTCTGAAAACGAGAACGCTGGCGGGAGGATTCAACAGGTGCTTCAACCGGTTGCGATAGATGTTCTTCCAACTGATCAGCTTTCTCGGGCAGAGGCGATGCAATAACTTATTCTAACTGTATCAGGATTCGACGAGGGTTGCTACAAAGCACCAGGCAGAAGAGATCGGCAATCGATGCAAAATGGGGAAGCGCATTCTGCTTCGATTTTTGGAAATTGCGTCGGAATGCGAAAACACCATAGGTGTCATGCTGAGCACCAGCGAAGCATCTCGATTTGCAGTCACTTATGCGAGATCCTTCGGCTAGCGCCTCAGGATGACATTGTGACACGTGACAGACGGAATGCACGGGCTTAGATGAGCTGATGCGGCTGGAATTACTTCCAGCCGCGTTTGCAATGACAAATGATGCGCTAGCTCGATTTACGAGCGCGCGAGCTCTTCGAACGTGGGCTCGGGCATGCCGGCCTTCCAGGTCGGGTCGCGCAGTTCGAGCCGATTGCCGCTCGGATCGAAGAAATAAAGCTCCCTGCCGGTGAAAAAACCCTTGGCGCGGTAATAGAGCCGGTCGATCGGAACCTTGCGTTCCTGGAAAATCTTGCAAGCTTTGACCAAGGTCTCTGGGCTCACGGTGAAGGAATGGTGCACGTTCTGCTCTTCCTCGTGCGACTTATCGATGTCCGGCGCCCGTTCGCAGAGAAGAATGTTCTGGTCGCCGACGCTGAAACAGGACATGCCGGAATTGCCGAGCCGTCCCCGAGCGTTGAACCCGAGCAGCTCGCCGTAAAACTGTTCTGACTCATCGAGATTATTGACCGGAATCGACCAGTGCGTGATACCTTCTACTTTTAATAATCCCATGGAAACCTCCTTTTTTGATGTTTGAGTGCGTTAAGTTGAGTGGCAGAGAT
Source organism: Binatia bacterium (assembly GCA_050735675.1). Lineage (GTDB taxonomy): Bacteria > Desulfobacterota > Binatia > UBA9968 > UBA9968 > DP-20. The sequence goes on along the minus strand of JBOHVN010000221.1, from coordinate 16,012 downwards.
CAACGTTCCTGCTCGTTAAATATGGCAAAGGGTGGTTGTCCGTCAAGGCGCGCTATGCGTACGAAGCTCTTGTCAGGGGAGTTGTTTATCTCATAGGATGCGGGCCAAATCTATTGGATAGCAAAGGAGGAATTTTCATGGCACGTATCCGCCACCTGGCCATACTCACCGAAGACGTGGAGAAGCTGGTAAAGTTTTATATGACGGCGTTCGGATTGAAAATCGTGCACGGCATCGGCACGGCGACTTATCTTTCCGACGGGCATATCAATCTCGCCATCATCCCCATCGAGCCCGAGCGCAAGATCGAAGGGCCGCAGTTAAAACCCGGCATCTATCACTTCGGCTTCGAGGTCGAGAATGTCGAAGCTTTGCGCGACACCTGTAACGAGCTCAACGCGTCATCCGGAATCGACAAGCGCCCGCCCAATCGCGAAGCCGAATTCCGCGTCCACGATCCCGACGGCAATCCCATCGATCTGTCGCAACACGGTTGGCCGATCTAGCAGGCCGGTGAAATGTCACCGCTCGTGACGCGCGCTAAGACTCCGTTTACGATCTCATGACGCGGCAAACGGAAGCCAAGGATAAGGAAGAAAACTATTCACCACGGAAACGCAGAGTACGCAGAGTCTCTATTTTCAAACTCCCCCTCTGCGCCCTCAGCGTCTCCGCGGTGCGTTCTCTTCTGGATCGGTCTGCGGTGAGTACTGGTTTTGATCGCCGCATTGCGATCGTCATACTTCTCAGATTTTGTAAAAGCGCCGCGCGTTTTCTCCCAGTATGGCTTCTTTGTGTTCATCGCGCAGATCGTGGCGTTCGATGATTTCGTTGATCTCTTCCATGCAATTATCGAGAGAGATCTCGTGCGGGAAGTCCGACGCGAACATGAACGGCTCGGGTCCGACGCGCTCGATGGCGTAAGCCAGCGCCTTTTCATTGCCTTCGCAGCCGACAAAAATCTTGCCGCTCTTAAAATAATCCACGGGTTTGCGTTGGATGCGCAGGCCGCCGTACTCGAGCTCTCTTTCCAAACGATCGATCACCATGGGAATCCAGCTCGTACCGCCCTCGAGAAAGCCGACGCGCAAGCTCGGGAAAGCATCAAAGACGCCGTCGACGATCATACCCGTCGCGGCGATCGCGAGAGGAACCGGCATGCCGAGCGCTCGAGTGGCGGGGAATACCGTGTACGTGTTGAAACCGAGATCGCCGTAACAGCCGCCGTGAACCGCGAGGCCGCAGCCGAGCTTAGCGGCTTCCTCATAAACCGGCCAGAAATGTTTGGCGCTTAAATGCGGATTGAGACCGTTTGACGGCAGCATGGCGCCGACCATGCCCAGATCTTTGACCGCGCGGCGCAGCTCTGTGACTGCTGCCGGGACATCCTGCAGCGGGATCAAAGCAACGCCTTTCAAGCGCGGACTGAATTTAAGATACTTCGCATGGAGCCAGTCGTTGTAGGCTTTGGCGTACGCGACCGCCCACGGCGGAAATGCGATCTGGCCGTAAGCCAATCCTTCAGTTGGATAGAGCACGCTGGCTTCGAGCCCGGTCTTTTCGAGAAACTGAAGCCACTTTTCCGGTCCGACGTTGGGGTCGAACGTGCCGGGTTTGCGCTCTTCCAATCTTGGCGTATGAAACCGATCGAGACTCGGCAACATCCGCCGAGGATTCATGTGGCCTGTAGTTTTGAAAGGTTCGCCGACGTAACTGATCATCTCGTCGACTCTTTCCATCACATGGCCGTCGCAGTCGATGTATTTGTTCGGCATGGATCGCTCCTTCGTGCGTTCGGGAATAACACGATCTCACCACGAAGAGCACGAAGGCCACGAATAATACAGGTTTCTCACCGCGGAGACGCGGAGAACACCGAGGGGGAGAGTTTGATAATAAAAGCTCTGCGCACTCTGTGTTTCTGCGGTGAATACGGATTTTGATCTCCGGGCCTTTAACCTTCGTGTTCTTCGTGACCTTCGTGGTGACATATTGTTTTTGCTGTGTTGCGACTGTCATACTTCTCAGATCTTATAAAACTGCCGGGCGTTGTCGCCTAGGATCGCTGATTTGTGTTCTTGCTTCAGATCTGTCCGCTCGACGATTTCGTTGATCTCTTCCATGCAGTTGCCGAGCGATATTTCATGGGGAAAGTCGGATGCAAACATGAACGGCGCGGAGCCGACGCGCTCAATGGCGTAGGCGAGCGCCTTCTCGTTGCCCTCGCAACCGACGAAGATGCGACCGCTGGTGAAATAATCCTCCGGTTTACGTTTGAGATGAAGACCGCCGTATTCCAGTTCGCGTTCCAGTCGATCGATGACGATCGGAATCCACGCGGTACCTCCTTCGAGAAAGCCGATTCTTAACTTGGGGAATTGGTCGAGCATGCCTTCGACAATCATGCCGGTTGCGGCGATCGCCAATGGAAAGGGCATGCCGAGCGCGCGTGTTGCGGGAAACACGCCGAAACTATTGAAACCCAAATCGCCGTAGCAGCCGCCGTGCACGGCCAGGGCGCAATCGAGCTTTTCCGCCTCCTCATAGATCGGCCAGTATTCCTTGGCGCCGAGGTGAAATCTGAGGCCATTGGACGGTAGCATCGCACCCAACATGCCGAGGTCTTTTACCGCGCGCCGCAGTTCAGCGACGGCGCTCGGCACGTCTTGCATCGGAATCAAGGCGACGCCCTTCAACTTCGGACTGAATCTCAAATATTTCTCGGCCAGCCAGTCGTTGTAACCTCTGGCATAAGCCACCGCCCATTGAACGAAAGAGATCTGGCCGTAGGCAAGACCTTCGGTCGGGAACAGCACGCTGTATTCAAGACCGGTCTTGTTGAGAAATTCCATCCACTTCTCAGGCCCTATCGACGGATCGAAAGTGCCCGGCGTGCGCCGCTGGAGGCGCGGAGTGTGAAAACGATCCAAACTCGGCACCATCCGGCGCGGATTGATCTCGCTCTCGATGCCGTTTACTTTGCCGATCAACTCCGCGATCTCATCGACTCGCTCCATCACATGTCCATCGCAATCGACATATTGCTTCGCCATGATTTGACCTCTTTCAGAATGCTTCCCTTGTTCCGTTGAGAACGCGACCGCTAATTGTCAATAACCAACGATGGTCTGTGCTCGACCGCCGTAGGCCTCTTTTCGTGCACGCTCCGAAACCGAGTGCTTGACGCTTGCGTCGCGTTTTACTGCGGCATGTCCCTTAACAGCCGTCCATATCCTGGAATCGAATGACGCAGGCCCAAGCGCAATTGCGTCTCCCAGGCCCGCGCGGGGCCGGCGTGAACGACTGTCAGGCCGGTGTCTTTTTCCAATCGGTCGATGATTCCCACGGTTTTCCACGCCGAGCCGAGCATGTAGATGCCGTCGGCATCTGGATGCTTAGCGGCAATGCGCTTCATGAAGGCGAGTATTTGCTCCGGCGGCACGCTGGGCACGGCGGCGAACGGCGAATCGATGCCTTCCATCGCCAGCACTTGGAATCCCGCGTCGGTGAAATAGCGCGCGAAAACGTTATTCATCTTTTCCGGAAAGTAGCTGGCGCCGACGAACTTTTTCATGCCGAGCGTGCGCAGCGCGCGCACATGATTCTGTCCCGAGGTAAACATCTGCACGTTGTATTTCTTTTCCCAGCTGGCGATCAGCTCGTGTTCTTTTTGATAACCCAGCAGCATGAACGGCGGCGCGCCGCTGGGACGAACCAAGTTGGCGCCCATTGTCGCCAGCTCCGCCGCCTTGGTTTCGTAGCCCGGCATCGAAGTGGTGAACTCCTCTTCCGTTCCGCGCGTAAAGTTCATTGTCAGATAAACGAACCTGATCTTCGCCGGAATCAATGTGTCGAGATCGAGTTCTTGTCCGGCTTCGGGTCGATTGGTGGGACGTACGGTGCCGACCAGATATGCCTTCTCGGTTTCAGCCATGCTTCGGCCTCCTTGCGAATTGGTACGTGATCTGTAATTAAGCGATTAATTCGACATCAGTGTCGTGAATTAAGACTCCACCGGATCTAATCACTTGTGCAGAGTTGGCGTCAAGCGCCGCGAATACGTGGTAGTGGTTCAGTGGGGTCAAGATCTCTCACTTCGTTCGAGATGACAAATTGCTTGCTGACCCGTCATTCCGAGTCCTTCGGAGGGACTCAGGATAAACTCTGCGAGGAATCTTTCTCGATGGTAACATTCATGCCGCATTTGGAATGAATCACTACCGAATACTTGGCCAAAGCGCTGGCAATTAATCTATTATCGTCGTACTTTTACCAGAACAGTTTCGCACGAGCCAGAAGGTGATTAAAGTAGGATTTATCGGACTCGGCCGCATCGGCAAGCCGATGGCGATCAATGTTCTCAAGGCGGGTCTTGACCTAACCGTCTACGATTTGCGCGAAGAGCCCGTACGCGAGTTGGTCCAACTTGGCGCGAACGCCGCGCATTCACCGAAGGAGTTGGCGGCGGGCGCGGATCTCGTCGAGATCGCCGTGGTCGATGATACGCAAGTTGAGGACGTGTCGCTCGGCGAGGGCGGTTTGTTCGCGGGAGCTCGACCGGAATCGATCATCGCGATTCACAGCACGGTCATGCCGGGGACGGTCAAGCGGCTCGCGGAAATCGGCAAGGAGAAGGGCGCGCAAGTTATCGATGCGCCGGTTAGCGGCGGCGAGGCCGGCGCGCGGGAAAAGTCGTTGTGTTACATGGTCGGCGGAGAAAGGGCCGTGCTTGAACGCTGCCGGGAAGTGTTCTCTACGTCGGCGGCAGAGATTTTTCACATGGGCGCTTTAGGCAGCGGCGCGGCCGCGAAGATGATCGTCCAAGTCGTAACCTGTATTCACATGCTTGCGGCCCATGAAGCCCAGTTGCTCGCCGAGCGAAGCGGTTTAGATTTTGCGGCGTTGCAGAAAGTGCTGCACGTAAGTTCGGGGCAGAGCTTCGTCGCTGACAATTGGATTGACAGATTCAAGCGACCGCAAGATCTTATGGAGGTTCGCCGCCGGCGTACACAAGTGTTTCAGAAAAGCCTTGCGCCAGCGGTCGAAATGGCTCAAGAGATGGACTTGTCACTTACCGGGGCGATTCTGGTGGAGCGCTTGTTGCCACAGATCATGGGTATCGAAGATTCGTAGCTCACGTGAGCAAAGTATAGATACACCGGAGGGGCAGGTTTAAAACCTGCCCCTCCCGGGCTTTTTGTTTCGGTCAAAATGACCAAAGAAAGGGTGCCCATGCGTTCGTTGATTTTGAAAATCAGATTAACGGCACTTTCGTTTGTTGTTCTGATGGCGTCCTCGCTGGAAGCGAAAGCTGACGTTCTAAAGGTCGCGATACCGAGCACGACGCAGGCTGTGCTGGCATTTACGATTGCTCGAGACAAAGGCTACTACCGCGCCGAAGGGTTGGACGTCGAGCTTATCCTCATGAGTGCGCCGATCGCCAGCCGGGCGTTGTTGAGCGGCGACGTAGCGGTTGCCACCGTCGGAGGCTCGGGTTTGCCGCCGATTTTGCGCGGTTCGCCGCTCAAGTTCCTGTTTACCACCTACAACCGCGCGATGTTTTGGCTCTACGCGAAACCGGAGATCCGCGACGTCAAAGCATTGAAGGGCAAACGCGTCGGTGTCTCCGGCATCGGCAGCGGGCCGGACTCTCTGATGCGGGAAATTTTGCGGCGCAACGGTCTCGACCCCAGTCGCGACGTGACCGTGTTGAGTCTCGGCGTCATGCCGCTGATCTTCTCCGGGTTGCAAAGCGGAATCGTCGACGCCGCGATGCTGTCGCCGCCGGTCACTTTCAAGGCCGAGGATGCCGGTTTTCGCGAGTTGGTGTCGTTTCCGAAGCAGGATCTTGTCGAGCTTCAAGGAAGCATTCTTGTTAGAGACGCCTTGCTGCAGTCGGATCCGGCACAAATGGAGAAATTTATTCGCGGCACTTACAAAGGCTTTCTCCACCTCAAAGAAAATCGAGCCGGTACGATTCCGATCGTTGCACGTTATCTACGGGTCAGCGATAGTGTCGCCGCCAAAGCATACGACAACGTTGTGAGGGCTTCGTTGACCCACGACGGAACTCTCAATACCGATACGCAAGCGAAAGCCGTCGAGCACGTGCTGAAGCGGCTCGATCTCAAAGAGGGGCCGCCACTGGCGAAGATTTTTGATTTCTCACTGACGCGTAAGGTGATCGCGGAAATCCAATCGAAGGGATGGAAACCGGGGCCTTAGTTGGCAACTTAGTTTTGCCGCGAAGGACGGAGCGCGGCATGGCCGCCACCGAAGAAGCAAAACGCAAATTTTACCACGAAGGTCACGAAGCGCGCGAGATCCGGAAATTTATAACCGTCAATATCCGAAACCTTCGTGGCCTTCGTGTGCTTCGTGGTGACAGGGGCAGTGCTCATATGGCTTTAAAACTCAGCATGACGTGCGCGCTCTATGATCGAAGCCAACCGCTCATCGACGGGCGCGTGAAGCCGCGTGACATTGATCTGGACATTCACGTTAATTCCGATGACCGCAGCCGGCAGCGCGACGGACGCGAAGGGAAGTTCGACATAGCGGAGTTTTTTACCGGCATCTACATGGCCGACCTGGAGCAAAGAACGCTGGGATTCACGGCCATCCCGATTTTTGTAAAACGGATGTTCCGCCACTCATACATCTACATTAATAAACGCGCGGGGATTCGCACTCCCGCTGATCTCAACGGCAAGCGCGTCGGGCTGCAGACGTGGTTTACGACGACGGCGCTGTGGGCGCGTGGCATCTTGGAAGACGATTACGGCGTCGATCTGCGCTCGATTACCTGGGTTGCCAATTGGGCAGAAAAGGTCGGCACGTGGCAGCCGCCGCCTTGGCTCAAACTGGAAATTGCACCTCAAGGCGCCAAGCTGCACGATCTCCTTATCGCCGGGAAGATCGATGCCGGCATCACGACGGAAACCTGGGCGCCATTCGGCCATCCGGATGTCGTTTTTTTACTGCCGAACTACGCCGAAGAGGAAAGAAAATATTTCAAGAAGACGGGTTTCTTCCCGATTCAACACACGCTCTTGATCAAGACCGCGGTGCTCGAGAAGCATCCGTGGGTCGCGATGAGTATGTTCGACGCCTGGCAGGAAGCCAAGCAGGAATGTTATCACTGGCTCGATCGGCAACGAGTGCATATGACTGCGTTGTGGTATCGCTCGCTCTGGGAAGAGGAGCGCGCGATCACGGGCCCGGACCCGTACGTCTGGGGATTCAAGAAAACGCGCTCTGAAGTGGACAAGATGCTTGATTACACATTTCGCCAGGGCTTGGTATCGCGGAGATTTCAGCCGGAAGATATGTTTCATCCAAGCACGCTGGAGACTTAATATGGAACAGAGTGAGAGTTTGTGAATTAATTGAAAATCACGGAAACCACCGACGGCAACTAGCTGATTTCATTGCCGTGAAATTTGCTCAAAACGGCTTAAAATCGATTTATTCACAAACCTCTGAGAGTATTTTTCTTTGCGGTCTGGGCATCCTCGCGCGAGGAAATGATGATTGTTCAAGACGTCAATCCGTTCAAAACGTTCAAGCCGTTTGAACGGAGCGCAGTGATTGAATAGCTTGAACGGATTGAACTTGTGACGTTCAATGCGAAAGACGGTCAGGGTAGGCGGCGACGAGGGTAAGATGGATTTTAGTGAATTCGTACACACTGGACCGGGAACATTGGCTGGATGTTATCTGCGGACGTTCTGGCAGCCGGTTTGTTGCTCGTATGAGCTTGGCGCCGGCCGAGCGCTGCCGGTCCGGGTCCTGGGTGAAGATTTTACCGTGTACCGAGGCGACAGCGGCGCTGCGTATCTCGTCGGGCCGCGTTGCGCGCACCGGGGAACGCAGCTATCGGTGGGCTCCATCGAAGGCGAGTGTATTCGCTGCTTCTACCACGGCTGGAAATACGACGGCTCGGGACAATGCGTTGAGCAGCCGGCGGAAGGGCAGTCATTCGCGGAAAAGGTCCGCATACCGGGCTATCCAGTGAAGGAATACATCGGACTCATTTTCGCTTATGTAGGCGAAGGCGCCCCGCCGCCGTTACCGCGCTACCCGAAATTCGAAAATCCCGATATCTCCCTGGACGTGGCCGGGTTGCGGCGCATTTGCAATTACTTTAACAACATCGATAACTCGCTCGACAACGCGCATGTGCGTTTCGTGCACCAGCGCCACCGGGACTCGGTGGATGATCATGTGGTGCTTGGCGATCCGGTCATTTCCGTCGAAGAATCCGAGTGGGGGATCAAGCGCTACGTAAAATATCCCGACGGCAAGGATCTCACTTTTTTCTTCGGCATGCCCAACATCAATTTTATCAACGGGCAGGTGGTCGATCCGGTGATCAAGCGCGCTGATGTGATCGTTTTCAAGGTTCCGGTGGATGACGAAAGCCATATTCACTTCGAAGTGCGCGCGATTCCGCTTACAGGCGAAGGCGGACGGAAGTGGATCGAAGAGCGGCGGGAAATGCGCGCACAGGCGGAAAAAGATCGGCCCGAGCTGGTCCGGGCCATACTTGCCGGAAATCTTCAGCTCAGCGACGTGGATCCAACGCGCGTCGATTTCGTGATGCTCGAAGACGAAATCGCGCAGACTGGTCAAGGCGCGATCGCCGTGCGCAGCAACGAGCACCTCGGCCGCAGCGACCGGGGTGTTTTTCTTTTGCGCAAGATCTGGGAGCGCGAGCTGCGAAACTTAGCTGAGGGCAGGCCGGTTAAGCAATGGACTTACCGGCCGGACATGGTGCCGACGTATCCGCGGGCATAGCACTGCGTTTAGTTTTTTAGTTTCAGGACCATGAGAAAAGTAAACTTGTTCTTCGCTTTACTCTTCCGGCGCACCGCCTGACCTGGCCAAATCCTCGACTTTGATTTTTTCAACGTTCATTTTTTCCACGGCTTGGGTCATTCGATCCATGACCTCATCGAAGCTGAGCGGCGCGGCGTCTTTGGGGCGGAAGCGGAGCGGGTTGATGCGCGCAACGACAAAGCTTTTGAGATAGGGACTGGTGAGTCCTTTCGCTTTCAACGCTTCAACTTTTTTGACGACGGTTTTGTCGAGGTCCATCAGCATCCTGGCGCGCTCCTGGCGAACCGCAAGCGTCGACTTGAGCGGCTTTTTGATGAATTGGTCCGAGCGCCTGAGAATCGGATGGTAGGCGCCGCCGCTGAAGCGGCCGTTTTCGAGATAGCAAAGACCCAGCGTGATCAGCGCGGCTTCTTCGAATTCCAACGCGTAAGTTTCTTCAGTGGCGTCGCCGAGCGTGGCGAGCTCTTGGTACATCTTTATCACTTCGAGCGCGCGCTCGCGCAGGTTGTGCGCCTTTTCTGTGTTGAGCGCGAGAATTTGATAGGCTGTGGCAGCCTCGGGAACGACGAGGGCGACGATGCATTTGGCGCCGAGGGTCTTCATGGCCGATAAACGATGGTTGCCGTTAGGCGTCCAGTAGCGCGTGTTGCTGTCCTTGCTTTCTTTGCGGACGACGATGATCGGGTCGAGAAAGCGGCCGAGCTTGGCGATTACACCTTCGAGTTTGCGCACGTGCGTGTCGGAAAGATTGCGCTGGTAGGGCGTCGGTTCGACCTGATCGATGGGCAATGACGCCAGCACGACCCAGTGTCCGCTGAACGGTTCACGGTAGGTGGCTAGAACCTGACCGCCGTCTTTATCGATCGCTTGTTGAAGCTCGCTAACGGTCGCCTGCGGCGCGCCGTTTGAAAGTTCGTTTGCCAGAAGCCCGATGGAATGACCGGCGAGCTTGCGTCGCTTACGCGGCGCGCCGGCTTTTTTCTTGGCTCTTTTCTCCGCCATTTGACCTGCCTAGCACAGGACGAGCTACTGTTCCAGGCGGCGGATGCTCGGATAAAAAATCGCCACCAGAAGCGCCATGGCCGTGACCATGAAGCCGCCGAAGCCGACGGCGATCGGCGCCCCGGCGAATTCCGCGATGGCGCCGGCGATCATGCCGCCGACCGGCATCAACTCCCAAGCGAGGCCGTAGATGCCCATGACCCGGCCGCGCAGTTCGTTGGGCAAATTAACTTGCAGGACGGTGCTGATCGTCGTCATGTAAAACTGGCTGGCCACGCCGAGCGCGAAGGCAAGGGCTAAGGAAAGCGGGTACGACTTTGATACTGCGAACGATATGAGAAGGATGCCGAACGCGATCGCGCCGAAGAGCGACTGAACGCCCTTGCCGCGGGAATGGGAGAACCAGGCGACCGCCAGCACGCCGACGAGCGCCCCCGCGCCGCCGACGCTCTGGAGAAAGCCAAAACCCTGGGAGCCGACGTCGAGGACATTGCGCGCAAAGACCGGCATGAGAATCAAATAGGACATGCCGAAGGCGCTGTTGAAGAATATTATTGCGATGAAGATGAAGTAGATTTCGTTATGGCGGATGAAATTCAGTCCCTCGACCATATGCTGCATGACGCCGCCCGCCGAGGGCGCCGTGGACGGCGCGGCGAGGCGGATGCCGAGCCATAAAAAAACGGCAATCAGCGAAGCGCCAAAGCAAAAGTAATAAGTCGCGCCGATGCCGATCAAGTAGATCATCATGCCCGCGAGCGCCGGGCCGACGAGGCGGTTGAGCTGCCAGATGGTGCCACCGACGGCGACGGCATTGGCGATATCTTCTTTAGGCACCATTTGCGGTAACAGGGCCATGCGGCTGGGCCGATCGAAGGCACGCACGCAGCCCGACAAAACCGCCAGCGCTATGACATGCCACAGCGCTATGCGATCCATCACGATCAAAGTGGCGAGCGAGAAAAACGTCAACGCGGAGACGCCCTGAGACAAAATCATGATGCGCCTGCGGTCGGCGCGGTCGGCGATCACGCCGCCCAGCAGAGTCAACGCGATCGTCGGAGCTGCAAAGGCCAAGCCGGTGAGCCCGAGCAGGAGCGGCGAATTGGTTAACTCAAGCACCAGCCAGCCCTGCGCCACGCCCTCCATGTTTTGCGCCAGGACCGACGAGAGTTGACCAAACCAGTAGAGCCGGTAGTTGCGATGGCGCAACGCGCTCAGCGCTTGGAGCAAGCGCTGGCTACCTGACAGAGATTGAACGGCGGCTTGTGACATTGGCAGTTACACGAACCGATGGACAGTCCCGCCATTGTTCATGAATCCGTGTGTGCTGTCAAAGATCACGTACGAGACTTTTGCCTACTGCGATGCTACTTTTTAGCGATACTCAGTCTCTAAGCTCAAAGGTGATGCCCTATGCCCGAATATGATTACGATCTATTTACGATCGGCGCCGGGTCCGGAGGCGTGCGCGCAAGCCGGATGTCGGCGTTGTTCGGCGCCAAGGTCGCCATTGCCGAAGAACTCTACCTCGGCGGCACCTGCGTCAACGTCGGCTGTATTCCGAAGAAACTTCTCGTGTATGCGTCGCATTACGCCGAGGATTTTGCCGATGCCGCAAGTTACGGCTGGACCGCGAGCGAGCCCCGGCTCGACTGGGCGAAGCTTATCGCTAATAAGAACCAAGAGATTACGCGCTTGAATAACGTTTACCGAAAAATCCTCGGCGACTCGGGTGTCGAGATTCTCGATCGGCATGCTGAAATTTTGGCTGCGCACACCGTAGCGCTCGATGGCAAGAAAATCACCGCGAAATATATTCTGGTTGCGGTTGGCAGTTGGCCGGTGGTGCCGAAGTTTCCCGGTTCGGAGTATGCGATCACATCCAATGAAGCGTTTTATTTGCCGTCACTGCCCAAGCGCGTGATTATCGTGGGCGGCGGCTATATCGGCGTAGAGTTTGCCGGTATTTTCCATGGTTTGGGCGCGCATACGGTCCAACTCTACCGCGGCGAGTTGTTTTTGCGCGGCTTTGATGAGGACATTCGTATCACGCTTGCCACCGAAATGCTTAAGCGCGGCATTGATCTGAGATTTGCGGCAGACGTCACTAAAATAGAGAAGCTCGGCAATACCCTGCATGCGACCTTGACGGACGGCAGCGTTATCGAGACGGATCACATCTTATATGCCACGGGCCGCGTGCCGAAAACGCTCGATCTCGGGCTCGAAAAGGCCGGCGTGCGCATGAAGCCGGGCGGCGCGGTGGTGGTGGACGAATATTCGAAATCCAGCGTCGACAGCATTTACGCCATCGGCGACTGCACCGACCGCATGATGCTCACGCCGGTCGCAATCGCCGAGGGAATGGCGGTGGCGAATACATTGTTCAATGACAAGCCGACGCGGCCCGGTTATCTAAACGTGCCCACGGCGGTGTTCAGCACGCCCAATTGCGCCACGGTCGGTCTGACCGAGGAGCAGGCGCGACAGGCGAATTTCCAAGTCGATATCTACAAGACCTCTTTTAAGCCACTCAGACACACGCTCACGGGACGTGACGAGCGGACCATGATGAAACTGGTCGTCGACCAAACGACCGATCACATGCTCGGCTGTCACATGGTCGGCCCCGATGCCGGCGAAATTATCCAGGGCCTCGCCGTAGCGCTTAATTGCGGCGCCACCAAGGCGCAGTTCGATGCCACGATCGGCATCCATCCGACCGCCGCAGAAGAATTTGTCACCATGCGGACCAAGACGGCGTAGTTCGATTTCGCCGCACCGCGAGCTTCAGAGAGTTTTGCGATGATTGTGAGGCGCGCCATGGCAGCCGATGCCCGGCCTACGCGTTATGGCGGTGCTTTTCGAAGCGAGCTCTTGCGCGGCAAGCTCCAGCAAATGACGCTGTGCGTGCTGGATGCCAATGCGCGCGGGCGGCGGTTCTACGAGCGTCAAGGTTTCGATCTCGATTCGACGCGTACAAAGAAGCCCGATCGACGCCATAAACTTCCCGAGCTTCGTTACTGGAGAACGCTGAGCCGCTGATGACGCCCCAGTTTTGAGGGCAATTCGGGTTTGCACGCAGGACATCGAACTTCTGGCAATGCAGCCTGATTTTGACTGTCAAAATGAAGGATTCACCATTCTGCGCCAGCGCCTCACGCGCCAAGTCTAGCAAGATCAAGCTCTTAGATTTTGGCATTCTCATTGCTCTGTCAATCTGTCAATCTGTAAATTTGCGCCGTGAGGAAAAGGGGCGGCTTATGGATAGGGAAACTTTTCGCGAGCAGATGCTTGGCGTGATGGAACGGAAGAAACATTGGGCGTGGCCGATGTTTACTTCGGGGCGGGTTGCTAAGGAACTCCTACACTATCACTTCGAACAAGAATACGAGACCTACGTTCGGGACTTCCCGGTGATGGTAGGGCGAGCCTACGTGCGCTGTCCGATCCCGGCCATTCGTCGGAGCCTTGCCGAAAATTTGTATGAGGAAGAGACCGGAGGCCTGGTTGCCGGCAGCCCGCATCCGCTACTGTTCCTAGAATACCCCCGTGGACTCGGCATGGATCTCGAGCGTTTCCAGCATGTGCAGCTTCTACCGGCGGCTGAACGTTATCGCGGTTTCCTCGACGAAGCGACGCAATCGTACGGCTGGGATATCGCCGCAGCGATCGTGACGATTTTCGTCGAAGGCAATTCTGACGAGCGCGCGGCATTGACACGCGGCGGCCACGCGCCACCGCCCCTGGAGGAACATCCGCTGGTTAAGTATTACGGTCTGCCGGTGGAGAGTTTGGCCCTCACCAAGGCGCACCGGCGCGTGGAGGGCAGCCACCGTGAGGCGGCGTGGAGCGCGATTCTTGAAAACGTAACGCCCATGCGGCGCGGCGCCGTGGTCAGAACCATGACTGATGCTCTGGAATTTTGGCTCCAGTATCGCGACGATGTCGCGGAAATCTGTGGGGTCAAACGTAAGCGCAGAACCGTGGCCCGTCGCAGAACAGCGCGAAAAAACTTACCCGATCGGCTCGCCGCGGTAACTTTTCGCTAGAATCTGCATTGGATTGAGCGGCCGCCTGCCGTTGCCTTGCTCGATGTGAATCGCTGCCAAAGGGCAGTCCGAGCAAGTCACCTTGGGATCGCCATCAGCCATTTCCTTAAAAGCGCGGCTGCCGTACTTTAGTGACATTTCGAAATTTTCTTTCTTCATCGCCCACGTGCCGTCGTGACCCGAGCACTCTTCGACGACTTTGACCGTAGTTTCGGGTAAGAGAGACAGGACGTCGCGCGTCTTGTAGCCGATGTTTTGCGCACGCAAGTGGCACGGCATGTGATAACTGACATTGCCCGCACCGGTCTTAAAATCTTTCTTAAGTTTCCCCGCGCTCGCTAGTCCGGCGAGAAACTCCATCGGGTCCATAGTGCGCGCAGCTACCCTCTTCGCATTCTCGGTGCCCAAAAGCCGCGGATATTCGACGCGGATCATCTGCGAACAAGTGGGATTGGTGGCGATAATGCTACTCCCTTGGTTTACATGCTCGATCAAATTGGCGACGTTTTCTTTTGCCGCCTCGACGGCCCCATCAACGTCGCCGTTGTGCCAACGCGGCATGCCGCAGCACTGCTCGTAAGCCAACGCCACGGCGACGTTATTGTGCGCCATGACCTCCAACGTATCCGTGCCGATCTCCGGTTCGTTGTAGTTCACGTAACAGGTGGAGAAGAACGCGATCTTTGCCGCCGGTTCGCCTTGCGCTGTCTTGTGCTCGCCTTCGAACCTCTTCGCGAAGGTCTTTGAGGCATACGCTGGCAACTTTTTGTCTTTATGAATCCCGACGACGTTATGCATGAGCTGCCGGCTCAGCGCATTTTGATTGCCCCAATTCGCCAGCGGCGCTGTGGCCGAGCCGAGCTTGCCGACCAGGTCGAGATTGCCGAGCAGCTTGTCCACTAGCGGAACGCCTTTTTTCTTGACTTCCTGCGCCTTGGCCCGAGTCATCAAGCGCGGAAAATCGATTGCCCACGCATGCTCGCCAGGCGTGTAGGGACACTTGATGTAGCAAAGCTTGCATTGAAAACAGAGGTCGACGACCTTGCTGACGTCTGCGCCTTTAATTTTTTTCGTGTCCACCTCGGAGTACTTGCCTTCGGTGCAGTAATCATCGATGGCATCGAACATCTTAGGGAAGCTGCCGCAGTATTTAACGCACATGCGGCAATCCGCGCATAGGCTAAAGATCCGCTCGACTTCGGAGCGTAAATCTTTCTCATCGTAATAGCGGGGATCCGTTGGGTCGTAGGCCGGTTTGTTAGTCACGATTTCAATTCCTTGAGCGCGCTCCAATGCCCGGCGCGCGAGTTGGCAAGTTAGATTCCCTTTGCTTTACGCGGCTTGGCGAACTTCGCGGTCCGTCTACAATGCGAGCAGTATCCTTCGAAATATATGGAATAATCGGATAAGACAAAACCGCTGCGGCGGACATCGGGCAGATCGGCGATCGTCAAGCCCGGATCCTGAAAGTCAGTGACTTTGCCGCAAACGATGCAAACCAGATGATGGTGCTGCTCCATGTTGCCGTCGAAGCGGACGCACGCTTCAAAATGATTGGTTCGCCGCACCAGTCCGAGATCGGCCAGCGTTTCTAACGTCCGGTAGACGGTCGTCCGTGAGAGGCCGGGTATGCGGTTTTTCACATCGTCAAAAATCTGATCCACGGTCGGATGATCGTCGCGCTCGAGTAGTGCCGTAAAGATGACCCGGCGTTGCACCGTAACCGGGATGCCGCGCTCACGGCAGACCATTTCGAGGCGCTCGAGCCCGCCGTTTTGACTGCGCTCTGAGGATCGCAATTGTTTTCCTGCTTCCAAGGCGCGAGGACGCGCCGCCAACTGGTCAATCGACTATGCAATCGTTTGGTCATTGGTAATATATTGCAAGGATTGGCGGGAGTCAAGGTGGCCAAGGGCCGTCGCGGCGCGACCGCGAGGGGGTTAAGCATGAATATTCAAAAGCTTCGGGCGCGTCACGTTTGTGCCACGTCGCCGTCTAACGATGCCAAAAGGTTCCCAACGAGAAAACACTGAATCTCGCCTCGAAGGACCGGCATCCAGGTGACGGACAGCGTCCGTCATACCGTTGAAAAACGGTATCCAGGTTAAGGGGGG
>JBOHVN010000220.1:0-2341 GCA_050735675.1 Binatia bacterium | reverse complement strand
CGCATCTCCTCGCTCGGCTCGTGGGCGGTCCAGCGCACCGACAGCACTTCGCCGCCGGCGGTCATGCCGCTAAAATCGCTGATGACGGGACCATGGCGCGTGCTGCGGATGATTTTTGCGCGGGGCGCGGATCTCCTGACGCCGATCAGCTCGCTATGGCTTTGGAGTTTTTGCCACTGATGGCCTACCAAGTAGCGGTCCGGCTCGAGCGGATGCAACCGCTCACGATAAATCTCGACATCGTCGCACACCGCGGCGGTGATTCCCCAGGCGATGCGGCGGTTGTGGCCCAGTTGGATCAAGGGGCAGCCCGGGATCGATGCGCCCCAGACTTCGTAGGGCTCGGGCTCAGTCGAGCGTTCTTCGGCGCGCAAATGCATCAAGTACCAGGTCGACGGCAGCGTCATGCGCAGATGAGGATCGTTACAGAGAATCGCGTTGCCGCTTCGTGAACGGCTCGGCGCAACCACCCAGCTGTTGCTGCCGCTTCCTCCGGGATGCCAGCCGGCGGCGGCAAGAATACCGCCGGAGAATTGCCACAGCGCGCGGACCTGATCCCAGACGGCTCGGGCGATCACGGGTGCATCGTTCGGGTAGGCCGGGAACAACGCGCGGAGTTTTTGCGACTGGTCTTGCAGTTTCGTGGCCACGGCGATGAAGTTAAGGCGCGTGTAAAGCGCGGTCGACAGCAGAAACGCCAGGCCCTTGCCGATCGCCAGCGTATCTTCCGGGCGCCACGGGTCCGGGCGGTGTCGCAGCAGGCGAAATTCCCACGGCAGTTTGTTGCCGCACTGTTCAATGTAACGATTGACGCCGCTGCAGTAGGCGTCCAGATAGAGCCGCAGCGGCTCGGAAAGTAACGATAGAGATGCTTCGGCACTGGCGCCAATACCGAGGAGCCTGACGAAATAATCCAGGTCCACGGATGTGCGGCGGCGAAATTGCGAAGAAAGATCCTTCCACGGCAGCGCGAAGTCGCCGAAGATTTCCGCCGTGCGGCCACCGAGAAAACGGCGGCTCATTTCCATTTGCCAGAGCCGTTCCTGGGCGTGAAGATAACCTTGAGCAAAAAACAGGTCCGGCTCGTCGGCCGCGAACACGTGGGGAATCGCATGAGTGTCCCAGCGCACCGTGACATTTTTTCTTAACCCGGCGAGTCCAAGCTCGCCGTGGTATCTGGGCAGGGACGGCTTGTCGAGGGAGCGAAGGTAAGGGCGAAGGAGCGCCGCAAAGATGGATGAAAAAATCCCGCTCTCCGGCAGCTCCATCGCTACAGATTCGAATAACGCCAAACTATTAATGAGTTCATTGGTATGTCGACATGTGACACAACCGGCGTCCCTCGGGTCAAGCCCTTCCGAACGCAGGCAATGGGCCTGTGCCTTGTAGGCCACCACGCCGTCCTCCCCGAGGGTGGCTTAGTCAAGGGCACGGGCCGGAACGCGACCTGTACGTTCCTGTGCCCGCGTTCTCCAGAGCTCGTCCCTCGGTTGCCTGATAACGACTTACTTTTGAACTCCTTATAAGTGCTAGAGGACAGCCTTAACCGAGGAGCGCGCTTTCATTCTCTCCAAATATTTTCCAAGGCGCGGCAGCGACGGATCAGGAAGAACGCCGAACCCTTCGAGCCGCGAAAAACGCGGCAGCAGGTCGGCATCGGCCAGAGAAAATTCGCCGATCAGATAATCTTGATCGCCGAGCTCGTCTTCGAAACGTTTCAGCAGTTTTTTCAAGTCACCCTTGGCTCCGTCAATCACCTGCTGGTTTTGGTCCTTTGGTTCTTTCATGAGCTCCATGCGGAGCTTTTGATAAGGGCTGTCGAAATGGCCCATGCCGTAATCGACCAGGATGCGCGCCTTGGCCTTTTTCCCCGGGTCCTTGGGCAGCAGCGGCGGGTTGGGGTATTTTTCTTCCAGGTATTCGTTGATGATGCACGATTCGTAAAGCACGGTGCCGTCGTCGGTCAGCACCGGAACCTTGCCGTAAGGATTTAGTTTTAAATAGTTGGGCGTCTTTTGTTCCTGTGCGCGCAAATCCACCGGCACGATCTCGTAGGGCAAATGTTTTTCCGCCAGGACGATTTTGACGCGCTGGCAGTTGGGTGAAGATTTAAAATCGTAGAGCTTGATCATGGTCGTTATCCTTTCCGTCGAATATTTTTTCTTGCCGCACTTATACTAAGAATTCCGTGAAAGGAAAAGCGCGCATCGCGGCGCGCTTTGTCTTGATCTACCCGGTGTTTGGTGTTAAGCGGTAGCCACTGCCTTAAGGTTGGAGTCTCAATTGAATTCGACGGAAGCAGCGCAATCGATCGTCGCGGGGCTGCGCGGCGCCGGGATAC
>JBOHVN010000219.1:0-14652 GCA_050735675.1 Binatia bacterium | reverse complement strand
CCCAATCAGCCGCTGCCTGCGAGTCCACCGAGCGTGCGTGAGATCACGCACCTGACCGCTGAGCTTGGAGGTTTTCTCGGCAGAAAGGGCGACGGTGAGCCTGGCTCCACAACGATCGCACGGGGCTGGCAACGCCTCCACGACATCGCTACCGGCTTCTTGATTTGCAAACAGCTTCATTCTCTACAACAGCTCACCCCGTCAAAGCGCCCATTTCCCAGCCAGGGGGATTACGGGTAAAGATAAGCGCTTGCGGGAGAGGGCGAGGGTGAGGGCCGAATCGCCGAACCGAGACCACCCTCACCTCTATCCTCTCCCTCCACGGGAGGGCGAGGAAGCGCTTAAAGATTGGTCGGCGCAATATGATCATACTCAGCTCTATTTCAACTCTTCTGTGCCACTTCAATCCCATCTCCCGGCTGCCATTTAATCGGCGCGGGAAATTTAAAATCAGGAATCGAAATTGCCTTCAGCCGCCCGTCAAGGGCGCGCAGAATTTTGTCCGGCGTGATCGGAACTTCATGGATACGCACGCCGATGGCGTCGTAGACGGCGTTCGCAACGGCCGGGACCACCGGCAACAGGGGACCCTGGCCAGCTTCTTTGGCGCCATAGGGTCCTTCCGGATCGTCGGTTTCCACGAGAATCGTTTCGATCTCCGGCGTCTCCAAAGTCGTCGGGCTTTTATACTCCAGGATCGACGGGATTTTATGCAGACCGTTCTTGCGGAAAATTTGCTCCTCCATCAACGCTTCGCCCAGCGCCATATAAACGCTGCCTTCGGTTTGTCCTTCGACGAGCAGCGGATTGAAGGCGCGCCCGCAATCGTGCGCGATCCACACTTTGTCGATCTTAATTTCACCCGTCATGCTGTCGCAATGAAGCTCGACGATAGAAGTAGTGAAACTATAGGCCGGCGTGGGACCGACACCCGAGCCTTTGAAGTCGCGCGGATTTTTCGGCGGCCAGTAGCTGCCGGTGGCGCCCAGCGTGCCGTGCTTTCCTTCGGCTTTGCGCACCGCGTCGGCGAAGCTCATGGCGCACGTCGGTAGTTTGACGCTGCGAATCATGCCGCCGGCGAACTCGAGATTGTCCGGTGGCACTTCCAGTGCTTTGCTGGCGGCTTCGAGCAGCATGGGTTTGAGATTGTTGCAGGCTTGCACGGCGGCGTTGCCGGTCATCACCGTGACGCGGCTCGAGTAACTGCCGAGATCGACCGGCGTCAAATCCGTATCCGCGGTTAACACTCTGATGTCGGCGGGATCAATGCCGAATTCTTCCGCGACCGCGTACGCCAAAATCGAATCCGAACCCTGACCGATATCGACGGAACCGCAAAACACCGCGACGCCGCCGCTGCGGTCGAGCTTGATCTGCACGCCGGAGTGCGGCATGTCGTTCCAGTAAATCGGCAGGCCGGCGCCGCTGATGTAAGAGCTCGCCGCGAAACCGACGCCGTGGCCGAACGGCAGCTTGCGGAATTTTTTCTTCCAGTCGGCGCGCTCGCCGACGCGCTCGCAGCACTCGCGGAGTCCCGTGCTGCTGACGCGCAGGCCGTTCACGGTTATGCTGTTGGGCTCGACCAGTTGCTTGAGGCGCAGATCGATGGGATCCATATCGAGCTTTTCGGCGACTTCATCGAGTTGGATTTCCAATGCGAAGCGCGGTTGCGGCGTGCCGTGGCCGCGCTTCGGCCCGCAGGCGGGCTTGTTCGTGAACACGCGCACGCCTTCGAATTTATACGCTGGGACATTGTAAGTTACCGTCTGGAGCGCGCCGGTATAATAGACAGTGGCCAAGCCGTAGCTGCTATAGCCGCCGCCGTCGAGATAGGTTTTATACTGCATCGCCTGGATCGTGCCGTCGCTCTTGACGCCGGTCTTGGCAAACATCTTGACCGGGTGTCTGCCGCGATGGATGTAAAACGATTCCTCGCGATTGAGTGTGATTTTCACCGGTCTTCTGGTGATCATCGAAAGTTTGGCGGCGCAGATCTCGTGGGAAAATGGATCGCTCTTGCCGCCGAAGCCGCCGCCCACCGGAGTGGCGACGACGCGGATGCGGCTCGCGGGCAGTCCCAAAACTTTGGCCAACGCGCGATGAACATAATGCGGCGTCTGGGTCGACGACCACAACGTAAGCTTATCGTCCGGGCCGTAGAAGGCGACGGCGGCGTATTGCTCCATCGGCAGATGGGTATTGCCCTGGTAAAAAAAAGTGCCCTCGAAAATATGATCCGAGTTGGCAAAGCCGCCCTCGACATCGGCGAATTCGAACGAGACCGCTTTTTGAATATTGGCGTGGCGGTTCCAGGTATGAATGCGCTGGCTCTCCTCGGTTGAAGCGAGCGCTTCTTCAATGGTGAGGATCGGTTTTAAAACTTCGTACTCCACGTCGATATAGCCGAGCGCCTTTTCCGCCAGGCTCTCGCTGGCGGCCGCCACCGCCGCGACGGGATCGCCGGCGTAGCGCGCTTTGTCGGTGACCAGCGCCTCCTCGTCTTGAGTCGACGGCATGATGCCGAACTTCTCCGGCAAATCTTCACCCGTGATCACCGCGTACACGCCATCGAGCTTAAGCGCGCGCGCGGCGTTGATGCCGAGTACGCGCGCATGAGGGTGGGGGCTGCGCAAGAGCTTGGCGTAAACCGTGCGCGGCAGATTGAGATCGTCGGCATAGACCGTCTCGCCGGCGCATTTCGCCATCGCGTCGATTTTGCGCAGCGGCTTGCCGATGACGGAGAAATTTTTCTTATTCATAATATGCTTAGTCTGTAGGGACCTTCGTGCCCGGTGACTTTTGCAAATGGTTGCGAGTCATTCACGTCGAAACTTATATTGTTCACCACGAAGCACCCAGCGCGGCAGAGCCGCAACCAAAATCTCGGAATATCTCCCTCAAAGACGCGAAGGCCGCAAAGATCGGAGATTACGGTAAACGTCATTATAGGAGTTTTCATTTTCCACTAAGCTTAGCGACTTTGCGCCTTGGCGGGATGAATTCCCGCTCCGAGTGCTCTCAGCTTCAAGATCATTTGCGCCGGCCACGCAAATTTTGAACTATAGTAGTACGAAGGACGCGAAGTTCGGAAAACGATTCTTTCATTCTCTCCTCTTACCTTCGTGATCTTCGCGTCCTTCGTGGTGCACAAGTCGTTTACTCATTCCCTTCGCCGCCAATTCGACGGCCTGCAGGATTTTAGTGTAGCCGGTGCAGCGGCAGAGATTCCCCGACAAAGCCTGGCGGATCTCGTCGCGAGTCGGCTGCGGATTCTCATCCAACAGGGCCTTTGCGGTAAGAAGAATACCCGGGATGCAATAACCGCATTGCGCCGCGCCCAAATCCGCGAAGGCGTTTTGCAGCGCATGGGGTTTGCCGTTCTGGGTCATTCCTTCGACGGTGACAATTTCGTGATCGACGGCTTCGATGCCAAGCATCAAGCAGGAGAGCACCGGCGCGCCGTCCACCAGCACGGTACAAGTGCCGCACTCTCCCAATTCGCAACCATGCTTTGTGCCGGTGAGATTCATGTCCTCGCGCAAGACCTCCAGCAAGGTCTTGTTCACCTCCGTAGCAACCTCCTGGGTTTCTCTATTCACCCGCAGGCGCAAGAGCATTTTGGATGGACTTTCGAAACCTTTGCTAATTTTTCTCATCGAGTTTTCTGCTCGTCATGAATTTCTTTACTCTTTAAAATAGTAGCTTGTATCCGAGATTGACCGCAAATGGTTTCACTGAATATCGAACTCGAAAATCTGAATGGTACAAAGTCTCCGCGTTTTACGGCTTGAACGTTTTGAACGTCTTGAACTGCTGGAACGGTCCTGTTCTTGTCGTTCCTACTTTCCGGGAGCCTAACATGGGGATCACTTGCCTTTGGCCATCTCGCGCAAATAGTCCACTCCTGGCTTATAGTCTTCGAATAGTTTTTTTACGCCGTCCTTGACGATCCGATCCGCCTGATCTCCGATGATCGCATCAGGCGGCTCGCCGAGCGCATTTGCGAACTCAGAGCGAAAATCGGCGTCCTGGGTCATTTTGGCGAACGCGTCGCTCAATGTTTTGATTCGATCTCGCGGTGTGTCCGGATGCAGACCGACCGAGTATTGAAAAGCCTGCGGGATGACCGCCGCTTTCCAGGCTTGCCAGCGCGCGCCGCTCTTCTTCTCTTTGGGCAGCACTTGGTCAAGCGTCGGCACATGCGGCAACAGCTTCGATCGCGCAAAGCTTTCGTCGGTACCGATAATGCCGGTCTGCCAGAGAATCGCCGCGATGCCGCTCTTCTCCCGGGGCTGAATATTTGCCTGATAACCATCCTGCGGATCCTCGAATAAATGGATCTCGCCTTTTTCGAATGCCAACAGCAGATCCGACGAGCCTTTGTAACCGATGACCCAGGTATGATCGACGCCGAACAATTCCAGCGCAAGCTTGGGTCTCAGGCTCCTTAAGCTTGACACTCCCGAGCCGCCGACACGCAATTGAGTCGACGCTTTCAGCAGATCCTCCGCTTTCCTCAGGCCGGTCGTGTTTGGGTTTAACACGGTTAGCCAGCTGTCGGAACCGAGCCAGATGATGGGCACTTGGCGAATGTCGTACTTGACGTTTGCGCTGGTCGTTAAGAAAGTATTCATCACCGTGCTCGACGGAAAATGCAGCAGTGTCAGCCCGTCCGGTTTAGCGACGCTGAAAGTGTAATTGGCGGCGACCAAGCCGCCGGCGCCGACCATGTTTTGAACCACGATGGATGGATTTCCCGGAAGATATTTCGACAAATGACGCCCAAATAAACGAGCCCGAATATCGATAGTGCCGCCGGGCGCAAACCCGGCGATGACGTTGACGGTCTTGCCCGCGTAGAACGGCTGCTCGGCGGCGACCGCGAATTGAACCGGTAAGCCGAAAATTGGGGAAAGTCCGAGCGCCGCGAACGCCATGGCCGAAGCAACTTTTGAAATTTTCATTGGTTTGATCTCCTACGTCGAGACGATGACATTACACGCGTTTTGCTTTCTCGCTTTGGAATAAAGCAGTTCCTCTAATTCACGGTGCGATCTAGCATCCTGCTGAAAATTCTTGATTGCAGCTTGCTAGACTTTGACAAACCTTTTTGCCTTGAGCTCGAACCTGGGTAAGCTCCCTGGCGTAACCATTTCAACCTGAGGACGCAGACCGATTCGCTCCCGCACGCGCTGCCCGACTCTTGCGGCTAACCCGTGGGCAGCGCTGTCGTTGGGATGCGGCTCCAAGATGAGCTTCAGTTCCTGCATTGCATTCTGCGCCGAAACTTCCACACGAAATTCTTCGATCTCAGAAAATTCTCTCAGCACGTTCTCGACGGCGCTGGGGAACACGTTCACTCCGCGAATGACGATCATATCATCGGCCCGGCCGAGCACACCACCGTCCAGTAAGATAAATGGCCGCCCGCAGGGGCAAGGTTTGGAGCTGGGTTGCACGAGATCGCCGGTCCGGTAGCGAATGACCGGGCTGCCGAGTCTGCCGAGATTGGTGATCACCAACTCACCCTTCGCGCCAGCTTCGGCGGGCTGTCCTGTTTGCGGATCGATGACTTCGACGATGAATTCATTTTCATTGACGTGAATGCCGCCGGGTTGGGATCGGCACTCGAATCCGAAAGCTCCCACTTCGGTGGCGCCGGCGTGGTCGTAGCATTTCGCGCCCCAAGACTCTTCAATCAGTTTTTTTGTGCTGGGAATGCTCGCGCCGGGCTCGCCGGCATGGATGGTGATCTTTATCGCAGAGTCTTCCGCAAGATTCACGCCGGCTTTTTTCGCCTCGGACGCCATATGGAGCGCGTAGGTCGGCGTGCAGACGAGCACGGTTGCGCCGCAATCAACAATTGACTTCAGCCGTTGGGCCGTGGATTGCGCCCCGCCGGAAATCGCCAGCGCGCCAAGCTTTCTCGCCCCCTCCCAGCCGGCCCAAAAACCGATGAAGGGACCAAAAGAAAAGGCAAAGAAAATGCGATCGCCGGCAGCGACGCCGGCCGCTTCAAAAACGACTTTCCAGCACTCCGCCCACCAATTCCACGACTCCTCGGTATCGAGCCAGTACATAGGCTTGCCGGTCGTGCCTGAGGTCTGGTGAATGCGGATGTACTTATCTACTGGGAAGGTCAGGTCTGTCCCATAGGGAGGATACTGAAGCTGATCTTCGACCAACTCGCCCTTTGTAGTGAAAGGCAACTGCGCCAGCTCGTTTAACGATCCGGCATCCGAACGCCCGTTTCGCAAAACCTTTTTGCGGTAAAAGTCGTTGGTTGGCAAGACCGAGTGAAGCATCCGTTGCAATCGCTTTAACTGCTCCTCCTCAATCTCGTTACGGCTGCTTACAGATCTCATCAAATTCTTCCTCATGCCTTGACCAGCATCAAGCGGCAAGCGCTTCTTCATGGGAATCTATTATCCGTAGGATAGAACTGCAAGGCGACGGTTGAATCCGGGCTTGGAAGTGAGGTCTGGTCGCTGTTCAGCAGCCTTGCCCTGGTCAGATCCTTATTATAACCTTCCGTTCTCGAACCCGACTTAAATCCATGGCCGAATCAACGAAGATCGAGATTCGCGATGTGGAGCATGTCTACCAAAGCGATCTCTCCTCGGTTCCGGCATTGGCGAAGGTGAGTCTCGCCGTCGGCGATGGCGAATTTGTTGCGCTCTTGGGACCGAGCGGCTGCGGCAAGTCTTCGCTTCTGCGTATCGTCGCAGATCTCTTACGGCCCACGGCAGGGTCTGTGCACATTTACTCTTCAAGCGCCAAAGAAAATGGCCGCCCAAAGACCGCCCTGGTGTTTCAGGAGTACGCGCTTTTTCCGTGGCGCACCGTGCTCGAAAACGTTGTTTTCTCTCTGGAGATGCGCGGCGTTCCTCGTGACCAGCGCGTCGCTCGAGCCCGAGACGTACTGGCTCGCGTGGGGCTGCAAACCTTCGCCGCGGCTTACCCGCACCAACTTTCAGGCGGCATGCGCCAGCGAGTGGGGATCGGCCGCGCCTTGGCGGCTGAGCCTGAAGTACTGCTGATGGATGAGCCGTTCGGCGCGCTGGATGCGCAGACGCGCACGGTTTTGCAAGAGGAACTGCTGCGCGTGTGGGAAAGCGAGCGCAAGACCGTTCTCTACGTTACGCACAGCATCGATGAAGCCGTCTATATGTCCGACCGAGTCATATTGCTCAGCGCCAGGCCGGGGCGAATCAAGGCGGAGTATACCGTCGAGCTGCCGCGCCCTCGCCGTATGGAAATGCGCGGTTGGAATTCGTACACGAAGTTGTCGTTGGATATCTGGAACTCGCTCAAAGACGAAGTAGACATGGCGATGGTTTCGGAAAATCTGTGACGCGCGCAAATCCGAATGCGGAGAAGCAGATTCTCCCGCAAAGGCGCAAAGACGCAAAGTTTAGGGATCGAGGATACCGAAAAAAAGTCCGGTCTTCCCTTGGCGTCTTTGCGCCTTTGCGGGAATAAATCCGAATCCGAAAAAGATCTCGCTAAACGCGCAATGGACGCCAAGTTCGGAGAGTAAAGATGTCTTATCGCCTTTTGTCTCGCGAGGTCACGATTCCGCTGGCGACTTCGCTGCTCATGCTCCTCGCTTGGGAAGCCCTGGTCCACACCGGCATGCTGCGCGCCGCTTTCTTTCCAGCGCCTACGAACATCGCTCGTACTCTTTTGAGCCTGGCTCTGGGCGGCGAGTTGTGGCTCCATGTGGCGACCACGCTGGGACGTCTGATCGCGTCGTTCCTCATCGCAGTCATACCCGGCACCACGATCGGGCTCGCGATGGGATGGTGGATAGGGATGCGCATGGCAGCCGATCCGCTCGTGCGGCTTTTGTTTCCGATCCCAAGCATCGCTTTTTTCCCCGTGGTCATTTTTTATCTCGGTCTGAGCGAATGGGGATTGCTACTGACGGCAGCGATCACGCCGTTTCTCTTGATCGCGGTGCAGGCGGCCGCCGCCGTTGAAGGTTTGGAGCGGACTTTGCTGGAGGCAGGCCGCAACTATGGCGCCACCGGGCATCGGCTGTTCATGCGCGTGATACTCCCTGCGGCGTTGCCGCATCTCTTCATCGGTTACCGCCTCGCTTTAGGAGTCGGATTCATTGTCACTGTGGCCGTCGAAATGGTAGCCGCCAACCATGGCCTTGGCGGTTTCCTCTGGCATTCGTGGCAGATCCTGCGCATCGAAGAAATGTACGTTGGACTTGTCCTGATCGGGCTTCTTGGAATTCTGGTGACCTATGGGCTGGAAGCGCTCGCCGATCGGCTAATGCCGTGGCAAGCCGATTTGTTACGATTGAAGGGACAAAGATAATGGCGCGACGACTTAGATCTTCGCTTGCTTTGGTCTCTCCCGTAGTTGCCGTCCTGCTCTGGGAAATGTTGGCGCTGGCGGGAATCCTTCCAGCCAACTATGTACCCGCACCCAGCCAACTCGGGCCCCATCTCCTCGGGCTTCTGGCAGGCGGTGAGCTGTGGCGCCATCTCTCGGTGACCTTATCTAGGCTTTCACTGAGCTTCTTATTTGCAGTCATACCCGCTGTGCTCCTCGGCTTGAGCCTCGGCATGTCCCGGGGCATGAGGCTGGCGCTTGAGCCGCTCCTTAACTCGCTTTACGCGATTCCGAAAATCGCGCTGTTGCCGCTGTTCATGTTGATCTTGGGCGTCAACGAACGCACGCTGATCTTCACATCCTCGCTAACGAGCTTTGTACAGATGACCGTAAGCACAACGGGTGGCGTGTTGGCGGTCGATCGCAGCATCTTGGAAGCAGGCAAGAACTACGGTGCAACGGGATGGCGTTTGTTTCGCTACGTGCTTTTCCCCTCAGCCTTGCCCGCTATCTTCACGGGCATGCGTATCGGACTGGGTCTCACTTTGGTGCTCGTGATCGCCGTTGAGCTGACGGCGGCGCAGGAGGGTCTGGGAGCTTTCCTTTGGACAGCGGGTCAGACCTTTGCCGCGAAAAATTTGTTCTCGGCCTTTGTCGTCATCGGCGCTCTCGGCTGGACCCTCACGTACGGGCTGGAGCGCATCGGGCAGTGGCTCATGCCATGGCAGCAGCGGTCAAGCGCTGCTATGTTCTTGTGACATCTATCTCAATCTCTATGAGGGAGGAGCACTTATGAATGGTGAGCAGTCATGGGCAAATGGGCTGACAACCGTCTTTCAAGGACCACCGTCGATCAGGAGTCAACGCAAGTTAGTCCGATTGGCGGCGTCATTCCCGAATTGCGAATCCGCCAAAGGACGGATCAGCCTCAGGTTGAAGCGGGAATCCAGTCTCTTTTCGTTCAATGTCTGGATGCCCGCCTGCGCGGGCATGACGAGTTTGGCATCGCAGGCTGGGTTATTACTCGCGGCAGTGTTAGTTGTGATTGCGTTCGGGATCTTTGGCTCCGCGTCCGCGCAATCCGTCGTGAAAATTGGCTTTGTTCCTTCCGAATCGTTTGCGCCGCTGTTTGTGGCGCACGAGCGGGGTTATTTCAAGGCGCAAGGTTTGACCTCCGAGCTTGTTCGCTTGCCGAGCGGCGCAGCGATACTCACCCAGGTTTCCACGGGAGACATACAAGTCGGCGGTGGAGCCCTCGGCGCAGCGGCATTCAATGCGGCTCACCAGAAACTTCCCGTCGCATTTGTGGCTCCAATGCACTTTGCCCACAACGAGGACTACCTGGTGGTTCGAAAGGCAGAAATAGATGCGGGCCGGTTTAAGTCCGTAGCCGACTTGCGCGGCAAGCCTTGCGCTGTCAATGCCAAAGGCGTGGCGACTGAATGGGTGCTGGACGAAGTGCTGAAAACCGGCGGGTTGAGGATCGATGACGTCGACGTGAAGACGCTCAAATTCCCCGAAATGGTGCCTGCGCTGGATAACGGCGCCATCGTTTGTGGCATCGTAACCGAGCCCTTTGCGACCCAGGCAGAGGAGAAAAGAATAGGCATTCGGCCGCTCAAGGCAAAGCCGGGAGCCAAGCCTGTTCCGATCACGGTTGCATTCTGGAACAGCGATTGGGCGAAAAAGAACGATGCATCCGCCCGGGCGTTCATGAGTGGTTATCTGCGAGCCGTGCGAGACTTGAGCGAACCGAACGCCTGGCGGGAGCCGGTCCACTTGGAGGTTCTCTCCAAGCACACGAAAGTCGGCAAGGACATCTTAGTGAAGACCCGCGCTCCAGTCTTCAGTCCAAATCTGGATCTTGAGGAGAAAATTTTGATGTCGCAGCAGGATTTCAATCTGCGGCTTGGTTACTTGAAATACAAGGAGATGAAACCCATCAAAGAGCTGATCGATCTCTCCTATGCGGAAGCGGCGGTCAAGCAGGCGGGGAGGAAATAAAACTCGGGTGATTCACCGCGGAGACGCTGAGGACGCGGAGAAAGAGCTTTCTTTGTTAGTAAATATTCCGAACTCTGTGAACTCTGCGTCTCAGCGGTGAGGTCGTCGTTTTTTGGGCCGGGAGGAACGGTATGCGCGTCTACGAAGCCATCGGTGAAACTCTGAAGCGGCTCGAAGTGCAGGCGACGTTTGGTTTGATGGGCGACGGCAATCTGCGCTTTATGACTCACCTGGCGCACGAGCTGGGAATGCCTTATTACGCCGCCCGGCACGAAGGCGGAGCGGTGGCGATGGCCGACGGCTACGCGCGCGTGACCGGCCGTGTCGGCGTTTGCAGCGTCACCCAGGGGCCGGGCGTGACCAACACGCTCACCGCCCTGACCGAGGCGCGCAAAGCCGGTTCGCCCATACTACTGCTCGCCGGCGACAGCCCGATGCGCTTTGTGCGCCATAACCAGGACGTCGATCAGACGGCGATTTTTAACTCCGTGGGAGTGGCCGTGGAGCGGGTGCGCACGCCGGATACCGTGATCGCCGATGTCGCGCGCGCGTTTAATCGGGCGTGGGCTTCGCAGCGGCCGATCGCCATCCAGTTTCCCACCGATATGCAGGACCTGCAGTGCGATGAAACTCAGCTGCGGGCCGTCTCCGCGCAGCGTCCGCCAGCTAGCTGCCCGCCGCCGGAAGCTATAAAGCTGGCCGCCGATCTCTGTGCAGGTGCGAAGCGGCCTGCGATCGTCGCCGGGCGAGGCGCGGTCCGTGCGGGCGCGAGGCAGGCGCTCGAACGTCTTGCAGAGCAGATCGGTGCGATCTTTGCGACGACCGCGCAGGCCAAGGGTTTGTTTGCGGGCAATCCCTTCTACCTCGGCAGCTCCGGCGGCTTCGCGTCGCCGCTCGGCGAAAGATTGTTACCGGAGGCGGACTTGATCCTGGCGTTCGGCGCGAGCCTCAATCACTGGACGACGCGCAACCGCGAGCTGTTCGCCGCATCCGCGCGGATCATTCAATGCGATGTCGAGCGTTCGGCTATCGGCGCGCTGACGCCGGTTGACCTTGGTTTGGCGGGCGACGCGGCGGCGAGCGCCGAGGCTCTGAGCGAAGAGGTGGCAAGGCGCAAATTTAATTCTACCGGTTTTCGCACGCCGGAGATCGAGCGCGAGATCACGGCCTTTCGCCTCGACGACTTCGAGGACCAAAGCAACGGCCGCACCATCGATCCGCGCACGTTGATGCTGCAGCTCGATCGAATGCTGCCGCGCGAGCGCACGGTCGTGCTCGACAGCGGCCACTGCATGGGTTGGGCCGCCGTCTATCTCTCGGCGCCGGACGCCGCGGGTTTTATCTTCTCGAACGACTTTCAGGCAGTTGGCCTGGGGCTGGGAACCGCATTCGGCGCATCAATTGCGCGCCCGGACCGTCTGACCGTTTTGACGCCGGGAGACGGCGCGCTCATGATGACTCTCGGCGAAATTGAGACCTTTGTGCGCTACAAAATTCCCTTGCTCGCTATCGTGATCAACGACGCTGCCTACGGCGCTGAGGTCCATCTGTTGCAAAATGTCGGAATGCCGTCGGACGGCGCGCTATTTCGCGATAATGATTTTTCCGCGATTGCATCCGCCATGGGCGCGCAGGGGATGACCGTCCGGAACGTTTCGGATCTCGACCGGCTTCGACCGTGGCTCGATCAGCCGCGCGGCGCCATGGTCGTCGATTGCAAGGTGGACCCGCAACTGCGCGGTGAATGGTTCGGCAAAGTCTTCGCGCCCGGCGGTTGGTATCAGCGCATGTGCGGCCATTGAGCCACGAAGCCCAGAAGAGAAAGATTGCACCGCAGAGGCACGGAGTTCGCAGAGTTCGGAGGTTATTTTAATCAAGAACTCTTTACTCCGCGTCCTCCGCGCCTCTGCGGTGAGTCATCTTCTGTTCCCCTTTCGCAATCGCAACAGAAGTTTTCCTGCTTGACGCTTCTAACCACCTGACGTAGAAGTCAGCGATCCCCATCTCGGTCTTTTCTATGGCTGCCACCACAAAGAAAGGTTCCCGGAAAACCACGGCAAAGCCACGCCGCCCTGTGGTGAAGAAGTCTCAGCCCAAGCAAGCGCAAAACATTCAGTCATTGCAGCGCGCTCTCGACGAGTCACTCGCGCGGGAGACGGCGACGAGCGACATCCTCATGATGATCGCCAGCTCGCCGGGCGAGCTTCAGCCCGTGCTCGACGCGATCGTGGAAAGCACCGCGCGCCTCTGTAGCGCGGAGGATGCTGCAGTGCGCCTGATCGACGGCGACGTCCTTCGTCTCATGGCCCATTTTGGTCCGGTGGTTCCGAGCACGATGGCCGCCCTCCCGATCGGCAATGAACCGCTCTTACAACACCTTGTCACTTCAGGCGAAACCGTACACATCCACGACGTTCTGGCCGAAAAGGATCCGCTGCTTGCGCCAACCCGCAGTCGCTTCGAGACGATCGGAGTGCACACGGTCCTATACCAGCCTCTTCTGCGGAAGGGACAAGCGATTGGAATGATAGGGCTCCGGCGCCTCGAGGTTAAGCCGTTCACAGACAGCCAAATTCAACTCCTCAAAACCTTCGCCGACCAGGCCATCATTGCGATTGAGAACGCGCGATTGTTTCAGGAACTCACGCATAAAACCGCAGATCTCGAAATCGCCAACTCAGAGCTTCGCGAGGCTCTGGAGCAGCAGACGGCAACGAGCGAGATCCTGCGCGTGATCGCCAGCTCGCCCACGGACATTCAACCGGTGTTAAACACTGTAGCAGCAAATGCCGCCCGGCTATGCGAGGCAACCGATGCACAGATTCGCCTCGTCGAGGGTGATGGAATCCGATTAGTGGCATCTTACGGAACTCTGCCGGCTCCGGAGTTTAGGTCCACAAGCCTACGAGGTCCGAGTAGCCAAGCGCTTCGTAACCGAGAGACCGTACCTGTTCACGATCTTTTGGAAGCAGCGAAAACCGAATATCCCGAGAGTGAGGGCCCGCGCTTTGGAGTCCGTACTATTCTTTGTACGCCAATGCTAAGAGAGGGCGCTCCTATTGGTGTGATCACTATCAGGCGAACGGAAGTTCGTCCTTTCTCGCACAGACAAATCAAGCTACTGGAAACTTTCGGATCCCAGGCTGTGATCGCCATCGAGAACGTGCGATTGTTCAAAGAAATCCAGGAGCGCAACGCAGAATTGCGGGAGGCGTTGGAGCATCAGACGGTAACGGCCGAAGTGCTTGGCATCATCAGCCGCTCGCCGACGGACGTGCAGCCGGTCCTCGACGCCATCGTCGAGAGCGCCGCCCGGGTTTGCGGGATTGATGATGTGGTGCTGCGACTCCGCGAGAGTGACAACATGGTCCCGCGGGCCCATTTTGGTCCCATACCTACTGTCCGCGTCGAGATCAGTATCGATGAGCCACGCCAGCGCTGGATTAACGAGCATGGCACGCTCCACGTTCCCGACGTCCGTGAGCAGAACGATACTCAAATCGTGGATTCCAGCGGTGGACGCTGGCGCACCCTCTTGGCCACTCCCCTTCGTCAGCATGGGGAACTCATTGGAACGCTGGCCGCGCGTCGCATCGAGGTGCGCCCCTTCACACCGGCGCAAATCAAGCTCCTCGAAACATTCGCCGACCAAGCGGTGATCGCCATCGAGAACGTGCGGCTGTTCAACGAGCTCAAGGACTCGTTGGAGCAGCAAACCGCCACGAGTGAAATCTTGGGCGTCATTGCCAGTTCGCCGACCGATATTCAGCCGGTGTTGAACACCGTCGTTGAGAACGCAGCCAAAGTTTGCAGCGCGAATGACGCCGTCATTCGATTAGTCGATGAGAACCTGTTACGAGCGGCGGCTCACTACGGACCCGTGCCGGAGGTGGCCGCGGCTCGGCCTATCAACCGGCATTCGCCAGCGGGTCGTGCGGTGGTGGATCGGGCGGTCATACATGTCCCTGACTGGAACGCGGTCATGGCAAACGAGTATCCTGAGGTTCGTGAGACGAGTTTGCGAACCGGTATTGGAACGGTATTGGCCGTACCCCTTCTGCGTGAAACCGTCGCGATTGGTGAGATCCATATTCGGCGACAAGAAGTCCGTCCTTTCTCAGATAAGGAAATCGCACTCCTCAAAACCTTCGCCGACCAAGCCGTCATCGCGATCGAAAACGTGCGCCTCTTCCGGGAACTCGGCGAGCGCAACGCGGAATTACGCGAAGCGCTTGAGCATCAGACGGCAACGGCCGAGGTGCTCAGCATCATCAGCCGCTCGCCGACGGACGTCCAGCC
>JBOHVN010000218.1:0-7501 GCA_050735675.1 Binatia bacterium | reverse complement strand
GCTGGGTGTACGTGAAGCCGTGAGGTTTGCACGTCAACATCCGAGGTAAGAACCGTATGCGGTAGTTCCGCACGTACGGATCTGTGCGGGGGGCGGTCAGCAATGACCGTCCCTACCGCGATAACCTCTTTCCTTGCGTCCTGCTGCGCGCGGCCTTTCTGGCGTCCGCGATGACCCGCGCGCCATGGTCGCGCTCTTTCCGGCCATCATATGGTAGCGCCCGGCAAGCTCACTCGTGAGCAGCTCGACTTCGGCCTGCAGCCGCGCGCGCTCCAGGGCTTTCGCTTCGGGCTCTAACGAGATCCGCTTTGCGCAGCAGCGTTACGGGACAATTCGTCGTCGATCACCCGAGAGAAAGCCTCGAACGGCTGGGCGCCGGAAATCAATCTGCCGTTAATGAAAAACGCCGGTGTACCCGTCACGCCTAAACGATTTCCTTCCGCGACGTCTTTCTTGATGGCGGCTTGATACTTCCCGCTATCGAAACAGCTTTCAAAGCGAGCCATCTCCAACCCCACCTCCTTGGCCAGCCCTTTCAAAATTTCCGGGTTGGACTTGGGCGGACTGGCAAATAGCTTGTCATGATAAGCCCAGAACTTTCCCTGCTCATTGGCGCAGCGCGCCGCCTCGTGCGCCTTGGGTGCTTCCGGGTGTAGGCTCTCGATCGGGAAGTCGCGGAAGACCAGCTTGATTCTGTCGCCGTATTGCGATTCGATCTGAGCGAGAGTTGAAAGCACACTTCGGCAAAACGGGCAGTGGAAGTCCGAGAACTCAACTATCGTGACCGGTGCTTTCGCGGGTCCTTTAAACGGTGCGCCTTGCACCGTCACCTGGACCCGCTGGACCGGCGGCGGTTTTAGGTTTACGACGATTTGAGCTTGTGAACGCAGTGATTGGATGAACGTTTCCCGTCGGGCTTGCAGCTTCTGGTTCTGCAGATAGGCGCGGATCTTTTCTCGGACCTGCGGATCCTCACCTTTAATCTGGGCTTTGTTGGCTTGGAAAAAGTTTTCGATTTCTTGCTCGGTGACTAGGCCGACCTTTGAAGTGACTTCGGCATCAAGCAACGCTGGCACTGATAAATTTCTTTTTGCCGCCTCTTTGGCAAGAAGTTTCTCATTGATCAGCGTCTCAAGCCGTTGCCGCTTGAGGTTGTAGATCTGCTCCTCCAATTTACTCAGTTGCGAAGCCACCGGCTTCTCAACCTCTTCGGAGGTAATCGCAACACCGTCCACTTCGGCGAGTGTATCGCCGGCCGCTTGAGCGGCCCACAAAAGGCTAAGTCCTACCAACAACAGTAATTTCGCAAAAGCCATCATAGAAACGCCCTTTATTACCTTTATAAAGTTGGAAGACCCGATTCTTATCCCGGCTCGTTTCAATCCGCAAGGATGGGGCGACGGGACCAAGTCTTAGAGTTGATGAATATGGTGGCGATCGCTTTCAATGCGATCTCTTAGTTTTTTTCTAGCTATCTTGGATTCTATCCCACGACAGTTCCAGCTGACTGTGGAATAACTACCGGTTCCAAAATATTTCGCCATCTGAGAGAGCGTTTTCGGTCGCAATACGCTTTGATTGACACATCACCATGGCCACATTAGGATTCTAACCCGAGGTTTGTATTTGCTCGCGAGAAGGAAGGGAAAGTTCGTTACAAACGCCATACGGATGTCCCGATACCGGAAGTTAAGGAAGTTCGATTTCAGCATGGCGGTTCAGCCAATTACGGCGGCGCCTTAGGAAGGCAGGGGCCAAACCGCTCCGAAAACGCGGTGAAAGAAACATGAAGAATTCCCGAACTCGAAACTACACCGGCAATCTTGTATTTGACTGGGCAGATCTTGCCAAAGCCAAAGCACGCGCCAGAAAACTGGGTAACCCTATCAGGCGCTGTCAAGAGACGTTACTCATCAAGCCCTGTCTTGATCAAGAAAGCACTCTCAACCTCTCTCCACGATCGCCGTGAAGAGTCCCAGAGTATCAATAAGGCATGCCCGGAACCCAACCGACTTCAGTAGATATCAAAGATCCCGCGACGTTAAGTAAGCTGGATGGCGGCGCAGGCCACGCGGCGCAAGGCGCGCCAGCACGCGAGAGGCATTGGCTGCCCGCCCTGCTGCGCCGGCGTTTCGTCAAAGCGCTGATGGTGGCAAGCCTGGTGGCCCTGCTGCTGGCGCCGCTGCGGGAAGCCGGCTGGCTGCAAGGTTTAGAGCTTTCGTCGTACGACACGCTGGTGACCTTCTTCGCCGGGTCACAGGAAAGCGACGGCGTGGTGCTCGTGGTCACCACCGAAGCGGACATTAACCGCTTCGGTTATCCCATCCGCGACAACGACCTTTCTGCCGTGCTGGCACGCGTCTTCGCCGGCGGGCCGAAGGCGGTGGGCGTGGATCTGTACCGCGACTTGCCCATGCCGCCGGGCAACGAGGCGTTGCAAGCCATCCAGCGGGCGCAGGATAACCTCTATTGGGTCTTCAAGCTGCCGGACGAGGGCAATACCGGCATTCCGCCGCCGCCGATGATGCGCGAGACTGGCCGCGAGGTGCTAGCCGACCACGTGACGGATGCCGGCGGCGTGGTGCGCCGGGGCCTACTGCTGGCCGCCGATGAACGCACCGGCAGCAACTGGCCCACCATGGGCGTCTCCCTGGCTGAACGCTACACCGGCCAGCGGCTGCGCCCGATGGACGACGACTTGGCGCTGGGCCAGGGCCGCATCCCGCTGCTGGACCAGCCGTATGGCCCCTACGCATTGGTGGATGCCGCTGGCTACCAGATGCTGTTGGACTATCGCGGCGGCCATCGACGCTTCCGCCAGATCAGCTTCGCCGAGATCATCGACCGGCCGGAGCTGGCGGCGACGCTACGCGACCGCATTGTGCTGGTCGGCACCGCGGCGCTTTCCATCAAGGATAATTTCGCCACGCCGTTCAGCACGGGCTGGGGCGGCGAGGGAGCGCTGATCGGGATTGCACTGCATGCGCACACCGCCGACCAGCTGATCCGGCTAGCCAATGGCGAAACGCGCAACCCGGTACCGTTGCCGCGTCTGCTGGACCATGTCGCCATCTGGGCCGCGGCCATGGCCGGAGCGGTGCTGGCGCTGCTGGTCTGGCGCGTGCTGGTGGTATTGGTGGCGCTGCTGCTGGTCCTCGGCCTGGTGGCCGGCGCCACCGCCTGGGGCTTCGGGGAGGCCGGCCTGTTGCTGCCCGGTGTGCCGGTGGCGCTCGCCTGGGTGCTGAGCGCGGCAGGTTGCAACTTCGTCATGCACTCGGCCGGGCTGCGGGAACGCACCCAGCTGCGCCGCAGCTTCGAGAGCTACCTGGACCCGCGCATCATCAGCCAGATGATGCAGGGCGACACCCTACCCAGCTTTGGTGGCGAGCATCGCGAGGTCACCGCTATCTTCACCGACATCGCCGGCTTCACCACCACGGCCGAGACCTTGGATGCCGCAACCGTGGCCGGGCTGCTGGGCGACTATTTCGGCGTGCTGACAGATGTGGTGGTGCAGAATGGCGGGCTGGTGAACGACTTCATCGGCGACGGCCTGGTGGTGCTGTTCGGTGCGCCGATGCACCAGCCAGACCATGCTGACCGCGCTGTGGCCGCCGCCCTGGCGATGGACGAGGCGAGCCGGCGCTTCAGTGCCGGGCTTGCGGCGCGCGGCATCGAGTGGGGCCATACCCGCATCGGCGTGCATACCGGCATGGCGCTGGTCGGCAATATCGGCACTCGCGGTAAACTGAAATACGGCGCTCTGGGCGATACGCTGAACACGGCCTCTCGCGTGGAGGGGCTGAACAAGTATATAGGCAGCCGTGTAGCAGTGACCGGCGAGACCGCCGCGCAGTGCCGGCGCCAGGCGTTTCGTCCAGTTGGTGACATCATCGTGAAGGGCCGGAAGAATGCCATACCCGTCCTGGCGCCGGTCGCTCCGGCCGACCCGCCGGCGCTGCTGGCCCGCTACACCGAAGCCTATGCCACGCTAACCCAGGAAAAACCTGAAGCCGCGGAACTTTTTGCTGCGCTGCACCGCGATTTTCCGGCCGACGCACTCGCGGCCTTTCATGCCGGGCGGCTGGCGGCGGGCGAAAACGGACTTCTGGTCGTCATGCAGGAGAAATGATCGAAAAGTTTCTTTTAACCCCAAGACTGAGTTAGCCCAGGTTTGTCCGTGAACCCCGGGAGCTCAAAGCGTCCCTATGGACGCCGCCTCAACGCACAAGCGGGCTGAGCGACCGCCGCCTCATGTCCTGTCGCATCTCCGTCTCCAAGCGATCAACCTCGTGCTTGGCACGGTTGGCTTCCTCTACCCGGTCAATCTCTTCAAGCATTTGTTGGACACGGGCCTGACGCTGCGCGCGCGTCATCTCGCCTTTGGCTATGGCTTCGGTCATCTTGCGGTCCTCGGCAATTGCGCGCCGGTAAACGTCCGGGCTCAGCGTTGACGGGATCAAGTACTTTTCGATTCCCTGATAGACGCAGCCCCGCCATTCTCGCTCACCCGGCCCAAGGACATTCGACCCAAGCTTGGAGCCGGCTTCGGGATCATAACCGTAGCGTTTAGTACATTGCGCCATGTGATCATCGAGCCGTCTGCGAGCCGTGACAATTTCCCTGGTGCCGGAGGTATCTTTTGACACCGCACCGCAACCCATGATCACTACTGCCGAGACTATTAACATTGCAGCAACGCTCATGCTTGTTTTCACGCGATGGATCTTCATTTCGTTTCTCCTTGAGGTTTGAGGCAGGGCATCGGTTAAGATTGATTAAGAGAAAGTTCCGCGATATACATCAGGCGCCTTCCAAGCAACTGACAGGACGTAAAAAGTTATGTTATTCACTCGTGCTGTTCAGACCACGCGTGTTTTTCTTTCCGGTTATATGTACGGGCGAATTCTAGCCTTCGCTATTCTCGCTTGTGCTGGAAATCATCCACTGGCGTTCGCCGCCACTTCAGTCCCGGAATCTTCTTCGGCGGAGCAACGCATGAAAGAGGGATCGCGCCTGTTACATCGCGGGGATTTCGAGCAAGCGATTTTGAACTGGAGAGAAGCCGCGCGATTGTACGAAGCGGAGGAAAAGTTCAGCCAGCAGAGTAGCGCGCTCATCCACCTCGCTCAAGCATATCAGGCTCTTGGCCAATATAGGGACGCCGTACAAAACCTCGATTCGGCTCTAGCGCTCGCTGAAAAGTCGAATGATAAAACGCAGGCAGCTATTGCGCTAGCAACCTTAGGCAACGTGTATATCGCCACCGGCCCTTCGGAAATAGCTCGAAAGTACCTGGATGAAGGGCTTCGCCTGGCAAGAGAGCTGAAGAATGAGGATGTTTCCGCAATCACTCTGAATAACCTCGGAAATCATCTAACACAACAAAAAAAATACACCGAAGCCCTCGCCGCTTACCAGGAGAGTGTGTCCCTCGCCTCGGCGCGCAATAATCACTCACTGGTCATGAGAGCGCTGATCAATGCAGCAACCGCATCGGCAAACCTGAAGGAATATAAGCAGGCTCAAGCACGGCTCGACAAGGCACTGGATCAGGTGCCGGCTTTGCCACCGTCGCATGACAAAGCAGCTGCGTTAGTTAACATCGGGCTGGGCTATTTCGATATGCGTCCAAATCTGCCGGATGCTAAAGATGCTCTTTTATTGCTGGCGCATAAGGCGCTTAGTGAAGCGGGCACAACGGCCGAGAGCATCGGAGATCGCCGTACCTCGTCATACGCTTGGGGCCATCTTGGCAGAGTGTACGAAGAAGAACACCGTTACCAAGAGGCTCTGCAGTTGACTCGTAGGGCTACCTTCGCAGCCCAGCAAGTAAATGCGCCCGAATCGCTTTATCGCTGGGAATGGCAAACGGGACGACTGTTAAAGAAAGTCGGAACCATGGACGACGCAATTGGCTCCTACCGCCGCGCCGTCCGAACGCTTCAGTCGATTCGCCCCGAACTGTCGGTCAGCTATGGAGCTCCACAAACTTCGTTCCGTGAAACGATGGGACCCGTGTATTTCGAGCTGGTGGATCTGCTGCTGCAACGCGGAGCGTCGCTGCAGGAGCGCGACCAAGTTGGGCCGTACCTGATCGAAGCGCGCGAGACGATCGAATTGTTTAAAGCGGCCGAATTGCGCGATTACTTCCGTGACGATTGCGTGGATACTGCGCTATCGAAAATCACCACGCTCGATGTCGTGGCCCAGACTGCGGTTGTTATCTACCCGATTCTCCTGGCTGATCGAACCGAGTTGTTGCTCAGCCTGCCGACCGGGCTGAAACGAGTACTGGTTCCCGTCGGCGCAGAGGCGCTCACCGAAGAGGTGCGCCAATTGCGCCGTAGGCTGGAAAAACGAACCACGCGGGAGTACCTACCACACGCTCAAAAACTTTATAACTGGCTGATCCGACCGCTGGAGGCGGACCTTGCGGCATCGTCCATCGATACCCTGGTCTTCGTCCCTGACGGAGCGCTCCGAACGATCCCGATGGCGGCTCTGCATGACGGGAAGCAGTTTTTGATCGCTAAATATGCCGTAGGGATCACTCCCAGCTTGAATCTCAGCGATCCTCGGCCACTGAAGCGGGAAGACATGAAGGTGTTGGCTGTCGGTGTGACGGAGGCGGTGCAGG
Organism: Binatia bacterium; assembly: GCA_050735675.1. Lineage (GTDB taxonomy): Bacteria > Desulfobacterota > Binatia > UBA9968 > UBA9968 > DP-20. The sequence continues at coordinate 861 of JBOHVN010000218.1, read as the reverse complement.
GGTTTCCGGCATTGCCAAATGTCACAGCCGAGCTGCAACAATTGCAAACTCTTTTGGGAAGTCAGAACCTGGTCAACCGTGAGTTTCTCGCGGCCAATTTGGAAAAGAAGTTGAAGGAAGAGCAGTTCAGCATCGTCCATGTCGCTTCGCATGGAGAGTTTGGGAACGATGTCGAAAACACTTTTCTGCTCACTTTCGATACCAAGTTGTCGTTGGACCGACTCAGTGAGATGGTCGGAGTCTTCAGGTTTCGTGATGATCCGTTAGAGCTGCTCACCCTAAGCGCGTGCGACACCGCCGCCGGCGATGACCGAGCTGCTTTGGGCCTAGCGGGTATGGCAATCAAGGCAGGGGCTAGAAGCGCCCTGGCGACTTTGTGGAACATCAATGACGAAGCGGCAGTAGACCTCGTGCTGGACTTTTACCGCGAACTTAAAAACCCGACGGTATCGAGGGCGGTCGCTCTTCAACGGGCGCAACTGAAATTGATCGAAAATCCGCGTTATGAACACCCAGGATTTTGGTCTGCCTTCCTGATGATCAACAATTGGCTCTGACGCGGCCGTTCCGCCGTGATTTCGGCGCCGAAATTTTTACGCATTGGCGATGGAAAAAGAGTTGAAACCCTTGAATTGAATGCGATCTGGCAGCAGCAAGATCTGCCTACGGTCGAGATGCGCATCGGAATCTTTACCGGGCCTGTCGTTGCCGGCAGCCTTGGCAGCGCTCAAAGATTGAAATACACGACGGTGGGTCGAACGGAAAATGGATAACGGCAGTAGGCGCTTAAATACACGGACACAGTGGCTAGCGACCGGTTACCAGTCGCGAGCCACTGCTTGAGCAATGATCACTCACTGA
>JBOHVN010000217.1:0-18398 GCA_050735675.1 Binatia bacterium | reverse complement strand
ACACGAACTAGAGAGCGAATAGAAGGAGGCCGAGTGGCCAAGACGAAATCAACCCAGCCAGCCTACGCAAAACCCGATCAAATCCAGATCCGGGGCAATCAGATATTTAGTTTACTGCGTCAGAAGTGGATTCCGCTAACACCTGAGGAGATGGTTAGACAGCATTACCTGCAGGTGCTTGTGGATGAATACGGGTTTAACCACCAACAAATCGCCGAAGAAGTTTCAGTAACTGGGAGGGGCTCAGCTCAGGCGCGAGCGGACTTTGTCGTATGGCGCACTCCACAAGACAAGTCCAGTGAGAGATCTCCACTTATTGTCGTAGAGTGTAAAGCAGACAACGTTACTATAAACAGAACCGTTTATACTCAGGGAGAAAACTACGCGCGTCTCACCAACTCCCCGTTTTTCGTCACCCACAATCATCGCGAGACACGCTATTGGCGCGTCCTCCATGACAAGATGCCAAAAAATGTGGAGGAGATTGACGGCATTCCCCATGCCGATGCCACGGACAAGGAAATCAAAGAACTAATCGACCGTTTGAAGGTTTTCAAAGAGGATGAGTTCGCGGACTTACTCCATCAGTGCCATAACGTAATCCGAAATCGAGAGAAGCGGGATCCAGTTGCCGCGTTTGACGAAATCGCTAAGATCCTATTTGTAAAAGTCTTTGTAGAAAGGCAACTGAAGGCAAAGAGAAAACGTAAAAATCTATTCAGTATTGATTTTCTGGAAGAACAACTTGGAAATAATCCCCTGGAGGATCTGTTCCAGAAAACCAAGTTCCACTACCGCTCGGACCGTATCTTCGAGCCTGACGAAAAACTCAATTTGAAACCGGCGACAGGTCTCGAAATCGTGCGCCTCCTTCAGAAATACAATCTCTCCGACACCAGCGAAGACATCAAGGGCATCGCGTTCGAGCGCTTTTTAGGAAGAACATTCCGCGGTGAGATCGGCCAATTCTTCACTCCTCGTCCAATTGTTGAGTTCATGGTGCGCATGGTTGACCCGAAAGAAGGTGACATCATATGCGATCCTGCCAGTGGTTCGGGCGGCTTCTTGATCCGATTCTTCGAAATTGTGCGCGAGCAGATACTCGCCGACGCTGACAGGCAGTATCAAGAGTACAAAGCGAAGATTGATAGCAACAATAGCAACAATAAGTTTTCGCCGGAAAGCAAGGCGACAGCGCTTCGCACGAAATTTGACGAAATCCAAGCCACCCTCAATCATGAGCAAGAAGGCTCTCGCTTGTGGACGCTTGCTAACCGCTGCATCTTCGGTACCGACGCCAATGATCGCATGGCTCGGACTAGCAAAATGAACATGATCATGCATGGGGATGGCCACGGCGGCGTGCACCACCATGACGGTTTTCTGAACATCAATGGGATCTTCGAAGGTCGCTTCGATATCATCCTGACTAACCCACCGTTCGGAGCTAATGTTGAACCGTCCGACAAGATCCTAGAAGAGCAAATGACCTTACCCGGGGAAATTGAGCGCGAGTATTTGCGCACCTATGGCAACGCCTATAAGGAAGCCTTGGCGCGCGTCCGAGCTGCAAAGGACAAACCCATCGCAAGTCTGTTTCAATTGCCGAAAGCTAGGGGCAATAGTGTGCTCGGCAAGATCAAGACCGAACTTTTATTCATCGAGCGCTGTCTTGATCTACTAAAGCCCGGCGGGCGCATGGGTATCGTGCTGCCAGAGAGCGTCTTCAACAATCCTTCACTGGCGCATGTTCGTGAGTTCTGCGAGAATCGTGCTTTTATCCGCGCAGTGGTGTCTTTGCCTCAGGATACATTTGTTTCATCTGGCGCTTCGGTGAAGGCCTCTCTGCTTTTCATGCAGAAATTCACCCGAAAGGAACAGACGGAGTTCAACGCCAAGATGGCTGCGGCAGAATACGAGACTCAGGAAAAATATGCTTTGGAGATCGCGAAGCGCACTCACGAACTACAGGCCGGCATTGCCGAGGCCAAAACCAGCCGGAATAGCGACCTTCGCAAATCACTTCAGAAGCAGCTCCACGACTATCAACGAGAAATGGAAGGGAGGATTGAGGCTGAAGCTCGTGCTAGCCTCAAAGAAAGCTTTCCCTACGCCGTCTTCCTCTATGAGGCCGATCATGTTGGTATTACCGCCACGGGCGAAACTGACCGCGTGCCAAACGAGCTTTTCCCAAATGAGTTCAAGCCGAGTGATTTAGATCACACTGCCCTGGACCTTTACCATAGCTTCAAGGTGGATCCGGCACCCTTTCTCAGCCCCAGGGCCGACGGATGAACGTGCCAGCAACGGAAAAAGCCTTTGCTGTCCAGTTCAGTGCGCTTTACCGCTGGGATCCGCCCAGTTTCCATCGCATAAAGTGGTACTGGCCTGACTCGGTCCTTCGGCCGATAGGGTCATTCCTGAAACCAAGAAAAGAGAAAGTGGACCCGAAGAGGTTTGCCTTCTCAGATTTACAACCAATTACGATTCATCTAGATGGGTCGATTGATCGTCGCGAGATCGATGAAGGCAGAGTGTATAGCATGGATCTTTTCTTCGCGCATCCAGGCGACATCGTCGTCGCGAAGATCGATCTCAAGAATGGTGCAGTTGGGATCGTCCCCGACTGGAAGAACGTCATCGTAACGAATCACTTCGCCGTATATGAACCAGACCGCAATCTAATCGTTCCAGAGTATTTCCATCTTCTAATCCAGACAGGGTTATTCAAAGCGCATTTGTGGCGAAATAAAGTTGGTGCCGAAGGGCGCAAAGAAGTAAAGTTAGACTTCTTTGAAAGTCAAAAGATACCGGTCCCAAAGGGACACATACAACAGGCTATCGTAAACTATTGGCTGAACGCTCATCGTGAAGTGGATGCCGCCCGGAATGGCCTTTCAGAGCCCGTTGCGGATTTGGATCACCATCTAAACGATGTGTATCGCAACCTATGCACGCAGGACGCCATCCATTCGCGTTGTTTCGTTGTAGATTTCAAGGATTTGACCGCCTGGGATGTGAAATCCGGTCGGGCTGCCAGTTTCCGAATTGCGTGTCCATCATTTCATCCAATGGGTGACTTTATCGAGGAAGTAACAGAACTGGTTCGCCCCTCGGAGGAGCCCAACAAAGAATGGCCGGTGTACGGCGTAAACAATAAAGACGGGGTCTTTCTCAATTCTTATCAGAAAGGCTTGGTATTCAACACCGCCTACAAGCGAATCCGGAAAGACTGGTTCTTTCACAATCCCACGCGATCCAATGTCGGATCGCTCGGTATCGTGCCGGTCGTGCAAGAGGACGCGATTACTAGCCCGGAATATCAGGTATGGCGCATAAAGCCGGACACACCCGAACCGCTGTTGCCCAGTTATGTCGCGTGTCTCATTCAGACGCCGTTCTTCCTCGAACTAGTTCAGTTCAACCGCGTTGGTGCAGTTAAGCAGCGCATGTACACCGAGAATTTGATGCAAGTACGCCTGCCGTATCTCCCTATTTCCGAGCAGCAGCGCTATGCGGAAGCACGCGATAAAGCACTAGCTGATCTTGCTGCAGCCAGGCGCCATCTCGACAAAGCCCGTCAGGAAGTAGAAGAAATGATTCTTGGCATCAAGAAAGTGAGTACATCGTGAGCCGCGGAAGACAAAAGATTTCGTTCGAGGGTTTATTGCAGGAGAATGTTCTCGGTACATTTAAGATAATTCGTGGATTCGCTGACCTACGTGATCTGGCGGAAGTCTCTGTGGCAATGCCATATCAGGGAGGGATAAACGGCCATGCTACAGGTTATCAAAGACAACTCGACGAACAGCACGTCGAGGACATTAAGCGCTTTCTCAATAAGGGTCGATATCGTTTCTTCCCCGAAATAGTTCTCGGGCTTCGTAGCAAAGGAGAAATCGACCCAGTCGTCTCCTATGCCAAGAGGAGATCGTCACCAAACGACAAGGCTTACCTAATCTCGATAAAACTAAAAGCGTTGCGTGATGACGGATTCACTAGGATTCACAGGATAGATGGCAACCACCGACTTGAAGCGGCGAAGCGTCTCGTTGCCGAACAGACATCCTCTGCATCCTTTAAGGACTTCAGCAAGGCACCATTCTGCTTCATCGTCTTGGATTCTGACAGAACTGAGGACGATGAGTTAGCCGAAGCTATGCTATTCAATTTGATCAATAGTAAGGCTTTACCCATTGCTTCGGAACATAGTCTTTCGGTCATCATGCGCGATGACGGCGCCGCAGGCGAACGGTTTGTTGAGGATCCGCAAGTGTACTTGACTCGTTGGATACGCGATAAGGTCAAAGACTGGCCGCAAGGGTTTTATGCTGCGATGGGGGACACTCCTTTGTCTCGCTTGCATTCGGCATCCGAAGTGCTCCTGCGCCCAGGTGGAATTTCGAAGTCGACCCAGGAAGAGATGGAGACCGAAGCGGGACATCTTTTTGGTCCACTGTACGATCTAGCCGTCCGACTCCGTGATCAGCATGAAAATTTCGTACACTCCTATACCTTTCTCCCAATTGCTACGGAAGTCTATGCCCGCCATTCGAAAGTTGGCACCGCCAGGGGCGCGAACACCGAGGCGGAGCGCTTACGACGTACCGAGCGATGGCTACGCGACTTCGCTCGCTGGTTCGACCGCGTCGGAGGTGCAGACATGCCAGTGCCAGCCGACCCTTGTATCCTCTGGACCGTTTTCAAACGCGATTTCGATAAGCAGGCAGGCAAAGTCTTCATCGCCATGTCGTTTATTAGCGAACAGGCTTTAACAAATGTGGGCAAGGCAATTGATGAAGCGCTTGACAGTTTCAATGCAGCCCATCCTAATAGCCCCCTCGCACCGAGACGTGCTGATAGACAAAAGGGCGAGAGTTACGAGATCCCTGCCTGGATATTTTCAGAAATAGAGCAGAGCCGGTTAGTCATCGCTGACCTCACGGATGAGAGACCTAATGTTTACTTGGAAGTCGGCTATGCTAAATCGAGAGGAATTCCGTTCATCCTGACTTTTCACAAACGAACCCCCACTGGAAAACCTCCATGGGACCGCGAATCATCACCCGGCAATAAGGTTCATTTTGACCTCGTTCCGTATCGCTACATCGCATACGAAAGTGAATTCGAGTTGAGGGATAAACTAAAGCAAGAACTCGACGCTTTTTTTATGCAATCGATTTAGGGTCTGCAAAGTTCCTGTAAACGCGTAGTTAAAAGGATCGAATAACCGCTTGCAAACGGACTCGCAAATCTCGACCGCTCAAGTGGCCAATAAGCTAACGCGCTCAACGATGGAGAGGATTTTCACTGCGGCGCAGGCACAGTCATGACAATCGACATCGACAAACTCAACGAAGACGAACTGGTCGATCTGAACAACCGGATCGTGGCGCGGTTGCGGTTTTTGAACCAGATGCGCGCGCATTCGCAGATGCTCGACTTTAGAATCGGCGACCGGGTCACGTTTCAGCCGGAAGGTCGGCCACCTCTATTTGGGATAGTCACCCGCTATAACAAGAAAACGCTCACGGTCATCACGGACGCGGGCAGCACTGGAACGTGGCGCCCGGACTGCTGCGTAAGGCAGCCTCTGCCGACAATGCGCGCAGCGACAACGCGAAGGTAATTCAATTGAGAAAGGAATGAGCCAATCACCTAAGTAGCGCGTGAAACACGCGCTCGTATTGCGCTATATAACGGCATCCTTGACAGACAAAGCCCACGACATACACTGACGCTATTATCTCAGACCCAGAGCAAGGACATAGGTGTGCCGCCCAAGGTAAGAGAACTCATCGCCGATCTTGAGAGTTCTGGGTTTGTGAATCGCGGAGGCAAAGGCAGTCATAGAAACTTTGTTCACCCGAAACTGGCAAAACCGCTAACGATTTCTGGCAGGCCAGGCGACGATGCAAAACATTATCAGGTTCGGGCAGTACAACGTGCGATTGAGGAGACGAAGAAATGAAAGACAGTGCCAAATATGCAAAGATTGTGGAATGGTCCGAAGAAGATCAGTGCTACGTCGGGAGTGCTCCCGGCTTGATTCTAGGCGGATGCCACGGGGATGATGAGAAAAAGGTCTTCGACGAGTTATGCCAGATCGTCGAGGAAGCAATTGAACTATACATAAAAGATGGAAAGCCGCTCCCGCCGCCGACCTCTGGTCGTGACTTTGCGACAATGATGCAGGCCCGGACGTGAATTGAAGGCGCAATACGCTTTCGAAGATTTGTGGGAGAGCTTATAGGGTAACGCTTGAAATCCTGGCAACAACAGCCTTGCAGGCGTGACAGCCTGCGCTTGCGCAGTCTTGCGCAAGACTTTGTGAGGGATCATCGAAGGCGCGCCGCAGTACCGCGTCCTAGTATCGCCAACCAACAGATTCTTGGTACGGCCGCTGCACTATTGGAATTGCTCGCGCAGCTCACCGGTCAGCCCGCCCCGGCTTGGACGCGTGAGGTTGGGGCCGGGCCAGAGCCAACGTTCTTGCTCGAAGCAGCGACACATATGAAACGACTCCGTGCGCTGTGTGAATCCGAAGCGCCGCAACCGCTCCGTAAACGCGGATCGTATGCACCGCCAAGTTTTCTGACATTTGCATGACAATGCGCCACCACGGCGGCGACGCGCCTTTTCATTTCTGACTGTTCAAGCCCGCGTCGTCAACTCGATTTTGTAACCGTTGGGATCTTCCAGAAAGGCGATGGCGTTGCTACCGCTCCCATGTTTCATCGGGCCCGGCTCGCGCACGATCTTGATCCCTTTGGCCCGGAGTTCATCACAGACTTTGTAAACATCGGGCACCCCGAGGGCGATGTGGCCAAAACCGTTGCCGATATCATACGCGTGCGTATCCCAATTGTACGTAAGCTCGATGACCGGGTCGGTTTCTTCCGAACCATAGCCGACGAACGCGTTGGTAAAGCGGCCCGATTCATAGTCTCTTTTCTTCAAGAGTTTCATGCCGAGTCCGTCGCAATAGAACTTTAGGCTTTCGTCGAGATAATTCACTCGGATCATGGTATGGACGATCTTCATGGTTTCCTCCTCTGTCGGTTTGTCATGGTTGATCCAGCAACGACGTTCTGACCTTCCCGCAAGCTTTACAATTCGCGCCGCAAACAGTAGATTTTCATACGTAGATGGTCAATCAAAACGATCAGGGTAAAGATCGAAGGCCAAGCGCGAGTTAATCTAGACATGGGAACCTTTTACGCAAGATGCAAACTTGAAAACCCATCGGATCGGTCCAAATCCGTTGTTATCCCAAAACTGCTGGTGGACACCGGCAGTGAGTTTACTTGGGTATCTGAGCGCATGCTGGAACGGATCGGCATCGGCCGGGAAAAAAAGGACGTGCGATTTATCCTCGCAAACGGCCAAGAAGTCACCCGCAGCGTCGGCTTCGCGATCATCCGCCTCGACAAGTTTTTCACCATTGACGAAGTCGTCTTTGCGGAACCCGGCGATTTACCGTTTTTGGGCGCGCACACGCTTGAGGGCTTGAGCTTGATCATCGAACCGGCCAGACGAAGACTCATGGCTGCCGGTCCACTTCTCGCCGCTTCACCCACCCGCCCGAAGCAACATTCCCGCCGCCACTAATTCATCGCCCTGGCGAAGCCGCGAATTGTCTCTTCCCGGCTCCCGCCCGGCGGGCTGTAGGGAATGATCGCAATTTGCTGGATGCCGGTCTTCTTGATGCGCGCGACTTGCGCGCGGCACTGATCGACAGTGCCGGCAATGGCAAACTTGTCGACCAGCCAGTCGGGAATGACTTCGGCGTGGTTCGCCTGCTGGTCCATGTGGTGGTAGTAGTCGTAGGTTTTGCGGATCTCTTCGAGAACTTTTTGCTCGTTCGGATCGAGCACGTAGGGCAGCGGATGAGCAACCACGCGCGCGACGTGGGCTTTCACGGCATCCTTGGCCGAAGCCGTCTCTGAAACGGCGCAGGGAACCCAAAGCACGAGTTTGATATCTTCCAAGTTCCGCCCAGCCGCTTTCGCTCCGGCCGCGATTTTTTCTCTCGCGTGCGCGATGTATTCGTCGGCGACGCCGACAAGAATAATAATGCCGTCGGCGATGCGCCCGGAAAGCTCGAGCATTTTCGGCCCGCTGGCGGCGATGTAGATCGGCACTTTGCCTTTGCAAGGGTGAAGCAGATGAATTTTGCCGCTCGGCAGTTGCGCCTCTTTGCCCGCGAACAGTTCGCGCATTTGCTCCAAAGACTTTTCGAAATTGGCCAGCGTCGACGGCCTTAAGCCCATGGTTTCCACCGAGCTGTCGCCCAGCCCGATACCGACGATCATGCGTCCGGGAGCGTATTCTTCGAGCGTGGCGTAGGCGCTGGCGAGCACCGACGGATGACGCGTCAGCGGATTGGTGACGCCGGTGCCGAATTTGACCTTCGTCGTATTGAGCATCATCGCGGTCATATTGACGTAGGCTTCGCGCCAGATCAGATGCGAATCGCCGACCCAGAGATGACTAAAACCCGACTCTTCACTCACTTTGGCCAAGTGAATCATTTTCTGCAGCGGTTCGGTGGGAAAGAGTCCGACGCCGAATTCTAAGGCAGCCACGAAAGACCCTCCATTAACAACAGGATTGACTCGCGACTCGCTCCGGCGGCGGCGTCTGTTGGCTGCGGCCGGCGACTTGCACCACGCCGTCAATAATAACATAGGAGATCCCCGGCAGGTCGCCCTTCGCGAAAGAGTCCAGCGCATCCCTGGCGACCGAGCCGGTGATCTTGTGCATCAAGACCAGATCCGCCGGACACCCTTCTTCCAAAATCCCGATATTTAAATCATGCGCGCGGCCGACGTTGCCGGTCGCCATGCAGATGGTTTTTGCCGGCTCGATTTCGCCCACCGCCGAGAGAAAGGCAATCTCGCGCAGTATGCCGCGCGGCACGATGCCCGTTCCGCCCGGGGTATCGGTGCCAATCAGCACGCGATGGTGCAATCCTTTCGCCTTGACGACCCGCGCAAGACTGAGCGCTAAGCGATAGTTGCCCGAAGTGCAGATTTCCATGAAGCATTCGGTCTCGTGGGCGATGCGGATCATGTCCTCTTCGGGCATGGGAATCGGCCCGCCGGTGATATGACCGATGATATCGGGTTTGATTTTCTGCACCATGTCGAAACCGGCCACCTGGCTCACGCCCGAGCGCGACACGCCGCCGGAATGAATTTTAACTTTGATGCCGCGCGCATGCGCCCAGCTGACGTAGCGCCCGGCTTCACCGTTGGGCAGCAGGCTGTAATCGTAAAAGATGAATTTGACCAGCTTGATGCCAAGCGCTTGAATCTCGTCGAAATCTTTTTCGCTGAGCCCGGGAACGAGGAGTAGCGTGCCGGCGTGCACTTTGACGCCCGACGGACGCAAGTTGTCGTAGCACTTCTTGGTTACGATGGCGACAGATAACGCCGTGCGCGCGTCCGGCGGCAGAGGAAGGCCCGGCAAATGCAATTCACCGGCTGAGATCAGCGCGGTCACGCCGCCGTGCATATAATTGGTAATCCAAGAGAGCGAATTCTGCGCCGGCGTGTACTCGCCGATCGACGGATGCGAATGGGAATCGATCAGTCCGGGGATCGCCGTGATGCCGTTGGCATCGATCACTTGGTCGGCGGCCTGAGATAAACCCTTGCCGATGACTTGAACCGCGCCGTCGCGAATAAAGATCGAATCCGCTTCTCTAAGCGGGCTCTCCAACTTGCCGGTAACCAGCGTGCCGATATTTTTAACCAGTAAAGACGCCATAGATCGATCGTGGGCAAAACTATATCAGAGCATCGGCGGGTGTAAAGCCTAGGTAGTGGTTCAGTTTCAATCTGCCATGAGACCTAACATCTCAGAAAGATTCCTCGCTACTGCTCGGAATGACAACCAAAATAATCCATTTGTCATCTCGAACGAAGTGAGAGATCCTTCCCATAATGAACCACTACCAAAGCCTAGGTCAAAACAACTCCTTGGCGATTTCTCTCACCGCATCACTGTGTATTTCAGCAGGGTTCCCCGATCTGCCAGCCGGAAACACTTTCTGTACGCGTCGCTCCCACAACAAGCCGGCATCGGCAATGCGCACGAGCTTGAACTCCACCCAGAGCCGAACCAAGCCGGGCCCGTCGGCGTCCCAACGGCGAATCTCGCTCAACAGCAGCGCACCCTCGAGCCCTCCCTCGCGCGCGACGCGCGCCGCCGCTTCGTGTCCCAGCGGCAGAACCGAAAAGCGGGCATCGTGTTCTTCCGGAAAACGGACCCGCACCGTTCTCTGCTCGAGTTCCCGCCTCAGCGATTCACGCAATACAGTCATCACCGTTACGCGCTCTGCCAAGGAAATTGTGCCGGCCATTTCGGCAAGCGAACGCAACGGGTTCGTCCCCGGCAGGCGGAGATCGGCGTCAGTGCTGTTGCGCACCGCCGGAATCCACAAGGAATCGGCGCCAACCGCCTGGATATCAAAGCGCGCCTGCGGCACACTCGTCACGCAGGCGCACACCGCGACCAGCACACAGAGCAACCCAGCGCGGATCATGCGCGTATTTTTCTCAGCAACCATTGAAGGACATAGGTAAAGAAGATCAAAACGCACCCTAGCGCGACATCGGTCGGTCCCAAAGGCAGATCGAGACGCACCGAGAAATAAAAACCGCTGAGGGCGATGGCGAGTCCAAGCAGCGACGACAGCGCAAAAAAAGCAGTCATGCCGCGCGCCAGCGCGCGCGCCGCCAGCGGCGGCAATACCATAAAGCCAAATACCAGCAACGGCCCCGCCATAATGACGCCGACAGCAATGCTAAAGCCGCACAGCACGTACAACCAGAAGCCCCACTGCACGCGCTCGCCGGTCAGCAGGAATGAAAGATCGCGGTCGAAGGAATTCAACAGAAACTCGCGGCGGAACAGTATCAAGCCCAAGTAGATGACCGCGAAAACGATTCCTAGAAGTTTCAGTTCCTGAAGCGAAAGCGAAATCACTTCGCCCTTGAGCAAGTGGAGAATTTCCAACTCGCCGGCTGGATTAAACACAACGAACAAGATCGTCAACGCCGAAGCGAAGGCATAGGCCGCCGCCAGCCTGCCCTCGGGCGATCCGGTTGCATGACGGTCGAGATAGGCGAGCAGGCCCATGCCGGCGAGCGTAAACACGAGCGAGCCCGTCATCGCAAGAAACCGCTCGCCCTCAGTGCCGTGGCTGAGCCCCAGGGCATGGGACAACCAGAACGTAAAAGCCACGCCGCAGGCGGCGATCTGCGGCAAGGTCAAGCCGAGAAAGACGCGCCGGCGGAGCAAAAGATGCGCGCCGACCAACGGACAAACGAACGCCAGGATCGCGCTGCCGGCCAAAGCCGGGAATAACAGAAAAGACGGACTGAGGACCTCAAAAAAGCTCACCATGGATGATCCGCGACCTCCCCTTCGGCCCAGCTCACCCGGCCGCCGTCGACACGCAGAACTTTCCTGGTCACGCTTTGCACCATGCGCAGATCGTGACTGGAAAAAAATACCGCTTTGCTTTCCTGGCGGCTCAAATGGACCAACAGGTCGCTGATTGCCTTTTGCGATTCCGGATCGCAGCCGGCGAGAGGTTCATCCAGAATGAGAATTTTTGGGCCGACCATCAAGGCGCGGGCGATCAGCATGCGCTGGCGCTGCCCGCCCGAGAGGGAAAAGAACAAACGCCCGCCAAGATGACTGAGCCCGACTTGCTTCAAGGCATTATCCAGCCGTTTTTTCTCTGCCACTGGAAACCCCTGATACGGTTTTAGCCGGCCGTAGCCGCCCATTTCGACCACTTCGCGCGCGGTGATGGGAAACGTCGAATCCAACGCCGCGCTTTGCGGCACATAGCCGACCTCGTTGAGCGCGCAATTGCGCGCCAGCGTGCCGCTCAGCACTGGTAAAAAACCCAGCATCGTGCGGAACAACGTGGTCTTGCCGGAACCGTTCGGCCCGGCGATCGCGATCAATTCGCCGGGCCTGATGGATAGCTCAACGCCGTATAAAACCGCTGCGCCGTCATAGCCGAGCGTCGCGCGCTCAACGGCGATCAATGGCGATGCTTCATTATTCATCGAAGACGCCCCAAACCGCCACATCGAATCGACCTACATTCAGTCTCATGCCTTAGCTCCTTTTCAGCGCCGCGAGTAAACTCCTCACGTTGAAGTCGATGAATTTGATGTACGCGTCGGTTTGCGGCGAACCGCCGGCGATGCTTTGCAGGCGCACGATGCTCGCGCCGGTCTGGCTCGCCAGTTGACGGGGAAAGCGATCGCTCTGCGGGCCGTAAATGATCAATTGCGCCTTTTCTTGCTGCATCTTTTGCGTCAGCGCGATCAAATGGTTCGGCGTCGGCTCGATGCCTGGTTTGAGTTCGATCGTGCCGACGTGCTGCAAGCCGAAACGATTGGCAAAATACGACCATTCGACGTGGTAAGTCACGATTTTCACGCCTTTGAGCGGCGCCGCCATCGTTTGCCAGCGCGCGATCGCTTTGTCCAATTCGCCAAGATAGGCGCTCAGATTCTTCTCGAACGCCGGCCGGTGTTGCGGAAAAATGCGCGACAAACCTTCAGCGATATTGCGCGCCATGATTTTGCCGTTCAGCGGATCAAGGTTGTAGTGCGGATTTCCTTTCGGGTGGACATCACCTTCCGAACGATCTAGCGATCGCGGCACGTCCAAAACGCTGACGCCGTTGGAGGCATCGACGTTGCCGGGCTGACCCGGAAGGATTTTTGCGTTGCTGGCAACTTCTAACAGCGCCGGCAGCCAGGATATCTCCATATCCAGTCCCATGTGAACAAGCATACTGGCGCGATTGAGTTTGGGCACGAAACTCGGTTTCACCGGCACCGCGTGCATGAACTCAACGCCCCGGGTGAGGCTTTCGACTTCAACCAGCTCTTTGCCGATCTGTTTAGTCATATCGGCGAGATCGGGAGTCGTTGTGATAACGCGGATGGACTGCGCCTCACTCCGGCTCGCAAATCCCAACAAAACGCCGATGAATATCACGGTCGTCAAAAATTTTCTTCCATGAGATTTCATAAATAAAACTCCCTCCTCCAGCGCCTATCGGGTTCGAAAGCCGTGGGTGTGACTCCCGAGCACCGTGGTCCATTGCAGGAAAAACTGATGGCCGCGCTCGGCTTTCTCTTCGCGCACCTTGTCGTCGAGGTAGCTATACTGGAAGCGCAGCCGGTTGAACTCGCTCAAGTTCCAAGTAAGAAAAGGCGAGTAGCCGATCGTCTTCTTTCCGGGGCTCATCAAGCTCGGCGCATGGTCGTAGAGAAAGCCCGCCGCCCATTCGCGATTGATCTTCGCGTCGCCGTAAACGTACCCGCCGGGCGCGAACATGCGGCCAAATCCCGACTCGCGCTCCACCCGCTCGCTGTTGCCGAAAAGCTCTCCGCCCAGGGTAAAGCCCTGGTAGAGCGTGCTGCCGAGCGGCTGATAGCGGTAAGTCACATCGAGCCCGGTCAAAGTCCGGCTGCCGCCGTGAGAGTCCTCGGGGATTCTGATCGACGGCGTGAACGCCAAACTGGTTCCCAATTCGATGCTATGGTTATCGGCGAGATCAAAATAGCTCTGCAGCCGGCCGAGATAGGTAAAGCGGCTCCAGGCGCGCGCTTTGCTATCGTCGAGGCGTTCGTTTTCAGCGCCCAGTTTGTTGTATCCGCCGGCGGTCGCTCTCAGAAAAAACGGCGTCGAAAAGAGATAACTCAACTCGACGCCGTCGGCCTTGGATTCTCCGCCGACGATTCTCTCCAACGACAACGGCGTGTTGACGAACGCATATTCATGCGGATGGAACTTGGCCAGACGTCCGAAATCGGCGAAGAAGCGGCCGCCGCGGACCTGCAGATTCCATGGTAGCGACGTCGTCACCATCGCCGCCTCTTCGACTTCGAATTCATCCTTGCTGCCGGTAAAAACTGCGTAAGCGCGCGCGTAAGGATCGATCGATGCGGAAATCCCGATCTCCGCCGCGCGGAAATTGAAGTCGCCGCCGGCCTTGGCGCGATGCTCCGCCGTGGCGTCGATCGCCATGCCGATGGCCGGATTGAGCGCCGACGGCGCGCCTTGCATCGTCTTCACCGACTGCTCCACTGTTGCGATCTTGCCGTTGGCGCTTGCCCGTTCCCGTTCCAACTGTTCGAGCCGCTCGGCCATTTTTTTCATGGTTGACTGCATCTCGGCCATCTGGCGCTTGAGCAGATCGATGATCTCGTCTTGCGCCATGCTCAATGACGGGCGCCACAGCACGAAAGCCGGCACCAGTGCGACGAGCCAGAAACCATGATTCAAAACTGCGGTATTCATAATTCTAGTCTCCCAAACAAAAACTCCGCCCCTCCCAACCGAGCAGGAGGGACAGGTGTAAATGATAGGAATTTCTTGGGACTAAAGGAGACTAGGCGGGCGGCGCGCGACTCGATGGAATGCGTACCGAATCAGAGTCGAATTCAACCTGCGTGATTAGCGCGGCCGCGCAAACTACGATTACGGGCGCGCAGACGGCCGAGGTAGCCGTCAAATTAGCCTGGGCTCTACTTCCGTGGAGACAAATGCACTCTTTAGTAATCTGCGACGCGAGCGGCGAGGTCGCGTGGAAATGGAGCGGCAGCAAAAAGACCGCGAGAATCAGGCAAACGCTGAACCAGCGCGGCATATTGACACTCTTCAGCCGGGTCAGTTCAGTATCCATCACTGGCTCTGATAACCCAGCCCTACAACCTTGTCAAATCGGCATATCGTCCGCCACCTCACGATAGTCACCCGCGGGCGAGGCGCAGCCGTTGGTGATTTGGCGTCAAACGGGTAGAATCATGCGTCTTTTGACGCCATCACGGAAAAAAGTGGTTAGCTCGACAATTTAAACTCGGTTCATGGCCGCGCGGTAAACCTCCCAGGGGTCCGGTCGTCTAAAGTCTTTAGATTGCGATCGCTCCTTGAGCAGGAGGATGCCAGTAGGGTTCCGGGAATGTTGCCGCGGGTTGGCGTCTTGAACGAGCTCGCCGCGGGAAATTTTGCAGCAAGGTCAAAGATACGCTGAAAAGCTGAGCGGGTTGAAGCGTGACTCCTTTAACGACGGTGGACGGGACCTTCGTCCGCCGGTCCCTCGGCGGTTTTTCCGGCGACGCACAACTAGCGACAGACAGGAGCCCATCTGTGAACCCTGGGGATGAGGAGTTGGTGGCATCAGCCCGGCAGGGCGATCGCCGCGCGTTCGAGGAACTCGTCGAGCGTCATCAACAAAGGGCCTATCATATCGCGTTTGACTTCGCGCGCGACCGCGAGGACGCCAAGGATCTCTCCCAGGAAGCCTTTTTGAAAGCGTTTACGAATCTAAAAAATTTCGACGGCCGGTCGAGCTTCTATACCTGGTTCTACCGCATCCTCGTCAACCTCTGCCTTGATTATAAGCGGCGCCAAAAGCGCGCCCCGGCCGACACCTTCGACGAGACCGTCGAGAGTGAGATGGAACCGTCACACCAACCGGAAAAACCCAGATCGCCCGATCAGCAAGTGTGGGCCAGGCAAATCTCGCTTCGCGTGGGCCAAGCTTTGGACGATCTCCCGGCGCGCCAGCGCACCGCTTTCGTGCTCAAAAATCATCAAGGACTATCGATCAAAGAAATCGCTGAGCTGATGGAGACCGCCGAAGGCACGGTCAAAGTACATCTTCATCGCGCCGTCACCGCGCTTAGACAACGCCTGGCGGACTTCGCCTAGGAGGTTATATGGCAGAACCATTTAAAACGCTTTCCGCGGCCTGCGCGGGAGAGGAAGAGAACCTGGTGCTGCTGCATTACGGCGATCTCGCCGGCGCGGAGCGCGACACCCTGCAAAGCCATCTCAATGGCTGCGCCGCCTGTAAGGATTATTTGCAGGATCTCGGCAAGCTTCTGCCGCTGACGCTAAAGACCGACGAACCGCCGCAGACTTTCTGGGCCGATTACAAACGCGAACTCCGTCACAAACTCGATCACGCGGCGGAAAAACCAACATGGCGGCAAAAACTCGCGGCGTTCTTCCAACCGCGCCTGGTGCCGCTGTTCGTTACCGCCGCAGTCGTCGCGTTAGCTCTGACGTTTACGCTCGGGCGAGGCCTTTGGACGACCAACGATCCAGCGCGCGAGGAAGCCGCCATGTTGGAAGTCCTGCCGGTGGCGGAGAACTTGGAGTTTTTTAGAGCCATGGACGTGCTCGATGACCTCGAATTGCTGGAATTCATGGGCAGCCGAGGCAGCGCCGCGTGAGCCATCAACGGGACCGAAAACCGCTGCTGCGCGCGCTCCTGTCGCTTTCTTTGCTGGCTGCATCGAGCGCTCTAGCGGCGACTAAAAGCAGCGATCTCCCCGATAAAGAAATGTTGCGAATGATGGAGTTCTTGCGCAAAATGGAAATGATCAAACAAATGGAAATGCTGCAGGACATGCATCATCTGGAAAATGCCGCCGGACAGACCAAGATGAGCGCGCCGCGGAAGACCGCGCCGGGCAAAAAGAAGGAGAACGTGAAGTGATGCCAGTGCTCAAAACAGTCGGCTACCTTTGGCTTCTGACGCTCTTCGTCTCGCCCCCGGCTTGGAGTCAAGACCTGCCGCGCGGTGTCATGTTGGCGCAAACCGACAAGCAAGCGCTCGATCGCTGGCAGCGCCTGTCAGCCGAGGAAAAGCAGGAAATGCGCCGCCGCTTCCAGCGCTGGCAGAACCTGCCGCCCGGCGAGAAAGCAGAGCTGCATAAAAACTTCGAAAACTGGCGCCGGCTTTCGCCCGACGAAAAATCGCTGGCGCGGCGGAACTTCGAGCGCTGGCAGAAGCTTTCGCCGGCAGAGCGCGAGCGCTTGCAGGAGCGCTGGCGGCGCTGGCACGAGCTGCCGCCCGAGCGCCGCGAAGAGCTCCGCCGGCGCTATCAAAGGCTGCGTGAGTTGCCGCCGGAACAACGCCGGGAGCTCCGGCAAAAGTGGATGGAGCGGCGTGAACGGCTTTCCCAAGAAGAAAGAGAGCAGTTGCGCGAAAAAGTTCGCGAGCGCTTTCAATACCTAACGCCCGAGGAGAAACGCGACATGCGCGAGAAGCGCCGCGAGTTGAGAGAGCGCGGCTCGATCCAAGAAAGAAAGCAGTTTCGTGAACGCTTGCGCGAGAAGCTCCCGAGGCGCGACAAGGAGTAGCCCGTGAGCACGCCACTCAGCCAAGAGCAAAAGATCATTCATTTCCTCAACCGCGCCAGCTTCGGGCCAACGCCGGCAGCGGTTCGAAGAGTAAACCAGCTCGGCATGCGCGCCTACCTCGAAGAACAGTTGGCACCGGAGACGATTGCCGACGGCGCCGTCGAGGAAAAGGTCGCCGGGCTTAAAACCATGCGCATGAACAGCCGCGAGCTGTTCGAGCTTTATCCGCCGCCGAAAGTCGCTCGCGAGCGCGGCATGGCGATGGCCGGAGCGATGAATGCGCCGCGCTTGATCATTTTCGAGCTGCAGCAGGCGCGGCTCTTGCGCGCGGTGTACAG
Source organism: Binatia bacterium (assembly GCA_050735675.1). Lineage (GTDB taxonomy): Bacteria > Desulfobacterota > Binatia > UBA9968 > UBA9968 > DP-20. The sequence continues at coordinate 861 of JBOHVN010000217.1, read as the reverse complement.
CCAGCGCCAGCTCTACGAGCTGATGGTCGATTTCTGGAGCAACCACTTCAATATTTTCGCCGCCAAGGGCGCCGACCGCTGGCTGATGACTTCCTATGACCGGGACACGATCCGGCCCCATGCCCTGGGCAAATTCCGCGATCTTTTGCTCGCCACGGCGCAAAGCCCGGCGATGCTTTTTTATCTCGACAACTGGCTGAGCGTCGGCCCGAACAGCCTGGCGGCGCGCCGGCCCGCCAATGTGCGCCGGCGCGGCCTCAACGAAAATTACGCGCGCGAAATCATGGAACTGCACACCTTGGGCGTCGACGGCGGCTACCGCCAACAAGACGTTCACGAGATCGCGCGCTGTTTCACCGGCTGGACCGTGCGCCGGCCGCGCGGCGACGCCCAGTTTGTCTTCGAGCCGCGGCTGCACGACCCGGGTGATAAAACGGTTTTGGGCGCGCGCATTCCGGCCGGCGGCGGCATGGACGACGGCGTAAGGGTCATCGATCTTTTGGCGCGCCACCCCGCCACGGCAAGATTCATCGCGACCAAACTGGCGCGCCGCTTGGTTGCCGACGATCCGCCGGCGTCAATAATCGAACAAGCCGCCGCGGCCTTTCGCCGCAGCGACGGCAATATTCGCGTTGTGCTCCAGGCCATCTTCGAGGCCCCGGAGTTCTTCTCCCCCGCGGTCTACCGGGCTAAAATCAAAAAGCCTCTGGAATATGTCGCCAGCGCTCTGCGTATCACCGAAGCGGACACCCGGGTGACGCCGCAACTCTTGCGTTATCTCGGCCGCATGGGCGAACGGCTGTTTCTGGCGCAGCCGCCGACCGGCTATCCGGATATCGCGTCTTCTTGGATCAGTCCCGA
>JBOHVN010000216.1:0-15468 GCA_050735675.1 Binatia bacterium | reverse complement strand
GATTGCAGGACCTGGCCGGCCAGATTCGTTACTTTATCAACCTTGATGATGACGGCTGAGCCTTTGCGCTCAGGGTCCTTGTCCAACTCCGGGGCCACAGTGCGCGCCATGACCTGATCCCTAAGCGGTCCCGAGTCATGGACAGTCGCGACCCCATGAAAGCGGAAATTGATGCCCACCTTGGGGTCACGAAACAGCACCACGACCTTTGGGTTGGCCAGCACGTTTTTCAAATGCTGCCGCCGGGTGCGTTCCCAATAGGCCAGGGACTCGTCGTCAAAGATCATCATGCTGCCCTTGTAGCCGATATCCGGCTCGCCGTCCGCTGAAGCCGTAGCGAGTATGCACGGACATCCGTTGGCCAACGCTTTATCAACTACTTCCCGCATCTGGTCTAAAAGTTTTATCATGGCCGGATCGTAGAAAAGCTCGCGCCCGTTGTCAAGACAAAAGTATGCCTGAAGTCCGTTAGTGTATGACCCGCGCTTGCTGCTCTGGGATTTCTCAAATTGCTGAAAGTTTCAACAGCTTTTTCGCGTTGCCTTCGAGAATTGCCTGCTTCTCGGTGTCCGAACAAGCCAGCGCTTCGACTTTGTCGACACACTGCCAGTCGCCGAGGATATAAGGGAAGTCGGTGCCGAGCATTAAATGTTCCGCGCCGACTTTGCGGCGGAGAAAATCGAGGGTTTCCACGTCGTATACGAGCGTATCGAAGTAAAGATTTTCGAGATACGCGCTCGGCACCGAGGCGCACGTCGGCGCGTTGGGCCGGTCGGCGCGGCGGGTCGCCTGTTTACCGGTGAGAAATTCTCGATCGAAGCGGCTCACGTGATAAGGAAAAAATCCACCGCCGTGGCAGGTGCAGAGTTTTAAATCGGGAAAGCGATCGAAGACGCCGCTATAAATAAGAATCCCGAGTGAAAGTGTGGTATCGGCCGGATTGCCACAGACCAGACGGAGACCGTAGGAGCCCATGAGCTCGGTTCCTGCCGGGTTGTCCGGATGCATGAAGACGAGCACGTCCAACTCCTGAGCCTTCGCCCAGAAAGCATCGAACTCTTCACTGTCGTAGTAATGATGATTTACGTTGGTGGCGATGTAGGCGCCGCGAAAACCGAGCTGGGTCACCGCATGCTCTAAAACTTTCGCCGCGCGCGCCGGCTCCTGAATCGGCACCGCGGCCATCGCCGTGAAACGATCGGGATATTTCTTCAGAAACTCGTTGACGCATTCATTGTAGATGCGGCACCAGGTCTCAGACTGTTCGCCTTTCAAATCATAGCCAAGAAGTTGCGTGCTCGGATCGAGCGCCGCCAGCGCAATCTTGCCCTTCTCCATCATCTCCAGCCGCGGCTCCACATCCGTCAAGCCCTGCAGCAACGGATACTTGGGACCACCGTTGAAGGAGAAGCGAAAAGTTCCGTCCTTATCTTGCGACAGTTCAACGCCGAGCGACTTGCCGTGGCGCCGGGCTTCCTCAATCACTTGCCCGGGAACATAGTGATGATGAATATCGATGGCATCCATTTGCGCGGTTCGTCAGTTTCTATTGCTTAGGTGTCCATGCCAGAAATTCGGTGAAGATATCGGCGCGTCCTTCGCCGTCATTCCCGCTCTTCCTCTACTTGAGGTCTTCCGGGCGCTTGATGTCGGGCTTAGCGAGAATACTGTGCGTCAAAAAGTTCTTTATGCCGCCGATAAAGACCAAGTCGTTAAAGCCTTGAACAATGGCGCGGACGTTGCCGACCGCCCCGGTAACGCCGATTTCCGCATCGCCGTTCAAAGTCGCAGCCGTGGCCACCGGCGTGGAGGGAATAAAAACGAGCCGAAAGTCGAGATCATGCTTCTTAAACAGCCCGGCTTCCGTCGCGATCCAGGGCATGGACTGCGACATGACCTGCGCCGAGTGCCGGCCGATCAGCCGGTCCACCGCAAAAACATGATTCGCGAAGAAAGCCGATATTCCAAGCAGCAAAGATGCCGTAGCAAAGTTGCGCAGCGAAATGAAATGTTTGACGTCCATAGATCTCTTCTCCTCTCGGTAGGGACTGTGTTGAAGTGCTCAAAATTGACATTCTGATACAGTGTCGCAGTCGCAAAATCAGATTCTACCCTCCATTTTGAGCAGCTGCGTAATTCTTTCGGTCAGGTCTTTTTTAGACACCTTGCCGAATGGCGACAAAGGAAATTCTTCGGCGAATTCCAAACGCTCCGGCAGCTTATGTTTGGCGATCTCCTCGCGCATGAGAAAAGTAGCGAGATCTCTTAAATTGAGTGCATGGTTACGGCGCAGGATGACGTAGGCGCACATGCGCTCGCCGAGAATGGGATCGGGCATCGGCACGCAAGCGACGTTTTGCACCGCCGGATGAGTCAGAATTAAATTTTCTATTTCTTCCGCGCTGATCTTTTCGCCGCCGCGATTGATCAGATCTTTTTTTCGTCCTTCGACCATGTAGTTGCCCGATGGATGGCGCCGCATAAGGTCCCCGGAGCGATAGAAACCGTCCGAGGTGAATGCCCGGGTATTATATTCCGGCACGCCGAAATACCCGCGCAGGGTGTACGGCCCGCGCGCCAGAAATTCGCCGACTTCCCCGGGCGCGACTTCGTTATCGTCGTCATCCACCAGCCGCACTTCATCGTCGGGACTAAGCGGCCGGCCGACGGTTTCCATCCGCACCTCTTCGGGATCATCGAAGCGCACGAACATCAGCATGCCTTCGGCCATGCCGAAATTTTCCTGCACGGTGACGCTTGGGATCAATTCTTTAGTGCGCCGGCGCACCTCGGGCTGGAGCCGCTGGCCGCCGCTCTGAATCACTCGCAGCGACGACAGATCGAAGTTTGCAACCAGCGGATCGTTGATCAAGCGAATGAGCAGCGCAGGAACCACCGCGATGTGCGTGACGCGATGCCTTGCGATTAACGCAAAAATATCCTCGCTTCGCGTCGAGGTCGACAGCACCATCTTACCGCCGTGCAGAAGATAGCCCTGCAACCCCGGGCAAGCGAGCGGCAGATTGTGCGCCAGAGGCAGCACGGCGAGAAAAATGCTTTCCTCGGTGACGCCGGTCACGGCCGAAGCGATTTTCGAATTATAAATGTAGTCGTTATGCGTGCGCGGGATCAGCTTGGGGACACCGGTGGTGCCGCCGGAAAGTTGAAACACCGCCGGATCTTCGGGATCAATGCTTATTTTTTGGAGATCCGCCTGCATACCTCGGCTCGGCCGCTCGACCAGTTCGTTCAAAGAAAGAAAGCCAGGCGGCGCATCGCCCAAGATGATGCCAAAGCGCAGCGTTGGATTGGCCCGGCGAATGCGCGCAACCAAATCGCGATAATCGAAATCCTTGGCTCGATCCGGAGTGGCGCAAGCGACAGCCCCGGAAAGCTCCGTGAACTGGCTCATCTCTCGGTAACGGTGCGTCGGCAGCGCCATGATCGGGATACAACCGATCTTTTGCAGCGCGAAGTAGAGGTAGGCAAACTCGACGACATTGGACAGCTGCACGACCACCCGATCGAGCGGCTTAAGACCTTTGTCCAAAAGATTCAAGGCCAGCCGGGTGGAACGTTCGTCGAGCTCGGCGTAGGTAACCGACTGTTCACCATCGATGATCGCGACTCGGTCGGCATAACGTTTAAAGGCTTGATCGAAGGCATCGCGCAAGGACCGGTCTTCCCAGTAGCCTTTGGCGCGGTAGCGCGCAACAAACTCGGCGGGATACCGGACCACGCCCTCAAGCATTCTTTGGCCTCGCTCGGCTCGGCCCGTTCAAGACGTTCAAACGGTTCAATTCGAACGAGAACGATTTGAACGGCTTGAACGATTTAAACATTTGGAACGCTGTTATCCTGTTATGTCGTGCTCGAAAACCCGCCGTCGACAATAATGATCTCGCCGGTGACAAAGCGGTTATGCAAAATCAGGCTCAGCATGCTGTCGGCGACGTCGTCCTCCGTGCAGCAGCGCTTAAGCGGCGTATATTGGGCGCGGCGCGCCATTAGCCCTTGGTAGTTTTCCGCCAGCGTTCTTTTCATCCACTCGCCTTCGATCCAACCAGGAGCTACGGCATTGACGCGAATCTGCGGGCCGAGCGCGTTGGCCAGGGTCTTGGTCAAGTTCGCCACAGCAGCTTTGCTCGCGGCGTACGGCAAAGGCTGCGCGCTCGGGCGCAGGCCGGCGATGCTGCACGTGTTGACGATGCAGCCGTTGGACGATTTTTTCAGCAATGGCGCCGCGGCACGAGTCACAAGAAAGACTCCGAGCACATTGACCGAGAAGACGCGGTTCCACGCTTTGACGGTCATGTCGTCGAAGTTTTTGGGCTCGACGTCGACCGTGGTACCGGCATTATTGATCAACACGTCGAGCCTGCCGAATTCTTTTTCCACCGCCGCGAGCATGGCGCGCACACCGGCATCATCGCTCACGTCGCAGCGATATAGCAGCGCTCGCGCGCCTGCCGCTTCGACGCCCCGCGCAGTGATCTTCGCCGCGTCTTCACTCCGGCTGCAATTGACGACGACGTTGTAGCCATTCTTCGCCAGCGCAACGGCGGCGCTTCGGCCGATTCCGGTCGCGGCGCCGGTAACGAGGGCGGCCGGTTTAGAGCTATCCATGCCAATCCCTTTCTCTATCCATTACTCCAGCACTCCACCACTCCAGATGTTTACCTCGCAGCGCCACGTATCCAACAATAAGCTGCTTTCAATTTGTTATGGCAGGTTCAGCAGTTTCGACGCATTGCCGCGCTCGATCTTCGCGCGGTCCGTCGAAGACAGTCCAACTTTATCCAGTTGGGGAATCGTATAGCCCAAGCCGATTTCCGGAGGGGAAATCGGATAGTCTCCACCGAGCACGATCCGGTCGGCACTCATACAGTCGAGCGCGCAACGGATCGCGGAGGCGTCGGCGGTATGCGTGTCGACGTAAAATGCCTGGCAGTATTCGACCACGCGCCGCTGGAGATATTCCGGCAGCGGCCGTTTTTCCTGCTCGTAGACTCGGCGCTCGAAGAAAAATTGTTGATCGAAACGGCCCATGGTAAACGGCAGAAAACCGCCGAGCTGGCAGAAAACGAATTTTACGCCCCACCAACGGTCGAAAACATTTGCCGTAATCATCTTGACCAGGCAGAGCATGTCGTCGAGCAGAAACCCGACGCCGCTGTTGAGATAGCGATTGTTGAGTCCGAGCGCTTGTTGCCAAGCCTGCGGCACCTGGCCGGGGTGAACCCAGAGCGGCATGTTCCAAGACTTGGCTCGCTCAAAGATCGGCTCGTAAACCGGATCGTCGAGGGCGCGCCCATCGAGATTGGTCGAGAGGGAAATGCCGAAGAGACCCAATTTTTCCACCGCGCGGGCAAGCTCCGCGAGCGCCGCCTCGCCGCCCAACGGGTCCACGGCCGCCGCGGGGATGAAACGGCCGGGCGCGATGCGCGCCGCTTCCGCGATATAGTCGTTGACCATCTTGACGACTTCCTCCATCGGCAATTTGCGCGCGCGCGCCGCGGGGACAAGCAGATTGCCATAGTTGATCACTTCCTTATCGACACCGAAGCGATCCATCAGTGCGAGATGCTTTTCCAGAGAGCTGAAACCTTCGTCGGCGTAAAGGCTCCGCCCGAGATAGCTCCCCGCGGCAAACTCACGAAGCGCATCCAATATCGTCGGCGGCAGACAATGGGCGTGGCAATCAATCAAATTCATACGGTTCTCCGGGATTAGGTCATGCTTCGCAGCCGCAAAACAGCTAACACCGCGATGTCTGATCTGTCAATGAATCTCTGATTTGGCAATCTTCAGGCTGCTCAAAAAGATCTCAGACGCGAGCCCGGTGCCGCGGCGCGCAAGACCGAGGATTGAGAATGGAGGATCGAGAATCGCTATGTTCAATCCTCAGTCTTCGATTCTCCAGTAGGCTGATGAGTTCAGCAGCCTGCTAACGTAACCACGACAGAATGATAACCAGCAATGCTCCGGCGATCATGCCGGTCACGGCACTTTTGGTTTTGTGCGCGATGAAAATGGTGAGCGCCAGTGCGACCGTGCGCCGCGGCGCCGCCGCGGTTTCGAGGCGTCCTCCGGACATGAATAAAGTGACTGAAATAATGCTGCAGATAAAACCGTAAGAGAGATAGTGCAACCAACGATCCCATGCTTCGGGGAATGTTTGGCCGACAAAAAACAGCTGCGGCACGGCGCGCATTGCCAAGGCCGACAGCCCCATGACAAATATTATTTGTAGGCGTGTAATTTCCATTGTTCCCATCCCCAACCGAGCGTGGCTACCATAATCGCGGTCACGAGCCAGCCCCAAGCGGGACTGGCGAGCGCTCCCGGCAGCGCCGCGATCAGGCTGCCGAGACATATCAGCGCCATCGCCCAACCTTTCATTTCCACGACCAACAAACCGGCAAAGTAGCCGGGCAAAATAAACTTGAGCGCTTCCTCGAAGCCAGGCGGAAAACCGAACGCCGCGATGAATCCTCCGGCCGTTCCGGTTACCCAAACCGTGAAGCTGGTCACGCCGACACCAAGGAAAAAAGCGATATTGCCGTAACCGTCCACGGGTGGCTCGCTAGGAGAGTTTGCCGAAACCGCAACCCGCTCTTTTTGGAATTGCATGTAGGGCACGATGAAGCTGCTGGCGCTGATGACATGCGACGCCACGAGCAACTGCCACCGTTTCAGACCCCAAAAAAACGGCGCCAAAGCCGTGCTCATCGGCAGGAAGCGCAAGTTCATGAGAAAACCGGCAACCAGAACTTGTAGCGCGGATTTGCCTTCGGCGAGCGGGCCGAGCACGGCGAATTGCGCTGGACCGGAATAAACCCAGGCTGACATGAGGACGACTTCTTCGAGGGAAAGACCGTGATCTTGCGCCGCGATTCCCCAGGCGAGCGAAGACGGCACGAAGGCGATCCGAATCGGGATCGCCGCTTTCATACCTTGGCGAAAACGCGTCGCGAACATCACTCTCGCTTAACGGAGCAAGAAGAAAAGATCAATGGACAAACGCGAATCCGTTTTCAAAGTCCCGGCGCGGCGAAGCCGCAACCAAGTGGGAAGGGATTCACCGCAGAGCCACAGAGTACGCAGAGATTTTAATTTCAAACTCTCCCCTCCGCGTCCTCCGCGCCTCAGCCTTTAAAATTGTGGCTGATCCGTCCTGTAGCGGATCCGTGGTAAGTATCTTCTTGTCGATTCGGCAACTTAGGATCGGCGCAGAAATTTGCCCAAGGCGCGTAAACTTTCGAGCAACATGAAGGACACGAAGGTTTTCGACTGCGGGAACTGCCAAGCTTAGTGATACAAGATTACAGAGTAGGGGCACGATTTATCGCGCCCAATTTGTAGCGGCGCAGCATGCTGCGCCCCCTACTCCTTGTAGCCCAATTCTTTGGCAACCTCTCTCGCAATGCGGGTATCGGCAATTTCCTCTAAGGCGATTTTCTTTCCGGTAAACTGGCCCAGCATCTGCAATGACTTGACGATCTGTTCCATTCCCTCGAGGCTCGGCACGCCATTGCCGGCGGCGCCGCGGCGATTGTCGGCGAACATCTCTTCGGCGACTTCTCGATCGACGCGGATCGTGCGCATGATCAAATCGATGCTTTTCTCCTTCGATTGCAGCAGCGTTCGCTTGGCGGTTTGCAGCGAGCGGATCACGCGCTTGAGCTCGCTGGCGCGCTTTTGGATCGCGGCATTCGAAGCGGTAAGCCCTCCGAGCGGCATTTGCACGTAGTCGCCGATTTCTAATAGCGGGCGAAAACCTTTTTTCTTGGCGTGATAATTGAGCGGTGAATTGAGCTGCGCCGCTTCGATCGTGCCGCTTTCCAGGCCACTCATGAGCTGCGCCGCGCCCAAGGCGACAACGGTGAAATCCTTATAGTTCTCGCCGACGGCCTCTAACGCGATGCGCAGCGCCACGTCCGAAGTACCGCCGAGACCGGTAAGGCCGATGCGCTTGCCGCGCAACTCCTTCAGCGATTTAAATTCAGGCCGGGCGAGAACTGTATAGATCAGCGCCTCGGAGGCAAACCATACGGCTTTCGAGGGTAGCCCTCTGAGGGTCGCCGCCACCGAGTTGGGGCCAACCCCGGCGACATAGTGGATATCGCCGCTGGCCAATGCCGAATTGGCCGCTTGCGAGCGCATCTGGATGCTTTCGACGTCCAGACCGTTTTGCTCGAAGATTTTCCACTGCTGCGCGGCGAACAACGACAGACAGCAGATGGAAATATTGGGATAGGAAATACGGATCTTGGTTTTGGCTTCTTGGGCGAATGCTGGTGGTGCGATGGCGGCCGATAAAAAGAGCATCCCCATTAGCGCCGCAACTAGGAACGTCTGCCAATGATTGTTCTTGTTCATCGTAGGTCCTCCAAAATCAAAATAAACTTCACCTGATATCTGGCCGCGGCAAAAATGCGATGCCGGCGGTAAGTATTCCCTCTCCACCACATTTTGTCGGGGAGAGGGCGAGGGTGAGGGGGTACATCAAGTGAGACCCTCACCCCGTCCCTCTCCCGCAAGCGGGTGAGGGAGTAAGCCTATGCAACGATTGGCGCGATTGTCGCAATTGCTCCGTTGCGTGAACGTCAAGCGTACATTTTCGCCCGCTCTGGTGCACCACAACGCCGTAATCGCGCCGCGCCGCTTCCAGCGAGACATAGCCGGAACGCACGTCCGCCAGTACGCGCTTGGGGTCGCGTTCCAGCGGATGCCAGAAACCGCCGCCGCCGCCGACTTCGACGAGAAAACCGTCGTCGACTTCGAGCGTGACATGGCCGATGGTTTTTCCCGTCGGCAGCCGCTGCATCGAACCGTCCTTGCGCACGATACTAAAGCGGTTGGCTTGCGCATCTTTGCCGCCGTGCAGCCCCCAGGGCGCGCATAGCGTCCGTTCCATCGCCGAGAGCACGCTGCCGGGCGCGAGCATGCGCACTTCCTGCGCCACGCCGAGTCCGCCGCGAAATTTTCCCGCGCCGCCGGAATTCTGGCGCAACCGTCTGTACGAGATGAAAATCGGTCCTTTGCCCTCGCCCGCTTCTACCGGAGTGTTATGCGTGTCGCCGTCGTTGATGCAGAAAGTCGCGTTTTGGCCGTCGCGATCGTGCAAGGCGCCCCACCCGCCGCCGGAAAGCGTTGATGGAAAATGAAACGCTCTACCGGTTTTCGGATCCAGGCCAAAAGTGCGCGGCGCCGCCAAATCGGCATGGTGGCCGGCCAGCACGTTATCAGGGCAGGCTGGCGCAAGCGCTTTAAAGATGGTATCGGCAACGGTCATCGGCACGGTCATCCAGGTGCGCACCGGCGCCGGTTTAGTCGCGCTCACGACACGTCCCGGCGGAAGAATAATGTTAAGCGGCCGGAAAGAGCCTTCGTTGATCGGCAAGAAGAGCGGCGTGGTTAGAAATTTGAACGCAACCTCGGATGCCGAACGTCCTGCGGTCGCACCCGAATTATACGGCCCCGCAACCTGCGGGCTCACGCCACTCAAATCCACCGTCATCTCCGGCCCCTGAACTTCGACTTTCACTTTGATCGGAATATGTTTACCCAGATTGACCCCGTCGTCGTCCATGAACGACTCGGCTTCGTAGATGCCGTCGGGAATTTTTTGCACCGCCGCGCGCGCCAGCTTCTCACTCTGGTCAAAGATCAGCCGTACGCTCTCCTTAAAGGTCTCCGCGCCGTAGCGCTGCAGCAACTGCGTCAGACGCCGCTCGCCGGTGCGAATAGCGGCGAGTTGAGCGCGAAAATCGCCCATGGCGAATTCCGGCAGCCGGCAGTTGTTGCGGATGATCGCGGTCAGCTCGGCGTCCTGCTTGCCGGCTTTGAAAATTTTCACGAACGGCATCTGCAGGCCTTCGGAGAAAATATCGCGCGTGACCGCGCCGAGCACGCCGCCAACGTCCTGCCAGTGTCCCATTGACGATGAAAAAGCGACCAGCTCGCCGTCATGGAAAATCGGCAGGGTGAAAATCATGTGGTTCAGATGGCTGCCCATCACCTGCGGATCGTTGGTGAGGAGGATATCGCCGGGAAAAATATTTTTTTTGCCCCAGTGCTCGAGTTTGGCCTTGATCGCGTCGGACAAGCCGCGAATGAACATCGGCAGGCCGAGGCCGATGGAGATCGTGTTGCCATCGGCGTCGAACAAGCCGACGGTGAAATCTTCCGCCTCGTAGATGATCATGTTGTAGGCGGTGCGCATGAGATTGGTCTTCATCTCATCGGTGATCGCCACAACCGTGCTGCGGATCACTTCGGCGGTAAAGGCGTCCACGGTTGAGCTAGTCGCTGTCGGTGGTATGGTCATCCAGCTTTTCTCACGTTACAGGTCTTATTACGATTTTAGATTTTAGATTGTCGATTGTCGGACTTCGGATTCGCAATTTGATACTGAACAGGTTCGTTCATACTTTGTCCCCCAATCTAAAATCGAAAATCCAAAATTTCCGCTTCGTATCACTATGCTTGAAAGTTTTCGCAGCTTGCGCAAATTAACGGGCGACCACCCAGGGTCGCCCCTTGCTACAAGCACACCGGTCTATATCGTTCAAGTCGTCGCAGGACGTCCTTCGACATTGCTAGCACTATTTGTCATCTGCCGCCTTAACTCGTTGCTCGCCTCGAGATCGAGCGCGAAGCGGCGTCCTTGCCGCTGAATCACCACGCCGTAATCCTTTCGCGCTGCTTCCAATGATACGTAACCGGCGCGGACATCGGCGAGCACGCGTTCCGGGTCGCGGTCGAGCGGGTTCCAGAATCCGCCGCCGCCGGCGGTTTCAATCAAGAATGCGTCGCCCGCGTCGATCTCGGTCGGTTTGATTTTTCCCGTGGAAAATTTTTCCACGGCGCCGTTGTTACGCTGGATCGAAATCCGATTCGCCAGGGCATCTTTGCCACCATGCAGTCCCCAGGGCGCGCAGATTGTGCGCTCCACGTGAGCATGAATCGTCGCCGTCCTGCGCATGCGCACTTCGTTGGCCACCCCGAGGCCACCGCGGAACTTGCCCGGACCGCCGGAGTCCTGGCGCAAAGTTCTTCTCTCGATAATGATCGGGCTCTTCGCTTCGGTGGCTTCGACCGGGGAGTTATGGGTGTCGCCGTCGTTCAAACAAACCGTCGCGCTCATGCCGTCTTCGTCATGCTTGGCCCCCCAGCCGCCGCCCGGATGGCCGATATGGGACCAGAAAAAGCGTCCGGTCTCGGGGTCAAACCCGTGCGGGTTGACCGTGCATAGGTCGGCGTAGTGGCCGGCGATCGTGCGCTCGGGACAAGCGGGAGCGAGCGCTCTGAAGAGCGTATCGCACACCGTCATCGGCACCGTCATCCACACGCGCACCGGCGCCGGCTTCACCGCGCTCACCACGCGTCCCGGCGGCAGAATGATCTCGAGCGGTCGAAACGAGCCGTCGTTGATCGGCAGCAGGAGCGGCGTGGTGATACATTTGAAAACCACCTCGGCCGCCGAACGCCCGGCGGTTATGCCGGAGTTGTAAAATCCCGCCACCTGCGGGCTCACGCCCGAGAGATCGATGGTCATTTTGTCGCCGCTGACTTCGACGCGCACTCTGATCGGAATATGTTTGCCCAGGTTGACGCCGTCGTCGTCCATGAACGACTCGGCATCGTAAACGCCGTCGGGTATTTTCTCGACCGCCGCGCGCGCCAGCTTTTCGCTCTGCTCGTAGATCAGTCGAACGCTCTCTTTGAATGCCCGGTTGCCATAACGTTGCAGCAGATGCAGCACACGCCGCTCGCCGGTGCGGATCGACGCAAGCTGAGCGCGCATATCGCCCATCGCCTGCTCCGGCACGCGCACGTTGGCGCGGATGATGGCGGTGAGCTCGGGATTTTCCTTGCCGGCGCGAAAGATCTTGACGAACGGCAGTTGCAAGCCTTCCGAAAATATATCACGGGTGATGCCGCCGAGCTGCCCGCCGACGTCCTGCCAGTGCGCCATCGAAGAGGAAAATGCCACCAGCTCGGAGTCGTTAAAAATCGGCAGCGTAAAAATCATATGATTCAAATGGCTGCCCATGATGTAGCTGTCATTGGTGAGCAGAATATCGCCGGGCTCGATGTTTTCCTTGCCCCAAAAGGCGATCTTCGACTTGATCGCGTCGGACAGCCCGCGGATGAACATCGGCAAGCCGAGCCCGATGGAGATTGTGTTGCCATCGGCGTCGAACAGGCCGACCGTGAAATCTTCGGCTTCGTAGATGATCGTATGATACGCCGTGCGCATCAGGTTGGTCTTCATCTCGCCGGTGATCGCCACCACGGCGCTGCGAATCACCTCGGTGGTGAAGGCATCCACTCTCTCCTCGCTGCGCTCGGAATTGCAAATGTCAGATTTCATATCTCAAAAGGCTTGTCCGCGCTGAATCCATGGCCTGAACAGTTTGATTTGCAACCTTTTGAACGGCTCGAGCGGCGCGCATTTATAACGCGTCGCCGAGCTGCATGACCAAATAACCGAACTCATTGACCGTCACGGTATCACCCGGCTCGACCACCGTCGTCGATGCGACTTCTTCGATGATCGCTGGCCCGGCGATCACGTTGCCCTGCAGCAGCTTCGCGCGATCGTACACCGTTGCCTCGACCGCGCCGGCGCCTTCGAAGTTAACCGCGCGAACGCCGCGGCGCGCATTTTGAGGCGGAGTCTTCTCGCCTTGAGAAATTTCCGGAATTTGTGGTTTTCCCAACCGTCCGATCGCCGACACGCGCAAACTCACGATGTCGGCGGACTCCTCCGGCGCGCTGTGACTGTAACGCAGATCGTGGGCCTCGTCGAAAAGCCGCTTGATCTCTGCCCGCGCCGACTCATCGCCGACTTCGGCGGGCATGCGCACCGCGACCGCGTGCTCCTGTCCGACGTAACGCATATCGGCGGCGCGCTCGAAAACGATCCGATCCGGCGGGATTCCCGATGACTCAAGCGCTTGACGTCCTTCGGCTTCGAGTTTTTGGAACTGGTCCTCCAGTTCGAACATCTCCAGATCGTCCATGCGCTCGAACAACGTCTGCACGTAATCGCGGCGCAGGTCGGCCATCAGCATGCCCAGCGCCGAGAAATGACCCGGCGCGTTGGGAATAATAACTTTGCCAATGGATAATTCCTTTGCCACCGAAGCGGCGTGCAGCGGTCCGCCGCCGCCGTAGGCGACCAGGGTAAAGTCGCGCGGGTCCAGTCCGCGCTCGAGCGTCACGTGACGCACCGCGTTGGCCATCGCCGCCGTCGCCACTTGCAGCATTCCGGAAGCGGCCCTTTCTAAATTTACCGCGAGCGGTTCGGCAAGCTGTTCCCGCAAGGCCTTTTCCGCGGCGCCGCGATCGAGGCGCATTTCGCCGCCGAGAAACCGCTCAGGCGAAAGCCGCCCGAGAATCACGTTCGCATCCGTAACCGTCGGTTCCGTGCCGCCGCGCCCGTAGGTTGCGGGACCGGGCTCCGCTCCCGCGCTACGCGGGCCGACGTGGAGACCGCCGCCTTCATCGAGCCAAGCGATGCTGCCGCCGCCGGTACCGACTTCGACGATGTCGAGCACGGGGATGCGGATCGCCAGCCCCTCGTTATAACCGCCGATGAAATAATCCGGCGACAAGCCCGGCTCGCCGCGGCGAATAACGCAAGCCTTGGCGGTCGTGCCGCCCATGTCGAAAGCGATGGCGGCGTCCAGATCGAGCATTTCGCAGAGCGCCATGGTGCCGACGACGCCACCGGCGGGCCCTGACTCAATCATTTGGATGCACTGGCGCCGCGCCATCTCGATCTCGGACAAACCGCCGTTGGATTGCATGATCATCAAGCTGCCCGCGAACCGGTGATCGCGCAGGCGGCGCTCCAGATCGCCGAGATACTGGCTCACCTTCGGCCCGACGTAGGCGTTAGCGACGACGGTGGAGGTCCGCTCGTACTCGCGGTACTCGCGCGACAGCTCATGCGACGCGCTAAGAAATAACTTGGGGTCGGTCTCGCGCAAGATCTCGCACATGCGGATCTCATGCTCCGGCGCGCGATAGGAATGCAGAAAGAGCACGGCCACCGCTTCAAAACCCTCTTCTTTGATAATCCGCGCCACCTCACGCGCTTCTTCCTCGTTGAACGGCGTGCGCACCGAGCCGTCGGCGAGCATCCGCTCGGTGACTTCGAAAATATTTTCCCGCGCCACCAGCGGGCGATGCTTGCGGAATCGCGGGTTAAAAGACTCCGGACGATTGATCCGGCCGATCTCGTAAACGTCGCGGAAGCCTTTGGTGGTGACCAGCGCGGTCTTGGCGCCTTGACGCTCGATGATGGCGTTGACGACCACCGTGGACCCATGAATCAAACTGGAGACGTCGGTGAAGCGCACGGCCGCCCTGGTCAAACCTTCCAATACGCCGCGCGCCAGCTCGGCCGGCGTCGACAGCGCCTTGGCCAACGCCAAGGCGCTGTTCGCTTCATCAAAAACCACTACGTCGGTAAATGTGCCGCCGATGTCCACTGCAACCCGCAAGCTATCCACCCCTTCCTATTTTGGATTGCCGGACAGAATTCAATCTAGGAGGACCTCTTCTGGGTCGTTTTCTCTTCAATCGAAAATCCAAAATCTAAAATCCAAAATTTTCGCGATTAGCCGCACCTGTGATTGGCGAGATACTCGTTCAACCACTTGTTCCAAGTCTCATCGATTCTCCGGATCGCGCCCAATTGCGGATCTTCGCCCTGTCGGCTTTCCACGAGCGTAACTACGCGCAGATCGACGCCGGCAAGGTGTGGGTCAGCGCAAAAATGATCGCGCAGCAGCACGGCGCCCTCTGATTCCAGCTCGGCGAGCGCGCGGTCGGCTTCAGCGGCGTTAATCTCTATTTTCTCCAGCGCCGCGTACAACTCGGTCATGAACCGCGCTTGCCGATTTCGCCCGCGCAGTAAATCGACAACCGCTTCGCGAGTATCTTTCTGATTGGAAGAAGTCTTGGTTTGGCCGGCGCGATCCATTGCGAGTTTCGCGAGTGAATAACCTACTGAACTCTTAATGAACCTCTCAGACCTTGTCAAACAATTGCCGCACGCATGATGGCGTCACGCAAAAATCCGTGCGCCTTGGTCGCAACACGGGCACGGCACGCCGTGCCCCTACCACATCCCGCTCGGAATTTCCCTGAACGGTGCGCAAGCGCACCCTACAAACTTCGTGCTCTTCGTATTAGCGGTAGGGGCGCAGCATGCTGCGCCCCTACACTATTTGCGGGCTTTGCGTTCTTTGCGGTCGAATTCTCGGTCCCCCTCTTTCATTCTCCCCCGGCGAGCGGGAGAAGGGTTTTTTGTGACTTTTTACTACTATAGTTGAGAACTTGCGCAGCTTGCGCAAATCTCACGGATTCGAACCCTTTCGAACTCGGATAATCCTCCCGCAAAGGCGCCAAGACGCCAAGTTCGGAAATTGTTTTTACCTTTGCGTC
>JBOHVN010000215.1:0-17922 GCA_050735675.1 Binatia bacterium | reverse complement strand
GAACGCTTCGCCCTGCCGGTTGCCCGACACAGCGCATCACTCGAGGCCAAGGCGACTGGCTAGGTCTTACCTTGTACGACTCTTTCATTCGCTACCTTCCTCCGGCTTTTGCCGACGCTTCCTTGATGACTTGCTTGGCCAATTTTGCGCGCCGCGGGGAGCTATCTCAGCGCCAGCTTAGAAAATCGTTCCGGGAAGTCTGATATCAACCCTTGCACGCCCATAGAGATAAACGCCTCCATGTCGCGAAGCTCATTGACCGTCCATACGTAAACGTCCAGTCCTTCCTCCCACGCCAGCGCGCAAAAATCTCGTGTGGCAAGACTCTTTTGCACGTGAATGGAATTCGCTCCCAATTGTCTTGCCGCCGCCAACGGATCTTGTTTGACCGCGGAGCCGAAAATGAGTCCGAGCATAGCTTCGGGAGCAAGCTCGCGAACCCGGCCCAAGCATCGGTAGTCGAATGAGGACACGATGGCGCGGTCCAGATAATCGTAATGGCTGAGAATGAATAAAATTTTGAGCTCGATGCCCGGCAATGATTCGGGAAAGGATTTGATCTCCAGGCACAGATCAACGTGACCGGCGAAGACTTCCAAGGCTTCTTCGAGCGTGAGGATGCGCTCGCCTTTGAAAGATGTTTTGCGCCACCTGCCGATATCGAGCTTTTTGAGCTCGTCGAGCGTCTTACCGTGGACCGTGCCGCGCGCACCGGCTGTGCGTCGCAGGTTTTCATCATGAAAGACCACGACGTGGCCATCGCGGCTCAATTGACAATCCAATTCAATCATATCAACGCCCGCTTCGATCGCCTTGGCAAATGCCAAGCGTGTGTTCTCCGGATAGCGGCCCGACGCGCCGCGATGCGCTATTTTTTTTACGCCAGCCATGGTTCGGATGGGGATCAATACAGCGGATGCGCCGCGGCTTGCAAGCGGCGCCGAGCGAAGTCACGAGCGCGCGCGCAAGTACATTAAGAATTCTTTATTCCCCTTGGGTCCGAGCAGCGGCGATTCGGTCATGCCAACCACATCGTAGCCAAGGTCAATAGCGGCATCTTTCATCGCAGCGATCACGCGCTCATGCTCTTCAAGCGAACGCACCACGCCGCCCTTGCCCACTTTACCTTTGCCGACTTCGAACTGGGGTTTAATGAGCGCGATGACTTCGTGGCGCGGGATGAGAAGGCCTTTGAGTCGAGGCAGGACGAGTTTGAGCGAAATAAAGGATACGTCGATGCTGGCGAGGTCGGCGCGACAGGACAAGGCATCGAGCTCGAGATAACGAATGTTGGTCTTCTCAAGAACGGTGACGCGCGGATCGTTGCGCAGTTTCCAATCGAACTGGCCGTAGCCGACGTCCACCGCGATCACGCGCGACGCGCCGTGCGCGAGTAGACAATCTGTAAAACCGCCGGTGGACGCGCCGATGTCGAGCGCGGTCTTACCGTTCACGTCGACCGCGAATTCGCTCAGCGCCTTTTCCAGCTTGAAGCCGCCGCGACTGACGTAACGGGAACGGACCTTCAAATGGATCGCGGCGCCGGCATCGATGGAGCTGCCGGCCTGGGTCACCGCTTGATCGTTGACCAGCACATCGCCCGCTAAGATCCTGCGCCGGCCCTCTTCGCGGCTGTTAACCAGCCCGCGCTCGACCAGCAAGAGATCTAGGCGCTGCCTCTTTCCCATCCCTCTCTGCTTCGCTTCTTCCCGCGCCGGACCATTTGCAACGCGGCCTGGGCGATCGCATCCTTGTCTAAGCCGCAGAGTTTCCTGAGCTCATCCTGCGTCCCGTGAGGAATGAAGCGGTCCGGCACGCCGAGCCGCCGGATTTCGATGCCGTTGATGCCTTCATCGGCGAGGAACTCAAGCACCGCGCTGCCAAAGCCGCCCGAGGTCACATGGTCTTCGACCGTGATCAGCCGCGGCGCGTGAGTCATCAAAGATCTCATCAATTCCTTATCCAGCGGTTTGATGAAGCGCGCATTTAACACTGCCGCGTTGATGCCGAGCGGCGCCAGATCCTGGGCTGCTTTAAGCGCCGGTAAGACGGTGTGGCCGATCGCCGCGATCACGATGTCATTGCCTTCATGCAGCAACTCCGCCTTGCCGATCTCCAAACGCTTGGGCTCGGCGTCCAGGACCACGCCCCAACCCTCGCCGCGCGGATAACGTAACGCGATCGGACCGGAGTGGTTCACGGCCGTGGCCAGCATATGCTGCAGTTCATTTTCGTCTTTGGGCGCCATGACGACGATATTCGGCATCGAGCGCAGATAAGCAAAGTCGAATACGCCGTGGTGCGTCGGACCGTCGGCGCCAACCAGCCCGCCGCGATCGAGGGCAAAGACCACATGCAAATTTTGCAAGCAGACATCGTGGAGAATTTCGTCGTAGCCGCGCTGCAAGAATGTCGAATAAATCGCCACGACCGGAATGTATCCTTCGGTCGCCATGCCGGCGGCAAAAGTGACGGCGTGCTGCTCGGCGATGCCGACGTCGTAGGTGCGCTCGGGAACCTCACGCGCCAGCTTATCGATGCCGGTGCCGCTGCCCATGGCCGCGGTGATACCGACGACCTTGGGATTCTGCTTGGCGATGCGCACCAGCGATTGACCGAAGACTTCGGTATAGGTCGGGACCGGCCCCTTTTCTTTTTTTGCCTTGCCGGTGAGCACGTGGAACGGCGTCACGGCATGAAATTTGATCGGATCGGCTTCCGCCGGGGCGTAGCCTTTACCCTTTTTCGTCATCACATGAACGAGCGTGGGGCCGTCGACCTTCTTGATGTTTTCCAATGTCGCGATCATTTCACTGATGTTATGTCCATCGATGGGGCCGACATATTGAAAACCCAGGCTCTCGAAAAGAAAACCCGGCGTCACCAAGCTCAAAAAAGAATCGCGCATCTTGCGCGCCATATGTTTTAAATTCTCGCCGCTCGGTAAACTCTTCAGCAAGTTGGACAAATTTTTCTGCAAGCGCACGCCCAGATCGGTGGTGAATTGTTTGCTAAGAAAAGACGAGACGGCGCCGACCCGGGGATCGATAAAATGCTCGTTATCGTTGAGCACGACGATCAGATCGCGATCGAGATGGCCGGCGGAATTCAACCCTTCGTACGTCAACCCCGCGCTCAAGCCGCCGTCGCTGATCACCGCGACCACTTTGCGCGTCGCGCCGTCGAGATATTTCGCTTCCACCATGCCGAGGGCCGCCGAGATCGACGTTCCCGCGTGACCGGCGCCGAAAACATCGTATTCACTCTCTTCCCGGCTTAAGAAACCGCTCAAGCCCCCTAACTGGCGGATCGTCGATAGACGATCGCGCCGGCCGCACAGCAATTTATGCGCGTAGGCTTGATGGCCGGTGTCCCAGACAATGCGGTCCTCGGGAGTGTCAAAGACGTAGTGCAGCGCCAGAGTGAGATCCACTGCGCCGAGCGTCGAAGCAAAATGGCCGCCGACCTCGGAGACGACGGAAATGACTTCCTCCCTGATTTCCACTGCGAGCTGATTTAACTCGTCGACCGAGAAGCGCCGGATGTCGCGCGGATATTTAACCCCATCCAACAACCTTGTCATCTATGGTTCATCTCCTTCTGTATTGCAATTGCTATAGTTTAAAGTTGTCGCAGTTTGCGCAAATTTTCGATCGTCAATAGCCCTCTGACCCGCGGATTTACTCGCGCCAAGACGCCAAGTGAGGGGCCAGAAGATCGTCATCCCGAGCGAATGCGACGAATCTAAGAAAGATTTCTCCCTTCGGTCGAAATGACAATGGGTTTTCCTTTGCGGGCTTTGCGCCTTTGCGGGAGATAATCCGAGTTTCGGTTGCGGCTTCGCCGCGCTAGGGAGTTTAGCCATTATTATGAAGCGCGCGTGCGGCTACATGCCGGGCGATGGCGGCGAGCGGAACCCCGCGCGCGCCGAAAGGATCAAGCTCATGTAAGGATAACTGCAGCAGCTCGCCGAGCCGCTCCCGGGCCTGAACGATGCCGACGACCTGCGGATAGGTCGCCTTCTTCCGCTCTTTGTGACCGGTCTCCTTTTGCGGCCCCGCCGTTTCACCGCCCGCGTCCAAGATATCGTCGGCGATCTGAAAAGCCAATCCTAAATATTCGCCGTAGCGGGTGATCCGAACCAGCTCAGCATCGGTGGCGCCGGCGAGCCGCGCGCCGATTCGGATTGCCGCCAAAATCAATGCGCCGGTTTTTTGGACGTGGATGACTTCGACTGTCGCGAGATCCGCCTCTTTCTCCTCCGACTCCAGATCGAGCGCCTGGCCGCCGACCAAGCCCAAAACTCCCGCGGCGCGAGCTAATTCATGAATGAGCTGGAGCGCCAATTCCGCCGCCACGCCGCGCCTCGCTTCATTGTCGGACATCAGGTGAAAAGCTTCGGTCAACAGGCCATCGCCGGCGAGTAACGCCATCCCCTGACCGAAAACTCTATGCGCCGCAGGCTCGCCCCGGCGCAGATCGTCGTCGTCGAGCGCCGGCAGATCATCGTGAATCAAAGAATAAGCGTGAATCAGCTCGACCGCGCACGCAAACGGCAACAAGCGATCCCGGGGCGCGTCAAACAACTCACCCGCGGCGAGGGTGAGGATCGGTCGAATGCGCTTGCCGCCCGGGAAAACTCCATAGTGCATCGCCCGAAAAAGGGTCTGTGACGCTGCCGGATACTTATCCAGATACCGCTCGAGGGCGCGATCGATGACCGCGGATTGTCTTTGCAGGTAATCGTCCAAATCAAAGTTGGCTGGCGAATCTGAATTCATCGTGGGCCGTCGATCGTGGGCTAGTTTACCACCTACCGAGTCGACGCTTCAAATTGCGTCACTGGCGACGCTGCGGCCACACGCCGGCGGCATGTCCGGCGGCGATTGCGCTCGCCTACGTAGTTTTCGCCAAACTGTGGCCCAGCGGAAATTTTTCCGCTCCGGCGCTCGATGTCCCCACTCAGTCCCCCACCTCTTTCCTCCCCCGCGCCTCCGGGGGGGGACAAGGGACTGGAACGGAGCGCAGCGATTGAGCGACTGGGCGCGACTCAAACCGGCTGCCATCGCCGCTCAAGTCGACGAAAGGGAAGATTGTCTCTGTGACGGCCGCCCGGCGGTCCAACTCGTAACCCGTAACCATTGAGCAGGCAAAATTCCAGCAGCGGCGCGAAATTCACGAGCTATAACCAAGCGGCGAAACGCATCTCGCCGTGCGCAGCGGGAGCGAGCTGATACGCGTTATCTCGATGGACGAAAAGAATTCATCTTCGTACGGTGATCTTGCTCACAATCGCAACGACCTCAACGCGTCGGCGAGCTTCGGGAACTTGAAAATATAGCCGAGCTTCAGCGCCGCCTCGGGTACGGCGCGCTGGCCGGTTAATAGCATGTCGGCCATCTCGCCTAACATGAGCGCTAAAGCTGACGGCGGCACCGACACCCAGGACGGACGGTTCAAGACTTCGCCCAAGGCCTTGGCGAATTCTTCCATCGTGACCGGGTTGGGCGCGGTGGCATTGAACGCGCCGCGCGCATTTTCGTTTTCCATAAGAAAGAGTAGCAAGCCGATCTCGTCGTCGATATGGATCCACGGCATCCATTGCTTGCCGGAGCCCAGCGGCCCGCCTAGAAACATTTTGAACGGCGGCACCATCTTCTCGAGCGCGCCCTTGCCTCGATCGAGAACGATTCCGGTTCTTGCGATAGCGACCCTGATGCCGTGCGCCTCGGCCTTCAGTGCCTCCCCTTCCCAGTCTAGGCATAGCTGAGATAGGAAATCGCTCCCCGCAGCGCCGGATTCCGTCAAAGTTTCGTCGCCGTGCGGTCCGTAGTAACCGACCGCCGAAGCGCTGAGGAGAAACTTGGGCTTAACTTTCGCCTTGGCGATGGCGTGAACCAGGGCGCGAGTTGAATCGATCCGGCTCGAACGCAGTTTTTCCTTTTGCGCCTCGCTCCAGCGTTTGCCGGCGATCGGCTCGCCGGCCAGGTTAATAATGCCATCGGCGCCGTCGACGGCTTTCTCCCACTCACCGCCGGCGCCCGGAGTCCATGCAAACCATTCCTTCTTGGTAACGCCGACCTCTGCCGGCGGGCGGCGACTGAGCAGCACCAGCGAGTGGAATTGGCTCCCCAGCCGGTCGGCGAGGATAGAACCGATAAATCCAGTCGCTCCAGCGATAACGATCTTCATTGCAAGTCTCCGAAATTTTCTGTTCGTTCCAAGAAATCTGCCTTAGCAGGCTGCTGAAAAAAGGTTAGGAATGCTTCGAGAGCCTCAGCATGATAGTTCAACCGTTCCTAGTAAACACCATGATGGACAAAATCTTACAAACGCGCCCCCGGCTCGGCATCAGCGCCTCGCACGACGCTCGGAACTTTGATACGGTGGAGATCAACCCTACTTTTTACCACCTACCTTCTCCCCTCACGTTTGATCGGCAAGCACTACACAGGACTTATTCGCGGCAAGAATTGGCCGCCGAGGCCAAGTGGATTAAACAACTCGCAGGTGGCAATGACGTATTCGCATACTTCAATAACGACGCCCAAGGATACGCCGTGAAGAACGCCCCTGATCTAAAGCGTCACATCGCAAGGTAGCAAAGAAGTGAGCATGACAATCACCGGCTTCGTTTTAAACCGAGAGTACGTTTGCGCTACTCGCCGTTTTCTTTCTCCGGCAGATCCCCCAGCGCTTTCAGTTGAAGTTTACCTTCTTTGTCTTTCACGAGCATTTCGATCTTCTTCTCCACTTCGCTCAGCTTTTGATTGCAAAATCTGACCAGCCCGATGCCCTTCTCGAAGGCTGATAAAGAATCTTCCAAGCTCAGCTCGCCGGACTCCAACTGTTCGACCACCTGCTCCAGTTCTTCCAGCGCGGACTCGAACTTTTTATCAACAGCCTCTTTTCGCGCCAAGCTATTTCTCCATTTCGATCGCCGGGATTTCGCCCTGCGGAACGGGTTGCCGATTGCTGGAAATTTTCTTGAGCAATCCGAGCGGGTCGACTCGAGCATTTGCCAATCGCGCCCCCCAGTGAAGGTGCGCTCCCGTCACCCTTCCACTAGCCCCCGATAATCCGAGAACATCGCCTTTTTTGACGATCGTCCCTTCCCCGACCCTGATCTCGGAGAGATGAAAATACATCGTGAAAAGCGCACCCCCGTGATCCAGTACGACGCTGCCGCCGGCCAAGAAAAAATCGCCCGCCAAGACAACCTTGCCGTGGTTGGTCGCAACCACGTCGGTTCCCGCGGGCGCGGAGAGATCCATGCCGCTATGCGGCGCGCGCGGCGCGCCATTGATGATCCGTCGCCGGCCGAACGAAGACGCCGAAGCCTCATGCGGCACGGGACGAATGAACGGCGCGTCCCACAGGCGCTCCTCCGATGGTGCCGCGAACACGCGCGCGAACGCCGCCTGTTCGCGGCGAATCTCCTTGAGGTTCTCCGGCGTCATCTGGTCGAAGCCGGGCGGCACATTGAACGACTCCTGGCGAAAAGATCTAGCCTTTATCTTAACCGGCACTTCGGTGCTAGTTTCAGCCCCCGCATAAGTCCGCGCACTGAGCTTCAGTTTAGAAGATAGCGGCTTCGCGTCGACGTCGGCGCCGACGATGGCGCTGAATGTCGATGCGTCACTGGGATAAAAGAAGATTTTCTCCGCACCAAGCCGGCCCTCCACGGATGCCAGCTCGGCGCCTGAAACGTTGACTTCGACCAGCTCACCCTGGAGAATTTCTAGCGCCTTGGGCCAAACGATCTGGCCCGCCGCGGCGCTATGGCCCATGTCAGCCGGCGCGAGTAAAAGAGTAACGATCGCGAGCATCACTGTCGCACTCGTTCTCACTCTTTTCCCTCCACCCGGCAAAGCGCTTTCCCCAACGCAAATGTGATCCGCACCCGATCGCCGGCGGACAGCGCGGCGGCATCCTTCACGATGTGCTCGTCGGAAAGCTTATGCGTGATGCTATAGCCGCGCTCGAGGACAGCGAGCGGGCTTAAAGCGTTGAGCCGTCCCGTCTCCTGGTTCAAGCGATCCCTGCACTCGCGCAAACGGGTTTGAAGGCGGCGCAGAAGATCGACCGAGAGCTCGTCTACGCGCTGCTGGTTCTCGCGCAACTTGCGGCCGGGATCCGCCAGCCGTTTGACCCAGCGCCTAAAATTCTCCCGCGCATTGGACAGCTTGAATTCCATGCATTTTTGCAGCCGAAGGTCCAACGTTTCGATCTGTTCGAGCAAATCGGCTTTGCGCGGCACGACCATTTCCGCCGCCGCCGTCGGCGTGGGCGCGCGCTGGTCGGCGACCAAGTCGGCAATGGTAAAATCGATCTCGTGCCCCACCGCCGATATCACGGGAATCCGTGAGGCGCAGATGGCGCGCGCGACGATTTCTTCGTTGAACGCCCACAAGTCTTCCAACGATCCGCCGCCCCGCCCCACGATGATGACATCGACCGCGCCGAATCGATTCAAGTCGGCGATGCCCGCAGCTATTTCCCTCGCGGCGCCGTCGCCTTGCACTGTAACCGGCCGGATGATGACTCGACGCTCAGAAAAACGGTCGCGAAGAATCCGCAGCATATCGTGCAAAGCGGCGCCGTGGTCAGAGGTCACGATTCCAATGCAGTCCGGTAAAAACGGCAACAAGCGCTTTCGCTCCGGCGCGAACAATCCTTCCGCGGCGAGTTTATTCTTGAGCTGCTCGAAGGCGAGATACAGCGCCCCCTGCCCTTGCGGCTCCAGATCTTCGACGCAGAGCTGTAAGTCTCCCCGCGGCGAATAGACGCTGACGCGCCCGTAGCAGAGCACCGCCATGCCGTTCTCCGGCACGAAGCGAAGGCGCGCGCCTTGGCGGCGAAACATGACCGCGGCGATCTGGCACCTGTCGTCTTTCAAAGTGAAGTAAAAATGCCCCGACGGCGGCACGCGAAAGTTGGAGATCTCGCCCTGGACCCACAGAGCATCGAGGTGGTTTTCCAACGTACCTTTGATTAGATCGTTCAGCTCGCTGATCGTGAGAAACTTGCGGCTTGCCGGGCTGAACAGCGGCAGTTCGGATTGTTGCTTGACGGGCCTGACCATTGACTCGCTTTTAGCACAAAAAAATTAGCCCTCCGAGGGGAGGGCTAATTCGACATCTCTACGATCGGAGGAACCAGCCTCAGCAAACTGTTTAGGCCGCCCTCTTCTGCACGATTTGTTTAAACACCTCCCAGCTCTTCAACAAATCGAGCGCGCGTTTCAACTGGGCGTCTTTATCGATCGTCTCGTCGCCGGTGGGACCGGACGAGGGGATCTGTTTTTCCCGCTCTTGGTCCGACTGCTCCGGCGCAGAGTTGGGTGTTTGCTGCGGGTTATTTAAATGGCCCGGCAGATTTTCTTCGCGTAGATTGGGCCGCTTGACCGGTTCAGATTTGCCATCGGCCGGCGTATTCTCCAGCACGATATCGGGCACGATGCCGGTAGCTTGAATCGATCGACCGTTGGGAGTGAAGTAGCGCGCGGTCGTCAAACGCAGCGCCGAGCTGTCGTCCAACGGCAAGATCGTCTGCACCGAGCCCTTGCCGAAAGTTTTTGTTCCCAGCACCACCGCGCGTTTGTGATCCTGCAGCGCTCCGGCGACGATCTCCGACGCGCTCGCACTGCCGCCGTTGACCAACACGACGATCGGGAAGTCCATCCACGTGCCGTCTTTTTGCGCAAAGTATTTTTGCCTTTGCGCTTCGATGCGGCCCTCGGTGTAGACGATCATGCCGGACTCCAAAAACAAGTCCGAGACGCGCACGGCTTGCGTCAACAAGCCGCCTGGGTTGTTGCGCAAATCGAGCACCAGCCCTTTGATCCCGGTCTTTTCCGCGGTGAACTTTTCAAGCGCTCGTTGCAGATCACGATCACTGCGCTCCTGAAACTGCGCCAGGCGGACATAGGCGTAACCCGGCTCCAGACTGCGGCTGCGCACGCTTTGCACGCGAATGATGTCGCGCACCAGCGTGAAGTCGATAAGGTCGGGGGTGCCCTCGCGCCTGATCGTCAGGTTGATCTTTGTCCCCTTGAGACCGCGCATCTTCTTGACCGCATCCATCAGAGTCATGTCCTTGGTAAACTCTTGTTCGATTTTGAAGATTTGGTCGCCCGGCTTGATTCCTGCCTTGGCCGCCGGTGTGTCTTCGATCGGTGATACGACGGTCAAAATGCCGCCCTTTACGGTAATTTCAATTCCCAGTCCGCCGAATCGGCCCTGCGTGTCGCTCTGTAATTCTTTGTAAAGATCCGGAGTCAGATAGGCGCTATGCGGATCGAGGGAATGGAGCATGCCGTTAATGGCGCCAGAGACCAAGTTTTTGGTGTCGACTTCTTCAACATAGTTTTTTCTGACAATCGACAGAATATTGCTAAACGCCTCCAGGCTTTCGTAGTCTTGCCGCCCCACCGCCGCAACGTTCGGCACCCAGTGGCCCGAAAGAAAAACTCCTAAAGCGATTCCGACAATCAAGAGCAGAAAAGGTGTTCCATGCTTTTGCACCATGCGCATTGAAGATCTCCTCAACGATTCAAATCACCGAGCCGCAAGTCTATCTCAATAGAAATAAAATATCTAACGCTTTTTAAACCACGGCACGGGGTCGAGGGAGTGGCCGTCCTTGCGGATTTCGAAATAGAGTTTTGCCCCCGCCAGGGAGTCGCTGTCCCCGGCCTGGCCCAGGACCTCGCCTCGGGTCACCGATTCACCGGTTTTCTTAATGATTTCAGAGAGATGGCCGTAAATTGTATAGTAACGCTCGCCATGGTCGACAATCACCATGTTGCCATAGCCGGAAAAGCGACCCGCATAGACAACCCGGCCTTTTTCAACCGCCTTGATCTCCTTACCCTCCGGCGTGTCGATATCGATGCCCTTGCGCACGATTTCAGCGGTAAATTCCGGATGTTTGAATTTGCCGAATGGCGCGATGACTTGGCCGCGAACCGGCCATTCTAAACGCCCGCGCAGCGCCGCAAGGCCGCTGCCGGGGGACGGCGTCGAGGGCAACTGCCGCGGTTTGACCAAGGCGCGGCGGGCGATCTCCTCCATCATTTTTTCCAATCGCTGCGCCGCCGCCTGCATCTCCCTCAAAGCGCGCAGCCGCGTCTGCTTTTGCCGCCGCACGCTGGTTAGCAGTGTTTGCTTTTTTTGCGCCTCCTTACGCATCGCCTGCTTGGCGGCGCCGAGCGACTGTTTTTGGTCGGCGAGTTCCTCGCGCTTTTGTGCAAGCTCCTCGCGCAACTCCGCTTGGCGACGATTTTCATCTTCGAGCTTGGCGAGCAACTCGCGATCGAACGACAGCGCCGCCTCGAGATAGTGCTGACGCTGTATCAAGCCGCTCAACGACACGTTGCCGTTGAGGACCACAAAAGGAGTCCCGGTGCGCTGCCAGCGATACAAGGCCGCGGCGCGCTTGCGCAGCAGTTCAAGGCGCGCCGCAATCGAGCCTGCGAGACGCTCCGCTTCAGCCTGCTTCGCTGCCAGCTCGCGGGCTACCGACGTGAGCTCGGTGTTGGCGAGCTTGATCTCCTGGGTGCGCTTCTCAAGTTCCGTCTGGATTTTTTCCAACGAATCGAGCACCGAGCTTTCCCTGTCTTCGAGCCGAGACAAGCCCTTCTTCTCTTTCTCGATCTTTTTCTTGATGCCCTCGAGGTCGCGATCGACCGCCGCGGCACTGACAAGAACCGGCAGCGCCGTGAGAGCGATAAACGCGGCTAAGCGCGCGCGCTTGAAGCGTTCCAACTTCTGACAAACCTCCTGAGCGAAATCACGCTGCCGGCCGCGCCGAGCAGCCAACCGATGACGAGCAACAACGCCAAACTGTTTAGATCCAAAAATTGCAACGCGCCGAGCGGCGCCAAGAAGCCGCCCATCGACGGCAGCTCATTTTGTACCAGCACATACACCAGCCACAAACCGGCGATTGAGATCGCTGCGCCGGCCAGTCCCTGAATCATCCCCTCGATGACGAAGGGCGCCTGGATCAGTTCTTCCGAGGCGCCGACCAACTGCATGATCTCGACTTCGTCCTTGCGCGCCAGAACGGCGAGCTTGACCGTGCTGCCGACGATAAAGAAAGTCGCGAGAAACAGCACACCGCCAAAAATCCACTTGACCCATTCGACGGCGAGCGCCGCCAGGCCCAAGCGCTCGACCCACTCTTGCGGATATTCGACGCTGGCGATGCCGTTCTCCTGCTTGAGGCGTTGCGCCAAGTGTTCGACGACGGGGCCGTCGCGCTGCGCCGGCTTGAGTAAAATTTCGACGGACGCCGGCAAAATTTCGCGTGGCAAGCCGTCCAGCAAGCCGGACTGGCTGCCCAGCGCGACTTGAAAATCGCGCCACGCCTGCTCCTGGCTGATGTGTCGCACGCCTTCCACCTCCGGCATCGCCTCGACCCGCTTGATCAGAGCTTGGACGTCGTGCGCCGGGAGTCCGTTATTCAAATACCCAATGATTTGAATCTGGTCGCCCCAACCCTTGAGCAACTCTTGCAGGTTGGTTTCCAAAAGCATGAAACCGCCGAAAATGAAGAGCGTCATGGCCATCGTTCCCGCGGTAAGCACGTGGGTCCAGAATAGCTGCCGCAGATTGCTGCGCACCCGACGCAGCACGAAGCCGATCAGAGAGATCTTCACCGGCGTCCGCCCTCGGCCGCGGGCCAGCCCGAGCTGTCGGTTAGAACCCCGCGCTGCAGCCCAAGCACTCGCGTGCCGTAGCGGGCGATCATTCCCAAATCGTGCGTGGCAATGAGGATGGTCGCGCCGCGGTCGCGCATTTTAAGTAACAATCGCATGATCTCGTCGGCCACTTCGGCATCGAGATTGCCGGTCGGCTCATCGGCCAAAATCAGTCTGGGGTCATTGATCAACGCGCGCGCGATCGCGACGCGCTGCTGCTCGCCGGCGGAGAGAGCCAAGGGCTTGGCGTCGTAGCGCTCTTTTAAACCAAGCTCGCGAAGCAGCTGATAGGCTTTGGTTCGGCTTTCTCGTTTCGACCGACCGAGCACTTCGGCGGCGAGCGCGACGTTTTCCAGCGCCGTAAGTCCCGGCAACAGCTTGAACTCTTGAAAAACCAAGCCGATTTTCCGGCGTAATTGTGCGACACCGCGGCTGCCGAGTCGCGTGACGTTCCTGCCATCGATCAAGATCTGCCCTTCACTCGGCTCCTCTTCGCGAAACAGCAGCTTGAGCAGCGTCGATTTGCCCGCGCCGCTGGCGCCGCTGACGAAGACCAGTTCGCCCTGCGCGATTTCTAGCGTGATATCGGTTAACGCCCGGTGGTTTGGCGGATAGGTTTTCGATAGGTGAAAAAGCTGGATCATCGAAACTGCAAATTCCGCTGACAAAATCGCTATTTATCGAAAAACTATCTTGACATGGTGGGAGGCGGTTGTTAGAGTTGCGCAAACTCGATTGTCTTCGGCTATCTATAAAGAATGGCGCGCTAACTTACAAGTACTCGCAATCGGAAGGCGGGACCGATGCTGGAGAACATCAAGAAATTTCATATCGTATTGATCAAGCCGTCCAAGTACGATGACGACGGCTACGTGATTCGTTTTTGGAAGGGCGTGCTGCCGAGTAATACGCTTAACGTTTTGCACGGCCTCACCGAGGATATCCAGGCCCGCCAAGTGCTCGGCGCTTTACCGATCGAAGTCACGACCTTCGATGAAACCGCTGAAAAAGTTCCGCTCGCCAAAATCATTCGCTGGAGCAAAGAGTCTGGGACGAAGCTTCTGATCTGCCTCGTCGGCGTCCAGACCAACCAGTTTCCCAGAGCCATGGACATGGCAAGGACGTTCAGGAGCGAGGGCATCACCGTCATCATGGGCGGGTTCCACACCAGCGGTACGATCAACATGCTGAGCGACCAGGAGCCCGACATCCAGGAGCTTTATCGCGAGGGGATTTGCATCGTTTCGGGCGAGGTCGAAGGAAAATGGGAAGGGATCCTCGCGGATTATCTTGATGGACAGTTAAAGCCGCTTTATAGCTTCGCCCAGGACTTGCAAAATCTCGTCGACATCGAGGACGCGCCGTTGCCCCGAACCAGCGCGAAGACGATGAAGCATTTTGCCTATCCGAGTTTCGCCACCGCCGATACGTCGCGCGGCTGTCCGTTCGCGTGCACCTTCTGCACGATCATCAACGTGCAAGGGCGCAAAATGCGCGAGCGCAGCCCGGAAAGCATCGCCGCCATGATGCGCCGAAATTATCTCGATCATGGCTTGTCATTCTATTTTTTCACCGACGATAACTTCGCCCGCAAAAAGCTTTGGCGCGAAACCTTCGAAGAGATCATCAAGCTGCGCGAAGAGGGGCTCGATGTCTCGTTTATGATGCAGGTGGATTTGGCGAAAAAGCCCAAGGACTTCGTCTCGCTGGCCGCCCGCGCCGGTTGCACGCAAGTCTTTATCGGCATGGAAAGCGTAAATCCGCAAAACCTCGAAGCCGAAGGAAAGAAGCAAAACAAAGTAGAGGACTACCGCAGCATCATCAAGGAATGGCACGACGCCGGCGTCCTGGTGCACGCCGGATATATTATCGGCCTGCCGTGGGACTCTACCGAACAAGTCGCGGCGGATGTTGGATTTCTGATGGACGAGGTCGAACCCGATCAAGCGTCGTTTTTCATGCTGACTCCTCTTCCCGGCTCGCACGATCATCGCGAGATGAAAAAGCGCGGCGATTGGATGGATCCGGATTTCAACAAGCGCGACTCGTTTCACGCCACCATCGAACACCCGTTGATGACAGCCGAAGAATGGACCGAGGCCTACGAGAAGGCGTGGCGGACTTTTTACAGCAAGGACAACATGATCCGCAATCTGTCGCGATGGACGGACCATCCCAGAAATTATTGGAACTTGATGTCGATTTTTTTCTGGTACAAAAACGCCGCGCTGATCGAAAAGCAGCACCCGATGGTGGCGGGCTTCTTCCGTCTCAAAGATCGCAAAAATCGCCGCGTCGGATATGCCGTCGATTCCATCCCCGTGCACTTTTGGAAGCGCACAAAGGAGATCACGGCGCTACTGATAACCTGGGCAAAGTTCGTCAAGGAAATGGAAGAGGTCTGGCTGCAAACCCGCAAGAAAAGCGAGACCGAAGAGCGCTGGCTGGAACAGATTCAAAAACTTCAAGCCGATATTTGGCAGGCGTTGCGCATTGGCGAGATTCAAAACCTTTACAACAACGCCAAAGAAACCTTGCCGGAGCGAGCGCGGGCCATACTCGAACCGCTGGAAGATCTTTCTTCGCGGGTTGTGTATGACCGCAACGACCTCAACCGATTTCTCAAACAGTGGGACAACTTGAGAGATAAAATTCAGGAACTGCGCCCGCGCGAAAGCGAAGCGGCGCGCCGCGTGCTCGACGAGATCCACAACATTCAAGCCGGCACCCGCTTGGGCAACCGAATCCAGGAATGGCAGGAAGCCTATGCTAAGCTGCGGGTCTTCCTGCCGTCAAAGGCCCACCTGAGTCTCGTAAGGTTCGACGCAATCAACAACCGCGTCGTCTATTCGCGGCACGAATTGCAGCGCGTCTGGTCGCAGACCCTGCGCAATGTGCGCGAGTTTAGGTGGTGGCAAATCCAACCTTGGCAATTCGCCAAGGCGATGATCAACGACTTCTCGTTGACCACGTCGTTCGCAAATAGTTTCCGGGAATTTTCGAAGCAATAGCGACCGGCCGTTTGCGCCTGGGCTAGTGAATAAGGGTCACCTGCTTTGCCAGGCTGACCAGCTGGTCGCGCACCGCCGTGGCATCTTTCGCCTCGGGCGCTAAGCGCAAATAGGATTCAAAATCCGCCCGCGCCTGCGGAAACAGCTCCAGCCTCATATAGACCCTGCCGCGATCGCGGATCTCCTCCGCGGCGGTGGGTTCAAGGATGATCACTTGGTCAAGCACGGCCAAGAGTTTTACCAGATTGTTGCCCTGCAAGTAGACCGCCTTGAGATTGCCGAGCATGCGTTTGATGATATCTTTTTTGCTCGCGGCTCTGAGGAACTCGCTGCGCAGCGCCACCGTGCCGCCGTACAAGCCATCCAGCATGCGGCGCAGATCTTCGCGCGACTTGATTTCGCCGTGATGAAACGGATCGATTAGAATCTCCGCGCCGTCAAGCGCATGCTTGACGAGAAAGTGTCCGGGAAAGCCGACGCCTTCGAGCACGACACCGATCCGCTGCGCGACTTCCATGTAGAGAACCGACAGCGTGATCGGTATGCCGTGTTTGCGCTCGATCACTTCATTGAGAAAACTGTTCTTTGGATCGTAATAATCGTTTTCGTTGCCGCGAAAGCCATGCTGGTTGAATAGAACGTAATTCAGCGCGGCGAGCGGTTGATAGACATCGCCGCCGCCGCGGCGGTTGGTGACTTCCACCGCCAGCCGGTCGATGCGCGCGAGATATGCCGCAATGTCGAGATTGGGATAGTCGGTGAGCGCGATTGTCAAGGCCGCGCGACCGAGGTCGATTTTATCTTCGCCTCGATCGACGGCCTGACGAAATTCGCGATAAGGATCGTGCGCCAATTTTTACGCGGCTTAGCGCGGCTCGGCGATGACGTCGACCAGGTAAGGCAGCTGTTTTTCCTGAACGTACTTGAGACCGCGCTCGATCGCCGGGCGCAGGTCCGCGGGATGGCGCACCGGCCCCTCGCCGCTGACGCCGAAAGAACGCGCCATCGTGGCAAAGTCGATCTCCGGATCATCGACGTGGGTGCCGATACCGGCATTCTCCACCGGGCGATTGCGGAACTTGGCGACCTCGATGCCGTGCTCCTCGGAATTGTAATAAGACTGGTTGTTATGCATCACCATGAGTAGTGGGATGCGGTGTTTAGCCGCTGTCCATAATGCGCTGGAGGTCATCAACATATCGCCGTCGGACTGAATCGCCACGGCGACATTGCCGCTGCCTTTAAGCGCCAGCGCCGCGCCGATCGACGCGCCCGGGCCGTAACCCAAGCCGGCGCCGCCGCTGCCGCCCAGAGAATGATTGGGCTTGGTAAAATCCCACAAACGGCGCGTCCAACCGTTCGACGTGCCGTTCACCAGCACCCACGGCTCACGCTTGATCGCTTCCCCCACTTCCAGCGCCAGCCAGGCGGTGGAGATGTCTTTTTGCGATCCTTTGGCTTCGGCATCGGCACGCCACTTGGCGCGCCGGCTCTTATGTTTATCGGCCAGCTCCTTCTGGCGCGCTTCGATGGCGGACTTTTTCTTGGAATCGTTGCCGAGCAGGTCGCGGCAGATTCGAGTCAATTCCGGCACCGCGATCGAGGTGTCGGCGGTCATCGGCACATCGACCGCTTGCAGCGCCTGGTAGTCGTTGGCCCAGGAGTGAACCAGCATATCATTCATCGAGATGCTGATGATTTTCACCGCGCCGGAGGTAACGTACTCGGAATTGCGCGTTTGTTTGCTCACCGTCGTCAGCGAGCCGAACAGATCGCCCACGTCGAGAGCCAAGATGACGTCGGCTCTTTGCAGGATTTCGCGCGCGCCGTCGGTGGCATCGAGCGGATGAACCGAGGGGAAGTTAAAACGCGCGCCCTTATCGACCACGGGAATCGCCAGCAATTCGGCCAGCTCGATTAAGGCCTGCACGGCCTTGGGATTGCGCCCGAGTTGGTCCGCCACAATCAACGGAGTTTGGGCGTTGAGCAACATCTCCGCCGCTCTGCGCAGCGCTTCGGGGTTCGCCTGCGTCGGCGCCGGCGCGCCATAGCGGGTCACGTCGGGGACATCCATCGCAGCCGTGAGCGCGTCTTCCTGAATATCGGCGTCGTAGTTGATGTAGATCGGCGCCATCGGATCGGTGGTGGCGATGCGGTAGCCGCGAATGAAGGAGTCCGGCACATCGGCCAAGGAATAAGGCTGGT
>JBOHVN010000214.1:0-13958 GCA_050735675.1 Binatia bacterium | reverse complement strand
CTCTTTGATCGCCCCGGGATCGCTACCGATTTCGGTTTGTGGAAAGACCACGCCGATGAGCATGTACAGATCCTCCTCTCCGGCTTGAAAATGAAGCTATTCTCCTGTCTTACGCAAGCTGACCCGGCCCTTGATTTTTGCCCGATCCGTACGCACATTAGGATTGATCACCTGATAAGATTGACATAAGCTTTTGTATCCTTAGGATATCTCGAAAGGGAGGGGATTACATGAATGGTTTTCGTACCACGATTCTTCTGGCGCTGCTAACGGCGCTGGTGGTGTGGATCGGCCATATGTTTGGCGGCGCGAATGGTGCCGTCATCGCGCTGGTCATGGCCGGCGCCATGAACTTTTTCAGTTACTGGTTCAGCGATAAAATCGTGCTCAAAATGTACGGCGGCCAAGAGGTTACCGCTAACGACGAGCCGGAGCTCTATGGCCTAGTGCAAGACTTGGCCGGCAGGGCAGGCTTGCCGATGCCCAAAGTATACGTGATACCCGAAGAGACGCCGAACGCCTTTGCCACCGGCCGCAATCCGGCGCATGCGGCGGTCGCGGTAACGTACGGTATCCGGCGCATTCTCAACAAACGGGAGCTTGCAGGCGTTTTGGGTCATGAGCTGAGCCACGTCAAAAATCGCGACATCCTGGTTAGCACCATCGCGGCCACGCTCGCCGGCGCGATCAGCTATCTAGCCTACATGGCGCAGTGGGCCGCGATTTTCGGCGGCAACCGCGACCGCGAAGGCGGCGGCAACAATATCTTCGGCCTGCTGTTCATGATGATCGTCGCGCCGTTGGCGGCCATGTTGATTCAGATGGCGGTGTCGCGCTCGCGCGAATACATGGCCGACGCTGGCGGCGCGAAAGTCACCGGCGATCCGCTCGCGTTGGCGAGCGCGTTGCGCAAACTCCACATGGGCGCGCAAAACATCCCGCTTCAGGTGAGCGACGCGACCGCCAATTCGACGGCGCACATGTTTATCGTCAATCCGCTGACCGGCGGTGGCTTGGCGTCGCTCTTTAGCACCCACCCGGCCATGGAAGAGCGCATTGCCCGGCTCGAAGCGATGGCGAAAGACATGAGCTACATGCGCGCCTAAACGAGCCGTACACAGCTGTTATTCATGTAGGGCGACCGGCCGGTCGCCCCTACGTTTTTCTCCAACCACGTCGATAATTCCGCAAGGCTTCTCGGCCTTATTTCATGGCCCATCTCGTATTCCCGATAAGTTAACGGCAGGCGCAGCCGGCGCAGCATCTCGACGGATTTTCGCGCGCGATCGACTTCGATCATCTGATCTTGCGTGCCGTGGTGGATCAGCGTTGGCAATGATTGGATCGTGTCGGTGACTTTGAGGCGCGGCAGCAATTCTTGCGGCAACCAGCTACTCAATACCGCGAGCGCGGCGAAGCGCTTCGGGTTCGGCAATGCGAGGCTATAGGCCATCACGCCGCCTTGACTGAAGCCCAGCACGACCAGTTTCTGGGGATCGATGGAATAGGATTCTACGCACTCGTCGAGAAATGCCAGGAGTTTTTTTTGCGAATCCAACATCGCTTCGACGTCCGGCGCGCCGCCCATGCTCATGGGATACCAGGCGTAACCGATGGCGTCCGGGCCGATCGGCGTTTCGAGCGGGCCCTGCGGGCAAATCATCATGAACTTGCCGTCGCAAACATAGGGCGCAAGGCCGAGCAAGTCGAAGGCATTGGCGCCGCGGCCGTGGAGCGTCAAGATCGTTGGAAAGGGACCGGCGCCGGCAGGTCGGTAAAGCGTATGAATCAGATTCACAGTGACCTCCGCGCGATGGCTTAGCCTCTCAGTTGCTCGAGCCGGCGAATCCCGGCTCGTAACGAAAGCGCTACCACGGCGGCGGTCAACGCCACAACGATGGCCATGGAGGGCGCAATCAGCCAAATCGTCGGCGCGATAACCCGTCCGGGACGCAACGAGGCGATGGCGAGCTGGTAAATCGGCCACGCTTCCACCATGACCACGACGGCAATGAAGCCGATGCTGACGATCATCGAAACCGCGCCGCCGAAACTGGTGGGAATTTCCGCGGCGTTGTCGAAATTAAAATTAGGATAAAGCGCGCCGCAACCGACGCCGATGGCGGCGATGCCGAAGGTCATCAGGCAGATTGTAATCAACGACAGCGCCATCATCCAGGGCGGCACTTGCAGCATCAAGTTGCTCAAGAACACCAGCAGCGCCCCGAGGGCGAGCAGCGGCACGGAAATCAGCCAGAATTTGCTCCACAAGAGCGCGCGCAGCGAAACCGGAGAGCTCTGTAAAATCCAGAAAGCTTTGCCTTCCAAACTGATCGCCGGGAAGGCGAATCGCACGGCGACGGCGCTCAGGACAAAACCGGCAAGCGCCAGGTTGGCGAACGAGACGACGGTACGAATAGTGCCCGCCGGCATCGGCGAGCGGTCGAGTGGCAGAACCTTGAAGTTGTAAAGGTAAACCACGATCAGCGCGAGCAGAAGGAAAAGCTGCGACCACTGGGTGGTGTCGCGTAGAAACGTCTTGATGTCTTTGACGATAATTGCCCGGGTCGGCGTCGGAAAAAGCCAGGTGATCCGGCTGAGAACGCGGTCAAACCAGACGAGCTTGCGCCGGCCCTGGCGCGATTCCTGTGCTTTGGACCAGCCGTCGAAGTAGACGGCGCCGCAGGCCCAGGACGCAGCCAGTGGGAGGAACAGCGCGTAGCTTGCGAGCAGCGCGAAGAAAAAGCCCTGCTCGGTGTCGCGGTTAAATAGAGTCCCGGCCAAAATCTCGGCCGACCAGCTGCTGGGCAGGAACGGCGACGACGGTGTCTCCATGGCGCGCAAGAATTGCATGAAGTTGCCGAACGATTCCGGCTGGACCAGGCGTTCCGGTTGCGACATGCGGAATAAAAAATACATGACGATGAAGGCAAATAGGCCGATGAAAAAAAGGAAGTCGCGGATCCTTTTGGCCGGGAGAAAATAAACCAGCAGATGAGTCAGCAAGACGCTGATCGCCGCCGGGATCACCAAAAACAATGGCAGAATCAGCGCGATCCACAGATAAAGCGCCAAGCCGCCGCCGAACACCGTGCCGTAGGCGGCGAAAATCGGCAGGCTAAAAAACAACACCATCCAGGAGGAATTGATCGTTGTGTTGATCAGGCGCGCGTAAAAAAACCCGGCCGGTGAAACTGGCGTGGCATGGAGCAATTCCAAATCGCGGGCGAGAAAGAAGGTCGATAGCGAAGCGACCAGATTGCTGAACAAAAGCATGGATAAGAAGGTCAGCAGGATGAGCAGCAGCAGCTGATAAGCCAACCCGGGTCCGAGATCGTAGACGGTCTCGAAGTAGCGCAGCACACGACGAATGACCAGATAGGTGCCGAGCCAAAAACCGACGGCCAGCGCGACTAGCACAAGCCTGCGCGGCCATGATCCGCCGCCGCGGAGAAAACCATTTTTCCACGACAGCCACAGCGGCGCGAGCAACAACGCGATGGAGTTCATCCGGCGTACTCCGCCGAAATGACGTCGCGCTCCTGGTCCCGGGTGAGTTCGAGAAAAACGCTTTCGAGGTTGCCATGACGCCCAGCGGCTCGTTCATGAAGCTCGCTCATGGTGCCGCAGGCGATCAGACGGCCTTTTTGAATGATGCCGATGCGATGGCAGATTTCTTCGGCGACACTGATGCTGTGAGTCGAAAGAAAGACCGTCGCGCCGCGCCTGGACAGCGCGCATAATAGATCTTTGATCGTACGAGCGCCCTTGGGGTCCATGCCGACCATTGGCTCATCGACGACCAGGATGCGCGGTTCATGGATCAGCGCGGCGCACACGACCAGCCGCTGTTTCATACCGTGGGAGTAGCTCTCGACCAGCTCATCTTTCCAATGGGTCAGTTCCAGATGCTCTAAGAGCTCGCCGATGCGGCGACTGAGGCGCGCGCTGTCGACGCGATGCAGCTTGCCGACGAATTCCAAGAATTCACTGCCGCTCAGTTTTTCGTAAATAAACGGCCGGTCCGGAATGAAGCCGGCGATCGCCTTGGCCTTTTGCGCCGCCGCGACGACGTCGTGGCCATCAAGCAAAACCCGCCCCGAGGTCGCTTTCAGGATACCCATCATGACGCGGATCGTGGTGGTTTTGCCCGCCCCGTTGGGACCGAGAAAGCCGAAAATTTGCCCCTTGGGCACGTCGAGATTGAGCCCGTCGACGGCGGCAACTTTGCCGTAGTGTTTGGTTAGTTCGATGAGTTGAATCATGTCAATTGTGGATTTTAGATTTTGGATACTTCGACTTCGCTCAGTACAGGTTTTCGATTTTCGGAGGAGACAATCACGATCGTGACCTGGTTGCGCTCTACAGGACTTCTATTTTTAAGTTGCCGATCAATTGTAGCAGGTCGATCTGCCGGTCGATTTCACCTTCGAGAAATTTAATATGGGTCACGTCGGCGGGGAATTGATTCAAGACCGAGTCGAGAGAAACCCAGTCCCCGAGCCAGATCTCGGACCAGGCGTGATAGTAAAACGCGCCACGCAGATAAACCACGCCGACCACGGTTTTGGCAGGGATGCCCGCGGCGCGAGCCAGGGCATTGAACAGAACCGTATGTTCGTTGCAGTCGCCTTTTTTTGTCTGGAGAACTTCGAGGGCGTTGGGAATGCTTACGGTCGGCTCTTTGGCGATCTCGCGGTAAACCCAATCTTTGATTTTAATCGCGGCGCGATATCCATGGGTCTCGGCGCCGACGATCTTTGCCGCTAGCGTTTGAATGTCCGGATGATCGGTCTGAAGAAACGGCGTGGGTTGTAAGTAAGATGCCAGGCGCGCTTCGCGCACGGGAATCTTAGGCACGTTGAGCTGCTTTAGGTCTTCAAGTCGAATATCGAGCCGGTCATCGACAAGTTTCTGCCGGCCGCCGTGCAGTGGAAAATTCGCCAAATTGACGCCCGCCAATCTGACCTGGATTCTCTCCTTAGCCTGGGCGTCATTGAGCGGTGTGGCGAGCGGGATGGCCGTTTGCGCCACGATGTCGAGCGTGACTGCGTGCCCGGGAAGATTTCTCGCCTCTTGCGCGCCTTGGCGCACGAGCGAAAAGCCGGCGGGCGATTCTTCTTTTAACGTGCGACCGTGGCCATCGACCCAGGAGATAACCGAGATGCCGCGATAGCTTTGACGCAACCGGATCGCCGGCTCGGTGCGATCGCCGACCCGGATCCGCTCCCGGCCTTCAATGACCACCGTGGTGACTTGCTGCGAAAGTGTCGACGGGTCGAAAGTCGAAAAGAGCAATTTCTTACCGCTCTCCAATTGCTGCGTCACGACATAGGGTTTAAGGGCCGCGAGCAAATACGGCGCTTGAGTCAATGTCAGATCGCGCGTTGACTTGTGTCCCCCGGAATCGATCTCCAATCTAAGCTTGCCGTCGTTGACCGCGCCGCGGGCGTGAAAGCGAATTTCCTTCGACCGCAGCTCAAAATCGAATTTCTCGAGGATCCAATCTTCATTGGCCTCCATTTCCAGGCGGCTCGCGGCCGGCTGGACGGTGCCGAGCAGGTTTAGATGCAGCACCGATCGATCGGCGAGCCGGTAACCCTTGGGTTTGGGCGTGATGGTTTGCGTGGCGTAACCGATCTTCTCGCCGCGGTAAAACACGCCCCACCACTCTTCGATGTTCTCAGTGATTTTTTCCGTTCCACTGAGCGTAATGACCGGAGGGGGAGCGTCAATCTGG
The DNA here is from genome assembly GCA_050735675.1 of Binatia bacterium. Classification (GTDB taxonomy): domain Bacteria; phylum Desulfobacterota; class Binatia; order UBA9968; family UBA9968; genus DP-20. The sequence continues at coordinate 8,218 of JBOHVN010000214.1, read as the reverse complement.
CGCTGGATGAAGAAAAAATTCATCACGCACCAGAAGAGCACGATGGCCAAACCGATGGATCGCTTCACAAGCATGCCGTAGGCTATATATGGTAAAGGCTTAGCCGGACCGGATCAATCAAATTGAGGATTTAATTGGCAACAACCGAGCGGAAATTCGCCGCCGACCGAATGCTCGGCAGGCTCGTCAAGTGGCTGCGTATCATCGGCCAAGATGTGGTCTACGGACAGCACTTGAGCGGCTACGGCTTGATTCGGGCGGCGCGCGCAGATGAGCGCCTGATACTCACGCGCGACCGTGGTCTGAGGCATAAGCAACCCCCGGCGTTCCTACTCATCGAAAGCGATCATTATCGCGACCAGCTGCGCCAAGTCGTCGACGAATGCGGCTTGAAAGTCGTCGAAGGAAATCTGTTTAACCGCTGCGTTGAATGCAACACGGTGCTCCAATCAAGGCCGAAAGAGACATTAGCGACGGTCGTCCCGCCATACGTCTTTTCGTCGCAAGAAAAATTCTTCTCATGCCCGACCTGCCGGCGTGTTTACTGGCCGGCCACGCATCACGCAAAAATGCTCGACGAGCTGAGGAACTTAGGTCTTCGCTAAACCTAGAATTCGTCTCCTTTGTGTGCTACAAAACCAGACTGTCCATTGAATTATTTCCCCGGTAGCTCAGTCGGTAGAGCAGTTGGCTGTAGAGGGCGTGAGCGCTAAATGGGAGACAGGAGGCGTTACTCCGATCGCCGCGAGTACTTGATCCAAGCCGTTCAGAAAAGACGCAAGAAGGTGCGAGAAATGGCTTGGAGTTTCTGGGCGGATGTTGTGCTCGTTGCGGTTATCATCGATGTATTGACGCACTGGAGATTCATCATCTCGAATCGTCCGAGAAAGACTTCGGCATCTCCGCCAGAGGATATACCAGAAGTTGGCAAAAAGTTCGGACGGAGCTTCAAAAATGTGAACTTCTCTGCGCTAATTGTCATCGAGAAGCCCATGCTAAGTTGCAGCTTTCCGTCGTAAGGCGGAATGAAAAATCGGGTGAATTCAGGGAAACCTAACGAAGAAATCCCATTTCTTCCATGGTAATCCTGAGCGAAGCCTGCTGAAGGGAATGATCGTAAGCAGGAACGTGCAGAGACTAGAGGTTGAGGATCCCAGCCAATAAACCTCGCTAGCGCCCGACATCCGCCCCTAGGCGGATGATGAGATAGTCCAAGCCTGACAGAAATGTCGGGGCACTTGTAACCAATTGGTCGGGGGTTCGAGTCCCTCCCGGGGAGCCAGCTCTTCACTCCGCTTCGGACGGCCTAGGACGGTCGAAGCGGAGCACCCAACTCATAAAAACATCATTGGTGGCAGGAGGTCTTCTGATGGCATCGGCGAAACAGGTGGTGGGCAATCCGACTCCGAGGGTCGAAGGGGAACTGAAAGTCAGCGGCGAGGCAAAATACGCCGTTGATATCATCGTGCCGGGAATGGCGTGGGGCAAGTTGTTGCGCAGCCCGATTGCGTCGGGGAAAATTAAACGCATCGATACCAGGAAAGCCGAGGCGCTGCCGGGCGTTCGCGCGGTCATCACCGGTGCAGATTGTACCGGTTTGAAAATCGGCCGGCGCCTCTACGACATGCCGATCCTCGCCGACGGTGAAGTGCGATTCATCGGTGAAAAAGTGGCGGCCGTGGCCGCGGACGACGAGCTCATCGCCGAAGAGGCGCTGAATTTGATCGAAGTCGAATACGAAGATACCGAGCCGTTGCTCGATCCCGTCGAAGCGCTCAAGCCGGGCGCCAAGCTGATCCATCAAGAAGTGGCGAACTATAAAGGACTCCCCAAACCGCTGACGGGAGCTACCAACGATTTCGTTTATGTGACGTGGGGCAAGGGCGATCTTGAGACCGGCTTTCGCCAGGCGGACATCATCGTCGAAAATACGTTTACCACGCCGGTCGTTCATCAGAGCTACATCGAGCCTCATTCGTGCGTGGTGAGCACGGCGGCGGACGGTTCGGCGGAGTTCTGGTCGTGCAGCAAGGTGCCGTACGGCGTGCGCGAACAAGTCGCCAACGCGCTCAAGTTGCCGCAGGAGAAGCTCAACTTCAATCCTGTTTATATCGGCGGCGACTTCGGCGGCAAGGGCGATTTCATGGATCTCGCCGTCGTATATCTTCTCTCCAAAAAAGCCGGGCGGCCGGTAAAGTTAGTGATGGACTACGAGGAGGAATTCACCGCCGGCAATCCCCGCCATGCTTCGATCATTCAGGTCAAAACCGGCGTGAAGAACGACGGCACGCTGGTGGCGCACCACATGAATTTTATTTTCGACAGCGGCGCCTACGGCGCTTTTAAGCCTAATGCTTTTCTCAATGGCCCGCATCTATCGGCCGGACCTTACAAGATCCCGCACGTGCTTCTTGAAGAACATATGGTTTACACCAACAAGATTCCCTGCGGCCATATGCGCTCGCCGGGCGACCCTCAGGGATTTTTCGCCAACGAGAGTCAAATGGACCTGGTCGCGAAACGGTTGGGCATGGACCCGATCAAACTGCGTCAGAAAAACTTCATGCACGACGGTGATATCGATCCGACGGGCGAGGAGTACAGCTACATCAAAACCGACGAGACGCTGAAAAAGGCATTGGATGATTCAGGCTACCAAAAGCCTAAGCCGAAAAATGTCGGCCGCGGCGTCGCGTTGGTCCAATGGACGCCTGCCGGGGGCATAGGAACCGTTGCGATTTCGCTGGACGACAGCGGCGTTGCCACGATTTCCTCCGCGATGGCCGATCAAGGCGCGGGCACGTACACAATCTTGAGCGAAATCGTCGCCGAAGAGCTAAAAATTCCTCTGAGCCAAATCCGGACTCACCAATTGGACACCCAGACGGGTGTCAAGGATACCGGCGTCGGCGGCAGCCGCGCGACGCGCGTCTACGGCAACGCGGGCTATGAGGCCGCGCTCAAGGCGGTCGATGCGATAAAGCAAGCCGCGGCGGAGCAAATGGGGACGGCGCCGGATCAAATCACACTCGCGAAGGGAGCGGCGCTGCACCCGCGCATGGAACGACGCTTGACGTACGGCGAAATTGTCAAAGCCAAGGGAGCCCCCATCGCTGTCGATGCGACTTTCAACGATAATTCGAAGGTTCACGTGGCCTCGATGTGCGTCCAGGTGGCGGAGGTGGAAGTCGATCCGGAAACCGGACAGGTCGAGCTCAAGAAATTCACTTCGACCCATAACACCGGCACGGTGCTCAATCCGCTGATGCATCAGGGGCAGATCGAAGGCGCGAGCATGACCGGCATAGGGTACACGCTGATGGAAGAAGTGATCATCAACGATGGTAAAGTCGCGACGACTCACTTCGGCGAGTACAAGATTCCCACGATCAAAGATGTTCCGGTATTCAAAGGCTCGGTGACAGAAAAGCCGCACGGAGCCGGCCCTTACGATAGCATGCCGATCGGCGAAACCGGCAATATTCCGACGGCGGCGGCGATCGCCAACGCCGTTGAAGATGCCTGCGGCGTGAGGATTAAAAGTTTACCGATCACGGCGGAAAAGATTTACCAAGCACTGCACGGCGCGAAGTAAACCATGCCGCCGGCGTTTCCGGGAACCATCGATCTCGGAAAGTTTCGGGTCGTCTATGAAGAGGAGCATGGGTCCGACGGTACGGACGGCTATTTGCTGCAGCAGCGCGCGATCATTCGCCTGAACGAAGCGCTGGTCAAGCTCGAGCAGCCTGAAGACTACACGGTTTATTGCAACGACGAGAAATTCAAGGAACAACACGGTAAGGGTCCTTCACCGCTGCAATATTTCATTGCTTCGATCGGCTTTTGCATGTTCAGCCAGTTCAAACGGCTGGCAGCGAAAGCGGACGCCGGCTTGAACGATCTGGAAATGGATTTGCGCATGACCTATGACTTGAACGGCACATTCCCGATCAAGGATTTTTCCGCTGTTGCCCAGGGCCTTAGTTATTTATTCAAGATAGACAGCGCGGCGCCGGCCGATAAAATCATCAGAATCGCGCAGTTCGCCGATAGAGGCTGCCACACGGTAAATTCCATGCGCAAGCGCATGCCGGTCGCCGGAAAAATTATATTAAACGATCGCGAGTACGCGATCATCGATTGATCGTCAGGTACAGCATAACGTGCCGCTAGTGGGAAAATGAAACAATGACAAAGCTAGCAGTCGGCGATCAGTTTCTTGCCGCGACGCTGACGGACATTGACGGCGAGACGGTTGAATTTCCCGCCATCTTCACCAAGGCCCCTTCGACGGTGGTTTTTTTTTATCGTGGCCGCTGGTGACCCTGGTGCCGGGCCCAGGTGACGGCCTTTGTCTACGAATGGGAGCGCTATTTAGAAGGAAAAGTGCAGATCCTTGGCGCCAGCGTCGAGCCCGTTGAAGAAGGTAAAAAATTACGCGAGCGCGTAACGCGCGATTGCCAGGAAGACCGTCCACATATTCCACTCGATCCATATCCCGTACGACTTCTCACCGATCCTGATGCCGTCCTGATCCGCGCGGTCGGCAACGAGAACGAAGGTCACTGGGCCGGGACCATTGCCGCGCCCGTTACCTATGTCGTCGATCCCACCGGTGAAGTTAGATGGGCCTACGTCAGCGACAGCGCTGCGGATCGGCCAAGTCCTGTGGCTCTCGCAAAGGCTGCCGTAGCGGTCGCTTCGGTTAAAGAACCGCCAGAGAATTACCCGGGGAAATTCTAGCATATCTCCCGAGCTTTAGCGCACGCGCCAAGCCGGTTTGCGCAAGTCTATAGAGTATGGTTCAAGTCATTGCACCTGAGGCTAACGCCCGACTAGAATATTTTCTATGGACGCCGCGTTAAGAGAGTTGCAGGAAATCGAAGTCATCGTCGCCAACCTTAAGCGGAGGCACACGGGCGTAACCTCAACCATCGCGGCTCTGATACCCGAACAGGGGAAGCGACTAAAGATCGCCGCGCTCGGCCCCAAGCTGCCGGCGCAATGGCCACGAATCACTTGGAGCGATCTCTTGAGACACGGATTTAATCCGCCTCGTGGAAAAAGTTTTCGTATTTGGCATGCGCGCCGCAACCTTGACGCGCTCGCCGGCATCGTACTCCGTTCGTTAGTTGACATGCCGATAAAACTAGTACTCACATCGGCGGCACAACGCCATCATAGTCGTTGGACGCACTGGCTGATCCGGCAAATGGACGCCGTGGTGGCGACCTCACCTGAAACGGCAAGCTATCTACCCGTACCTGCCAAGATCATCTTTCATGGTATTGACACGTCGCGCTATTTCCCAGCCGAAGACCGCGGCCGGGAATGGCGCACAAGCGGACTTCCCGGCGACTTCGGTATTGCTGTTTTCGGCCGCGTGAGGCCGCAAAAAGGAACTGACCTTTTCATTGACGCGATGTGCCGCCTACTGCCAAAGTTTTCCGAGTTTACGGCCGTAATTATTGGCGCTGTAACAGCGGACCAACGTCGGTTCGCCAGGGGACTCAAAAGCATCATTGCGGCCGCCGGTCTTGCAGACCGAATCCGCTTTCTCGGGGAAAGGCCGGCGGCTGAGATCCCCCTATGGTTCCGGCGCGTTAGCATCGTGGTCGCACCGCAGCGTTGGGAGGGTTTCGGCTTGGTCCCGTTGGAAGCCATGGCGAGTGGTTGTGCTGTGGTGGCGACTCGCGTCGGTGCCGCTCACCACCTTATCGTCGATGAGCATACCGGTTATCTCGTCCCTCCGGGAAACGCCGACGCATTGGCGCATCGGCTCGCAATCCTGATGGGTGATCTTCAGCTCAGGCTCGCCATGGGGCAATGCGGTCGCGCTCACGTAGTTAATCACTTTTCAATAGAACGGGAGGCTAGGGAGCTAGAAAGCGTTTATCAAAGCTGTTGGAACGGCTTGGAGGTGCGACGAAGGTGAGCACAAGCCGCCAATACCTGAGGCGTTGAGGGCGGGTGCTCCGCCTGGTGAATTGATCATGACAATTCATTTTGACTAAGCGGACTAACAGCGACTTGGAAGAGACCAGCCAAGTGCTGGGCTTCGATTACTTACTTTCGGCTGCTAGCCGAAGGTTCAGATAATCGAACTGAATGCAGAAAATTCACGACAGACGTGGAAAAGGGGACTGAACATGATGGAACTTAAAGGCCTGATCATAGACAACCCTAAAGACGGCATCTTCCGAGTCCATCGCTCCGCCATGACATCACCTGAGATTCTTCAGATGGAGCAAGAGCGAGTTTTTAACAAGTGCTGGCTGTACCTGTGCCACGAGTCCGAGGTAGAAAACCCAGGCGACTACCGGCGCCGCAGCGTGGCCGGCAGGCCCCTTTTCTTCGTGCGTGGCGGCGACGGCAAGGTGCGTGCTTTTTTGAACACCTGCACCCACAGGGGTGCGCTGATTTGCCGGGGCGACCAAGGGAATGCTGACGTCTTGCAGTGCTTCTATCATGCTTGGACCTTCAACAACCGGGGCGAGCTGATAGGAGTGCCGGATGAGGCAGGTTACGGCAAAAGTTTCAACCGAGCAGAGATGGGCCTTAAGTCGCCACCGCGGGTGGACAATTACCGAGGCTTTATTTTCGTCAGTTTCAATCCGGATGTTGAAGACTTGGTAACCTATTTAGCGGGTGCGAGGGATTACATCGATCTTGTTGTTGACCAGGCAGACGAAGGGATGAGGATGATTGCGGGTTCCAATCGGTACTTCATAAAGGCCAACTGGAAGCTACTGGTCGAGAACAGCTTGGATGGTTACCACGTCAAGCCCACTCACAAGACCTACTTTGAATACGTAACCAGCCTGGGGGTAAAAACCGGCGCGGTTCAAACCGCATTCAGCAGGCCGGCGCGGGCCCTGGGGAATGGTCACGCAGTTGAGGAACATGACGGGGTACGAGGCCGGCCCATCGCCCGTTGGAGCCCGCTCTTTGGCGAAGAGACCAAAGAGGAAATCGCCAGGATCCGCGCAAGACTGGTGGAGAAGTTTGGCGAGCAGAGAACTCGTCTGATGGCCGACATAAGCCGGAACCTCCTCGTCTATCCTAACCTGATGATCATCGACTCTATCGACATCACAGTCAGAATATTCTGGCCCATAACCCCTGAACTGATGGAGGTAACAGCCTGGCAACTGGCCCCCAAAGAAGAGAAACCCGAACTCCTCGCCCGCCGGCTGGACAACTTTCTTACCTTCCATGGTCCGGGAGGATTCGCTACACCGGACGATGTGGAAGCGATCGAATCATGTCAGGCGGGCTATAAAGCCGAAGGGGTGGAATGGTCCGAGCTATCGAGAGGCATGCACCGAGAAGCCATTGCTGAGGACGAGCTTCAGCTGCGTGCCTTCTGGCGCCAGTGGTATGGCGCTATGTTGGGACTTGGGAAAGTTGACACAAAGGACCCAGTAGTCAGGGAGCGGTCGGCGGTAGCCAGCTAACAAGGGAGAAGGAGAATGCCGGAAGCACGTCCGGGAGGAAACGATAATAGCGTACCTACTCTGCGAGAGGCGGTGGAGGACTTTCTTTACCAGGAGGCGGCGCTTCTGGATGAATGGCGTTTGGATGAGTGGTTGGCCCTTTTCACCGCAGATGGCAGATATGTCGTCCCTACCACGGATCTTCCGGAAGGGGATCCCAAAAAAGAACTGGTGTTCATTGACGATGACCGGGTACGGCTGCGGGCTCGGGTGGAAAGACTGAAAAGCCGTCATGGTCACAGAGAATATCCCTGGTCTCGCACCCGGCGCTTCATTACAAATGTGCGAATCAAGCTAGAGGGGCACGACATCTTTGTGACTTCCTCCTTCCTCGTGTACCGGTTCCGTATGGGAGACACAAGTCCCTATGTGGGGTGGTATGAGCATAGGCTGAAACACGTAGACGGGAAATTGAAAATTTACCGCAAGAGGGCCGTGCTGGACATGGAAGCGCTAAGAGAGCACGGAGCCGTGAGCATCATACTCTAAGCCTTGGAATCCGAGAATCTTCCTCAGCGGTGCAAACGTTCACACAGAAACTGCTGAGTTCAGAGGAAATCGTCATCGTCGAAGACCTGAAAGCCGCAATCGAACATTCTGCAAGCGGCCAGCTGATCGAAGATTGTGCGCCGCGAGCGGAAGCCATGAAGAAATCTGCAGTTGGATCTGCGTGTCCTTCGCGGCCTTCGTACTACCATAGTTGAGAACTTGCGCAGCTTGCG
>JBOHVN010000213.1:0-45488 GCA_050735675.1 Binatia bacterium | reverse complement strand
CTCGCCGCGCTGGCGGTGATGCGCGGGCAAATCCAAAAGAATCAGATGGAAGATTTCGTCCGCGCGCGCGGCATGCTCGGCTACGCCCCGACGCAGGGACATATTCCTTCGGCGATCGTCTACTTGGGCCATGCGCTCGATGGCTTGCGCAGCGGCAAAATTCGTCAAGCGTTATTGATGGCCAAAGGCAGTCTGTTTCTCGGCCGCATGACGCAGCTTTCGGACGGCTGCTCATTCTTGGTTGATCGCAACGAAACTTAGCGGAGGTCGAATGCAAAAAGAAAAAAAAATCATCGCCATCGGCGAGCGCGACGGCGTGCCGGGCCCGGTGATCGCCGAGTGCCTCGAGGGCGCGGGTTACGAAGTCGTATTCCAAGTGACCGAGTGCTTTGTTTGAACCGCCGCGGGCGCGATGAACTTCGAAAACCAGGGAGTCATCAAGCGCCTGGCGGACCAGTATGGTCCGGAAAATTTGACGGTGGTGCTGGGCAACGGCGAAGCCAACGGCGTGGAAGTCTTCGCCGAAACGGTGACGGCGGGGGATCCAAGCTACGCCGGTCCGCTCGCGGGCGTGGCGCTTAAAATTCCCGTGTATCACGTCCTCGAAGAGGAAGTGCTCTCGACGGTGCCGGATCAACTGCGCGAGGAAAAGTTGCAGCTATCGTCGTTGGTGATCGATGTACAACCGATGCATCAGGTGCTCAAGGCTTCGCGAGCGAAGCTTTAGTTCCATTCGTTCCAGCAGTTCCAATAGTTCCAACGGTTATTCGGAAACGCTCTTCTCACGATTGGAACGACTGGAACGTTTGAAACGATTGGAACCGCTTGCCCCTTTTTAGTTAATCCGCCGGATTTATTTTCGCGACAAGTTTTTGATGAATCCCGAGTCTTCCAGCTCCTTGATAAAGCGCGTGTCGATGTAGTCTTTGACGTTGGCCTGGGCCGCTTTGGGATTTTTTTCGGCCATGTCTTGCAGAACTAATTGATAACCATCGGCCGGCGGATAGGGTGATTCGGGCATAAACTTGGCGTGCCAGTCCCAGGATTCTTCGAGGATTTTCCGGTCATCGAGACGAGAATATTTCCGCATGATTTTGATCGTGTCGTCTTTATGCGTTTTGAAATAGTGAATGGCCTCGACGTAAGCGCGCAGGTAGCGACGGACGAACTCCGGCTTTTCGCGGGTCAATTTGGTCGAAGTATAAATGCCGTTCTGCGGAAAAGGAATCTGCAGCGTGACCATGTCGACGACGGTGGGATAACCGAGCCGTTCCGCCATCGCCTTGCCGGCTTCGGTGACCACGGTGAAGTTGACGATGCCTTTCTGCAACGCCACCATGCGCTCGATGGCGCCGCCGATGACGCGCAAATTGACGTCCTTCAGGGGATCGAGGCCGATTTTTTTCAGTCCGACTTTCAGCGCGAACTCGGCGGTCGTGCCCGCGATGTGGGTGCCGCCGATCTTGCCGCGCAAGTCTTCAGGTTTTTTTATGCCTGGTTGAGACACCAGATAATAGGGCAACACGTTGACATTGCCGGCGATGGCGACCACGTCGCCGCCGGCGAGGCGGGCGCTCGCGAGCCCGGGTCCGCCGCCTTCGCCGATCAGGATCTCGCCGGCCAGAATCGATTGAATGCCGCGCACGCTACCGGAGATGAAGATGACGGTGGCGTCAATGCCGTGTTTATCGAAGATTTTTGTTTCTTTCGCGACCCACAGAACCGAAGAGGAACCGGGAGTCGTCGAGATATACGAGGTATTCAACTTGTCGGCGCCTGAGGATGGCTGCGCGAGTAGACAAATCAAAGCAGTGGCGACGATCGAGACAAGATACCGGGTTTTTCGCTGCATGGATAACCTCCGCGTAAGCTGATCGATTCGAACGAACTGGCGCTAAGTTACACAACTTATCGAGTTAGCGCAAAGCGTGGCGCCAGCTACATTGACATCGCGCCGGAATTCAACTTCAATCGATCACTATGAAGCGGCCGGTGGACTTGATCATGTTCGATCTCGACGGAACCATCGCGGACACGGGCCACGACCTGGCTGATTCGGTCAATTTCACGCGAGCGCATTTCGATTTGGCGCCGCTGGCGGAGCCGATGGTTTACTCCCATGTCGGCCGCGGCGTCGAGCACCTGCTCAAACATGCCCTGCCGGAGCAGAACGGCGACCCTCTTAAGGAAATCCTGCGCGTCTTTCTCGAACATTACGAGGAACACTTGCTCGACAAAACGGTTCTCTATCCCGGCGTGCTTGACGTGCTCGCTCATTTTCAGAGCAAGCGGCGCGTCGTCGTGAGCAACAAGATCCATCGGCTCACCGAGGCCGTAGTGCGCGGCTTGGGCGTGAATTGTCATTTCGACGCGATCTTCGGCGGCGACAGCGCGACGGATAAAAAACCGCACCCGGCGCTTTTGATTATGGCTTTGGAGCGCTTTCGGGTAGCGGCGTCCAGCGCGCTGATGGTCGGCGACGGTGATATCGATGTCGAGGCGGGAAAGCGCGCGGGTGTGATGACGTGCGGCGTGACCTACGGTCTGGGCGATCGCGGTCGGTTGATCGCTGCCAAACCCGATGTTTGGATCGAGCACTTGGGCGAACTGCCGAATTATTTTTACTGACGGGATGCTCAAAAAAGGAGGAATCTATGGCGGCGAAAATTCCTGAAGCATTCAAAGACGTTCTTAACAAGCGCGGCTTCGCGCATCTGGCGACGCCGATGAAGGACGGCAGCCCGCAGGTGACGCCGGTTTGGTACGATTACGACGGAACTCACAGCCGCATCAATTCAGCGAAGGGGCGGCTGAAGGACAAAAACATGCGCCGCGACAAGCGGGTCGCGGTCTCGATCCAGGACCCCGACAATCCTTATCGCAATATCGCGATTCGCGGCGAAGTGGACGAGATTACGGAGGATGGCGCGGACGCCCATATCGACGCGTTGGCGAAGAAATATCTGGACAAAGACCGCTATCCTTTCCGCGCGCCCGGAGAGGTGCGCGTCATGTATAAAATTCGCCCCGATAAGATTTCCACCCAAGGATGATCGCGAAGCGGTGCGGTTTGATCTGCGGCCGGGCCGCTCGGGCTTTTAAGGGATACCCATTTGACACGCGCCGGCAGCGGAGAATTTATTGAGCGCCGCCAGCGCCGCGACCTTGTAACACTCCGCGAGCGTGGGGTAATTGAACACGGCGTCGATGAAATAATCGAGCTTGCCGCCGTGGGCGATGACCGCCTGGCCGATATGCACGAGCTCAGTGGCGCCCTCGCCGATCACATGGACGCCGAGCAGCTCTCGGGTCTCGCTGTGAAAGAGCAGCTTGAGCATGCCAACCGTGTCGCCGATCAATTGTCCGCGCGCGATCTCGCGATAACGCGCGACGCCGATCTCGTAGGGGACGCCGTCGCGCGTGAGCTCGTCTTCGTTACGCCCGACCATGGAGATCTCCGGGATCGTATAGATGCCGTAGGGGAGCAGATGGGTCGAGGTCTCGCAATCGAGATCGAAGGCGTGGCATGCGGCGTGGCGGCCTTGCTGCATCGAAGTGGAGGCGAGAGCGGGAAAGCCGACCACGTCGCCGGCGGCGTAGATGTGCGGGACCGACGTCTGAAAATTGTCGTTCACTGTTATTCTTCCGCGCTCATCGGCTTGAATGCCGATCTTTTCCAGGCCGAGGTTTTTGGTCGCGCCGACGCGCCCGACTGAATACACCAGCAGCGGCGCGCGGATTTGCTTGCCGCTCTTAAGCTGGAGCACCGCCAAATTATCGGTCGCTTTGGTTACGGCGACCACCTCTTCGTTGAGGCGCAGAGTAATGCCGACGTTGCGCATCTGATATTGCAGCGATTCGATTATCTCGCTGTCGACGAATTCAAGGAGCCGGGCGCGGCGATCAATAAGGACGACTGGAATTCCCAAAGTCGCCAGTATCGAAGCGTATTCGCAACCGATGACGCCGCCGCCGACAATCGTCAGCGATCTTGGCAATTGCTTGAGCGCGAGCAGGCCGTCGCTGTCGACGATGGATTCTTCGTCGAAGGGAATCTCAGCCGGTCGCGCCGGTTCCGAACCGACGGCAATGACGATGTAATCGGCGCTTTGTTCATTGCAATCGGAGCCTTGCTGGATTGCGAGCCGGTGCGGGTCGACGAAAGACGCCGTGCCGATGATGAAATCGACGGAATTTCGCACCAGTTGGTTTCGAATGATTTCCTGTTCGGTCCTGATGACATGATCGCAACGCTGGGCCAGGTCTTGGAAAGTAATATCTCTCTTGACCCGGTAACTGGCGCCGTAGAGATTGCGCTGGCGAAAACCGGAGAGGAACATAACCGCTTCGCGGAGTGATTTGCTCGGGATGGTGCCGGTATTGATGCAAACGCCGCCGGCCACGTTTTTACGCTCGACGACGCCCGCCTTTTTACCGACTTTGGCCGCCTGGATCGCCGCCTTTTGGCCAGCGGGGCCGGAGCCGATCACCAGCATGTCGTAGTGGGCCATGAGTTGCTCCTGATTGCGCGAAGGAGTTACAGCCTGCGCGCGAGATCGCTGTCTTTGAGTCGCTCGTAGGCGCGCAGGCCGATGGCTACATCCATGATCCCGGTACCCTGGAGTTTGAACAACGTGATTTGTCGATCGTCGGTTCGCCCCGGCGCCTGGCCGAGAAGCAAGCTGGAAATTTCATGGACGCGGTCCCAGGAGATAATCTTATCGCGGACTGCGCGGAAGACGTCGCTCTCGTTGACACAAACGGTTTCCTTCGACGTGAGGAAGATCGGATCGGCGCGGCGCAACGTTTCGTCGTCAATTTCCTGCCGCGCGCGCGTCTTATCGCCGTTGGCGATCGAAGTCACGTGAGTTCCAGGCGTGAGCCAGCGGCCGTCGATGACAGGTTTGTTGGAGTCGGTTGCGGTAATCACAATGTCCGCGCCTTCGACGGCTTCCTGCGGGTCGGCGGCGGCGGCAACCTCGATTCCCAGTGCGCGGCTCATCTTTTCGGCAAAGGTCGAGCGGTGCGCGAGCGTCGGACTATAGACTGTGACCTGCGTCAAGTTTCTGACGGCGGCGACGGCGGCGAGTTGAGTTTGCGCGTGAACCGCGCTGCCGATGACGGCGACGCGGCTGGCACTCGCGCGGGCCAGCTGTTTGGCGCCGAGTCCACCGGCGGCGCCGGTGCGCGATTCGTTGATCGAACAGTCTTGAAACAAGATGAGCGGCTCACCCGTTTCGGCGCTATACAGAATTACCGTTTCGTGATGGATGCGCCGATCCAGATCGGTTTGAAGGTAAGCACCCATCGCACCATGGACCGAGCCGGGCAGGAGGCCGAAAATCATCCGGTTCGGATGGTGAATTCTACGCCGCGGCAGGTCGAAACCGCGGCCGAGAGCGACTTCCTTAAGGGTGCCTTCGATAACTTCGATCATCTCATTCATCGAGAGAATCCGGTTGATGGGCGTATTCTTTAAGAAAAGCATTTCGTTTAACCGCAAACAGGACTCATTGTCATGAGTCTGGAATTCTCAACTGTCTTACGGAGCCGGAACCGTTTGGAGTATCGCAGGCATTGCGCCGGGGCTTCCGAGTCTGAGACATGCGATAGCGTAAAGTTTAGGTCAAATGCCATAATCCAGAAATCGATTGCGCGATGCGTCTATGGCAGCGGGGCCCTCAAGGTAATATTTTTTTGCCTTTCGAGGGGATAGGCGACCATATCGTGTCGTCCTTTTCTGTCGAACCTTACGGATCCGTCGATCGCTTCCAGAATGTAATTCCCAGTCGATAAGTCACTCTTCTCGCTAACGACCAAGAAGTCGTAATTCTCCGGGAAAAGAGCGATAAGCTCGTTCTTGCTCTTGATGCTAACGGAGCTATTAGGGTCGGCGGTCAATTCGAATTCGACGATCGGCCGATATTTTACAAGGGTACGACGTAATCCTCTGAGAGCCGGTTTTTCATATCCCTCGATATCCATTTTGATGAGAGACACGTAATTTACGCCGGACTTCTCAAGCGCTTCGTCGCCGATCTGAATTTCGAGCTCGCCCTCGAACGAATTCTCCGCCACAAATCCTTCGACGAATGAGCCCGTACCCAAATTCTTTTCTGCCGGTTTGTAGAAACGCTTTTTCGAGTTCTGGTCGCCAAGCCCGACCGGGTGAATCACGATATTCTTAATCCGGTTGATTTCCACCATCCGGCGGAACCTTTTAAGGACCGGCTCCCATGGCTCGAACGCATGGACTGCCGAGGCGTACCGCGACATGAAGAGCGAGTGCTGTCCGGTGTTCGCCCCTACGTCGATAAACGTTCCCTGATTCCGGTAAGCTGATCCCATTATATCACGAAGGAAATAGAGTATAGGTTTTTCATAAGCACCGTAATAGAAAATGTCGTTGTCGATGCCATTCCTTAGATTACCTTCGTAGCGTATTCCATCAATGTCCGCGACGAAATCGACGCTCTCGCCCTGATAGCACGCGGCGATCGAAGTCGCTTGTTTGAAACAGAGATAAGTGCGGCGAAGACGATCGTCATCAGTGAGAAAAAAGTAAAATAGAACCGTGATCGCACTCGTCAACGCGGCGAGAGTAAGTTTGAGCGCTTTCATACGCTGAAATCGGCCCCAAAAATTGCATTATTTTCTAGCGTCTGAAAAGAAACTGCAAGCTCTAAAAGATGCAAGATAATCGCGCTGCTTGGCGGACGCGCCCGGCCCGTCTTCGCGATAGCCAAGTCGTCCAAATTGGCACGCGCGCGTAATCGCTCGATCATTCAGGCACGTTCTAAGCGTGCGGCAAATCGTGACATCGCGTAGCTGCAAATCCAGTAAACGACGGCGATGAAGAGGTAAAGCTCGAACGGGCGAATCTCGCGGTTATTGACGATTTGCGCGGCCTTGGTGAGATCGACGTAGCCGATGATCGACGCCAAGGACGTATCTTTAAGCAGGACGATGAATTGAGTCAAGAGCGCCGGAATCATGTTGCGCAAGGCCTGGGGCAAAATCACGTAGCGCATCATTGGCGCGGTGGCGAGACCGGTGGCGGTGGCCGCTTCGACTTGACCGCGCGGCACCGACTGGATTCCCGCGCGCACGATTTCCGCGAGGTAGGCCGCTTCGAAAACGACGAAGGCGGTCAGAGCGACGCTGTATTCGGGCAGCGATCTCCCGAGCAACGCGGGAATGATAAACCAGAACCAGAAAATCACCATGACTAATGGCACGCCGCGAAAAAATTCCACGTAGATCTTCGCCGGCAAACTGACCCAAGGCGAACCGGCCAGACGCGCGAGCCCGATGAGAGTGCCAAGCAAAAACCCGAGCGCGATGGCCGGCAGCGCCAGCCGCAGCGTGCCGCCGGCGAAGGTACCGAAGCCGATGAAGCCCTGGAGCATGAGAAAGGAGAAGTTATCGACGATGACTTGGAAGTCCATCTCAAGGCTCGCCTGTCCGGCTGCGGCTGATCATGCCGGGTATCGCCACGCCCCGCTCTACGCGCGCCATGGCGGCGGCGATGGCCAGGCAGAGCGCCAAATAAATCACCGTCCCGGCGGCCAGGGCCTCAAATGCTTTTGCCGTGTACGTTTCGATCTGGCGGGTTTGAAAGGTCAATTCGGCAACGCCGATGGTCAAGGCGACGGAAGAATTTTTGAGCAGATTGAGCGTTTCATTGGTCGCCGGTGGAATAGTGAAGCGCAAGGCGATGGGCAGGATGATCAGCCGGTAGGTTTGCGCCATCGTCAGTCCGGTCGACAGCGCGGCTTCAAACTGGGTTTTCGGAATCGAGCGGATGCCGGCGCGGATCACCTCGGAGAATCGCGCGCCGTGATAAAAACCGAGGGCGCACACGCCTGCCCAGAACTCAGCGCCGTGCTCGAACAACCAATCCCGCAACACTTGCGGCAACAGCGGCGAAATGCCGAAGTACCATAAAAACATCCAGACGAGCAAAGGAACGTTGCGGAAGAATTCAACGTAAGCGGCGGCCAGCCAGCGCATCGGCGCGATCGGCACGGTGCGCAGCGCGCCGGAAAAGATGCCGAGCACCACCGCCAGCAGCCAACCGAGGGTGGAAATCTCCAGCGTGACGAAGAGACCCTCGAGGAGCCATTCGCCGGTCTGGCCGCTCCACAGGACGCTCCAGTTGAACTGGTAATTCATTCAGTCAAGACGGCAGTGAGGCGTGAGGCGAAAGGCAAAAGTCAGAAGAGGATTTACAACTTCTACAATTGTCTTAGACCTATCGCCTGCAGCCTTCTTTCATTTCGGAACGACTTGCATCTGCAGGAAGCGCTTGGTCTCGGCGGGCAACGGATAGGGCACTTCGCCTTTGGGCCCGAACCATCTTTCATAAATCTGAAAATAAAGGCCGGATCCAATGGCATCCATCAGGCCGACGTTGATCACATGGCGAAAGTCCGAATCGTTTTTGCGCATCGCCATGCCGTAAGGCTCATAGGAGAAAAATTCACCGACGATGGCCCAATCGTCCGGCTTCGGCGCTTTGGCGCGCAAGCCCGCGAGCTGGATGCCATCGTTGGTATAGGCCTGCACCTGTCCCTGAGCCAGAGCTTGGAAAGCCGCCGGTTGATCGGGGAATTCAAGCAATTTGGCGTTAGGCACGCGCTCGCGAATGATTTTCGCGTTGGTCGAGCCTTGCTGAGCCGCGATGCGCCGGTTTGCGATCGATTGAATGCCTTTGATCGGGCTGCCTTTTTTAACCAGAAACTGCGCGCCGGTAACGAAGAAGGTCAAACTGAAGTCGACGCTTTCGCGGCGCGACTGAGTATCGGTCATGGTTTCAGCGATGAGATCGACGGCATTCGCGGTAAGCAGCGGAATGCGGGTCTGCGGCGTCGATTCCTTTTTCTCAAGTTTTATTTGCTTGTTTAGTTTCTTGTTCAGCGCAGGGATGATCGCTCTTTCGACCAAGTCGATCGAGAATCCGACCCATTCATTACTTTGGTTGACGTAGGCGAAAGGCGGCGATCCCCGGCGGGTGCCGATGGTCAGGGTGCCGCTTTTGCCGATTTTGTCCAAAGTGTTTTCCGCCCCGGCAAGGTCGATGTTGCCAACGCAGAAAATCAGAGCGAGCCAGATGAAAATCACAGGGCGCTTCATATCGATCTCTCCTCAATGTGAAAGAATTTTGCTTAAGAACTGCCGAGCTCGAGGCGATTCCGGCGCGGCAAAAAATTTCTCCGGTTCGTTGGTTTCGATGATTTGCCCCTGGTCCATGAAAACCACCCGATGGGCGACGCGGCGGGCAAAGCCCATTTCGTGCGTCACCACGACCATCGTCATGCCGTCGCGGGCGAGGTCGGTCATGACCTCCAAGACTTCATTGATCATTTCCGGGTCGAGCGCTGATGTCGGTTCGTCGAACAGCATGATCCTCGGTTTCATCGCGAGCGCGCGCGCGATCGCGACCCGTTGCTGCTGGCCGCCGGAAAGGTTGGCGGGGTAGGCGCCGGCTTTGTCCGGGATGCCTACTCTATCCAGGAGTTGGGCGGCGATTTTTTCCGCCTCGGCGCCGGACAGGCCTTTCACCTTGGTCGGCGCGAGCGTGATATTCTGCATCACGTTCATATGCGGGTACAAATTAAAAGACTGGAAGACCATGCCCACGTCCGCCCGCAAGCTCGCCGCGTCCAGGCGGGCGTCGCAAAGCGATCGCCCATCGACGATGATATCCCCGGATTGAATCGTTTCGAGCCGGTTGATGCAGCGGATCAGAGTGCTTTTGCCGCTGCCGCTCGGGCCGCAGACCACGACAACGTTTCCCGCTTCGATGAGGAGGTCAATGTCCTTGAGGACGTGAAGCGAGCCGAACCATTTATTGACCTTGCGAAATTCGATCACGGCTACCGGACGCGCGTCGCCTGACGAGATTGCAAATTTCTGATCGGCATACTATATGAACAAGGGTCTTTTGCAACCACGATGAAACGAAGTGGTCGCGCGAGCGAAAGCGCTCATCGATGACCTGCGGTTGCGGAGGGCACTCGCCGCGGTTCGCATCTGAATTCCACCTCCACGGATCGCGAGGTCATAGTTAGCCGTGAATCTTTACCTAGTGCGGCACGGGGACGCCGTCTCCGCGGCGGAAAATCCGCAGCGGCCGCTGTCTTCGGCAGGCCGCCAACGCGTCGAACAGACCGCCCGGTTCGCAGTGGAGCGCAGGATTCAGGTCTCGGCGATTTACCATTCCGGGGTCTTACGAGCGCAAGAGACCGCCGAGATCTTGGCGGAGCACGTCAAGCCCGCTTCGGGCACGGCGCAACTCTCCGGCTTACTGCCCGAGGACGATCCGGTGGTGATCCAAGCTGAGATCGACGGTGTAACGGACTCGATTCTGCTGGTCGGTCACCTGCCTTTTATGAGCCGGCTCGCTGGATTGCTTGTCAGCGGCGACCCCGAACAGGCGGTAGTGGAGTTTTTTCCGGCGACGATGGTGTGCTTCTCCAAGTTGGCGGCACAGTGGGAAATCAGTTGGCGCATCGTCCCGTAGCCGTGCTGACACGGAGTTGACCGGGGCATGGGGATAGTCTAAAAAGAATCGTGCCAAGGTAGAGGTGAAAGGTTGATCCGATGGCTTCAGAGACATTGACCATTATCGATAACCGGACCGGCAAAAAGTACGACATTCCGATCAAGAACGGCGCCATTAAGGCGACCGATCTATTTCAAATCAAAGTCAACGAAGATGACGGACTTGTCAGCTACGACCCCGGTTTCAT
This sequence comes from Binatia bacterium, assembly GCA_050735675.1. Classification (GTDB taxonomy): domain Bacteria; phylum Desulfobacterota; class Binatia; order UBA9968; family UBA9968; genus DP-20. Next base: position 34,734 of record JBOHVN010000213.1, on the reverse strand, counting down.
GAATACCGCTTCTTGCCAGAGTAAGATCACCTATATTGACGGCGACCGTGGCATCCTGCGTTATCGTGGCTATCCGATCGAACAGATCGCTGAGAAGAGCACCTACCTGGAAACCTCGTATCTAATTCTTTACGGCGACCTGCCGACCCAATCCCAGCTTGAAGAATGGACTCACAACGTCACCTTTCACTCGATCATTCACGAAAATATTAAGAAGCTTATCGACGGTTTCCATCATGACGCCCATCCGATGGGAATTTTAGTCAGCACGGTAGGCGCGCTTTCGACATTTTATCCGGAGGCCAAAAAGATTTTCGACGTCCGCTCACGCCACGATCAAACTTACCGGCTGATCAGCAAGATGCCGACGCTGGCGGCGTTCGCCTATCGGCACAGTCTCGGTTTGCCCTATTCCTATCCCGACAACGACCTGAGCTACACGGGAAATTTTCTCAACATGCTTTTTAAGATGACCGAGCTCAAGTACAAACCGCATCCCGTGCTCGAGCGCGCTTTCGACATCCTATTTATTTTGCACGCCGATCACGAGCAGAACTGCAGCACCAACGCCATGCGCAGCGTGGGAAGCTCGCAGGTCGATCCTTACTCGGCCGTCGCCGCCGCCGCCGCGGCGTTATATGGACCGCTGCACGGCGGCGCCAACGAAGCCGTGCTCAGGATGCTCATGGAGATCGGCGCCAAAAGCAAGGTTGCCGAATTTATCAAGAAGGTTAAAGGGGGTGAGGGGCGCCTCATGGGATTCGGGCATCGGGTCTATAAAAATTACGATCCGCGCGCCAAGATCATCAAAGAAATCGCCGACCAGGTTTTCGAAGTCAAAGGCCGCAATCCGCTGCTCGATATCGCTTTGGAGCTGGAGCGGATCGCGCTGGAGGACGAGTATTTTATCAAGCGAAAGCTCTATCCCAATGTGGATTTTTATTCCGGCCTGATCTATCAGTCGATGGGCTTGCCGATGGACATGTTTCCCGTCTTGTTCGCGATTCCACGCACCAGCGGCTGGATTGCCCAGTGGGAAGAGATGTTGACCGATCCGGAGCAGAAGCTGGCGCGTCCGAAACAAGTCTATCTGGGCGCGGAGCCGCGAAATTACCTGCCGATGGAGAAGCGCGCGACTAAGTCCTAGCGTAACGTGCCGCGAATTCCTTCTAACAGGATCGCTAATTTTTGGCCGATCCGTATCCGCGCGGTCTTAAGCCCGTTAAATTCCATGAGCGCGCGCGCGGTGAGACCGTAAAGCCGCGCGATCGAGAATAGGGTCTCGCCTTTTTTCACTTCGTGAGTGACGACTTTGACCGGCTCCCGGTCTTTCTCTAACAACTTGTCATTGAGCTTGGCGAGAAACGTCGACGCTTGTCCGACGGGTAAATTCAAGCGATAGACGGATTCGCCGGGCGGCGTGGCCTGGCGCAGCAGCGCGGGGTTTAGATTTCGTATCGTCGACACGTTGGTTTCCGCCAGCTTGGCCAGCATTTCGAGCTTCATCGGCGCCGCAAGCTCGACCTCTTCATAATCCAACGGCGGCGGGTAAACAATGTCGTGAAAACCATATTTCTGCGGGTTGCCGGCAATCAAAGCAATCGCGACGAATCTCGGCACGAAATTGCGCGTTTCCTCGTTGAGCCGGGCTTTGGCTCTGATGCTCCAAAAATCTTTCGCGCGGGTCTGTCGTAATGCCTTGTCGACGTTGCCGGGGCCAGCATTGTATGCGGCGGTGGCGAGAAACCAGCGCCCATAGTAGTCGTGCAGATCCTTGAGATATGCGGCGGCGGCGCGAGTCGACTTGACCGGGTCGCGCCGCTCGTCAACCCACCGATCGACGCGCAATCCGTATCTGCGCGCGGTCGGCGCGATAAATTGCCACAAACCTACCGCGCCGCTCCGTGATGTCGCGTTCACGACGAATTCGCTTTCGAGCAAGGCAAGATAACCAAGCTCTTCCGGCAGGCCTTCCTGCTTGAGCACTTTGGCGATCATCGGCATGTATTTACCGGAGCGCTCCAATAATTCATGAAAACTGTTTTTTGCGGTGATGGAGTAGTATTTAACGAAATGGCGCACTTTTGGATCATCGATAACTTTTTGGGAAAATTGCAGGCGGCGTGACTCTCTGGGCTGTTCGACGGCTTTATCAAGATCCTTATCGAGCAATTCCAACAGGCGATTGTCGGCGGCTACACGGCCGTGCGCCGTCGGCGAGCTTTTGGGCATGGCGCTCTTTTCATGGTTTTCTACGCGTTCCGATTTCGGCGTCGACGGTTCGCCGTCATGGGCAACTGTTGCCGGGTCCGTCTCCGGCAGCGACGGTTCTGCGGGAGCGCTTGCGGTCGGTGATTCGGGAAGATCGACCGCAGGCCGCGAGTATTCGGCAGAGGGGGAGCTGGCTTGCGGAACTTGGTCGCCGGTCGGCGCGCTGCGATGATCCAAGCGCGCGGTCGAGGCACAACCAAAATTCCCTGCGACTGCCAACAAAAGGACAAAACTAACAGTGAACGACCCCATAGCGAGTTAACGAGAACCCGCGAACGATACAAGAACGGCGCCGGCGATGCAAACTTTCGAGTGAAATTTATCGCAGGCAATTCACGAAAAAATCTCTAACTTGCCGCGCTCTGGCCATTTTCCTGGGGCGCAAATTTTTTGTGGAGATCGCCACCGCGGAAGATCCTGCCAAGCACAAGGAGTTCTTGCTGCGCACCTCGTTGATCGCCAGCGTGCGCAAGGCGCGGAGCATGGACTAAGAGCGGAAAACTTTCCGGATCGATGAAAATCTTGAAGCGGCGAAGTCAGCGAGACTTGCGGCCGTAAAGCACTATCTAAGTCCGGGCCAAAGACACACGTGATATCGCGGCCTCGTATTCACGGCAAAAATTTGCCCGCAGCGTTGCGCGGCGGCCTTTGGCTGGCCGCTGCGGCGCTCGCCTTCACGGTGATGACGGCGCTCATCCGCGAGACGGCGAAGGGGGTTCGTCCCTTCGAGATCGCATTTTTTCGCGCCCTGGTAAGTTTCGACTTGACGATACCGTTCGCGGTGCGCGGCGGCGGCGCGCGGGGTTGAAGACGAACAATCACAAGGCCCTTGCGCTCGGCGGCGTGTGCGGCCGGGTCTTTTTGATGACTTATTTTTCCGGCGCGGAGCTGATTCCCGTCGCCGAGTCGCAGGCGCTGAGCTTCACTTCGCCGTTTGATCCGCGGCCAAGTTCAACGCGGGAAGAACGTCGTTTAAGAAAATGCGGAACTGATCTTTTAAATCGGCGCCGACGGGCCGAATGGTGACGTGGTCGACCCCGGCATCGATAAATCCGCGCACACAGTCGACGCAATGTTCGACCGGGCCGGAGGCGGTCCAGATCTCCACCCCTTGCCGGGTAAAGTCCTTTTGATAATACGCGTCGAGAAATGCTTTGGCTTCGCGAAACGCCTGATCGCGATCTCGATTGACCGCGACGCCATAGTAAAGGACGGTCTTGAATGCGTTCGGATCTCGTCCTTCATCGACCAGCATTTCCCGCAAGCGACCCGAGTAGTCTTGAAACATGGCAAGCTCGATCTGATTGCTCATCCAGCCGTCGGCGTAGCGCGCCATGCGCCGCAGCGAGCGCTCGACGCCGCGCTCGCCGATCTGCGCCGGTCGCGGCGTGCCGGCGATGTAAATTGGGCATGGCTGTTGCGCGGGTTTGGGCAACAGATTCACATTGTCAAAGGAATAGTACTTGCCGTGGAAGCTTGCCTGTTGGTCGGTCCAAAGAACGCGCAGGGCTTGAATCATTTCTTCGAGCCGCCGAGGCCGCTCTTTGCTTTCTATGCCCATCACCTCGAGCTCCTTGGCCGCCATCGGATGTTGGCTTGCCGGATAGCCCATGCACGCCGCCAGCCAAGTGCGTCCGCCCGAGAGCACGTCGAGGCTCGCCCACTGCAAGGCGAGCAGCACGGGATTACGCTGGGCGATGGTGGCCATGCACGCCACGCCGAGCTTTACACGCGACGTTTGCGCGGCGATGGCGCCGAGCAGCGGAATGCATTCCAGGCGCGGTTTACTGAGGATGCTGTCGCCGACCCAGATCGCGTCGATGGCGCCGGTTTTTTCGGCCTCAACGGCCATGTCGATGAGTTCCTGAGGCGAAGTTCCTCGCGTAACCAGCGCCCGGTTGGACAAGGTGAGACCGAAGGAGGTTTTTTTCTGTGGCATGACGGCGAGCATAGGACGATGCCGCGCTATCTTTCAAGCTGTCCTGTGTTCGCTTTTCCAGCGAAATGATCTGGTCGGCGAGGAAACCGTACTCGACAATATAGGCGAGCACAGTAAAGCGTCGAACTTTCGACTTCCCGTTCGCTGGCAAAGCCACTGATTGACCACGCTGTGGAGTTGCTGCACTCTAAGCGGTGAATATCCAGTGTGCGTTACTTTTGCGTATAGAGGAAACCGTTTTGTCCGTAAGAGAAGTTGAAATCGCACCGAGCCGAGCGCTGCAGCGCTATTATCCGTGGGTCGTCATCGGCATCGCTTTTTTGACCGTCGGTGTTGCCTTCGGGGCGCGCAACGCCTTTGCCGTCTTTCTGGTCGCGGTGATCGAAGAGTTCCGCTGGAGCCGCGGTTTGGCGTCCGGCGCGCTCATGTTCGGCTCGGTGCTATGGACGCTCTCGGCGCCGTTGATCGGCATTCTCCTCGATCGGCTCGGGCCGCGCATCGTGCTGCCGGGCGGCGCGATCATCATGGCGGCCGGCTTCGTGATCAGCGGTTTCGCTGATTCCGTGGTCGAGTTCTACATCGGCATGGGAGTCTTCATGGGAGTGGGCTTCGCGGCACTGCCCATGACCGTGCAATCGACGTTCTTAACCAACTGGTTTATCCGGAAACGCGGCATGGCGATCGGCACTGCCGCGTCCGGGATCGGCTTGGGAATTCTTCTGGTCGTGCCCTGGACGCAGTGGCTGATCGCGACCTACGGCTGGCGCGCCGCGTACTTTGTTCTCGCCGGTCTGTTGGCGCTGATCGTTGCGCCGCTGAATTACTTCTTTCAACGCCACAAGCCGGAGGATATGAATCTCAAACCAGACTTCGGCGCCACCCCGCCGGAACGGTCCGCGGCAAGCGCGATGGCGGCGCGCACCGGCGGCCCGAGCTTAAAAGAAGCCTTGCGCACCTGGCGTTTTTGGGCATTTGCCATCGGCGTGCTGGCCGGTGCGATCCCGTTGCACATGGTGCTGATTCATCAGGTCGCCGCAGTGAGCGATGCGGGATTCTCAAAAGAGCTAGCCGCGCTCGGCCTCGGCCTGATCGGACTCTTCACCGCGCCGGCAATGATTGTCATGGGACTGTTAGCCGATCGCATCGGCCGCCAACGGTCGTACCTGATCGGCTCGGCGTCATTGATGATCGGTATTTTTCTTTTGATGTTGATCAGGGACGCGGATCAAAACTGGCCGTTCTATTTGTTCCCGCCGTTTATGGCATTTGGATTTTCATCCCGGCAGTCGCTGTATCCGACCATCGCCGCCGATTTATTTCATGGCAAGTCTTTCGGCGCGATTATCGGCGCCATTTCGCTTTTTATCGGCGCAGGCGCGGGTGTGGGTCCATGGCTCGGCGGTGTGATTCACGACTGGACCGGCAGTTACCATGAAGCGTTCTGGGTGGCTCAAGCAGCGGGAGTTGCTTCCGTGATTTTTATCTGGCTGGCTGGTTCACGCGACCAAGACCGAAGCTAGGATCTTTGAGCAGTAGCTCCGGCGCATTAGGCGCCGGTTGGTTGAATATTGGCGAACTCCGTCAGCATAACATCGGGCCGAATGTCTCCCTCTCCGCTTTCTCCGGCCGGTTCATGGAATGTTTTTAAACTTCACCGGTCGCTGCGGTTCGCGTCGGTTTTGCTTTCGGATTGACTTCCTGACGGAACTCGCCGGCATCGAGTCCAAGCAAGTTGCTGACAAACTCTGATTGCAGGCTGCTCAAAAAAATCTCAGAGGCGAGTGAGCGAAACGGGGTGTTGGAGTACAAGAGTGTTGGAGTATTGGGTTTCAATCCATTACTCCACCACTCCAAAGGTCTAGCGAGGCGATTGAGCGCAACGAAGCATGCCAGCCCTGCTAGAAGTTTGACAAAGCTCCGTGGACTAGACTACAGAGAATCGAGGGGGCGCTAACAAATTTGGAGGAGATCAGTATGAACGCGCTTAAAATCTTGGGACTGGTTCTGATCGTGGTTGGCACTCTGGCGTTGGTCTATCGCAGTTTCAGCTACACCAAAGAGACGCACGAAGCCAAACTAGGCCCGCTCGAATTATCGGTCAAGGAACAGGAGACGATCAGCATTCCAACTTGGGCCGGCGTGGGAGCGATAGTCGTCGGCGGAATCCTGCTTCTCGTACCTGGGAAGAGATAGCGAAGCCCGAGATTTTGACCGGGTTTGCCGGCGGTAAACAAAGGCCTCGTTCAAATGAAATAACTACACTGAATCGTCTTGAGATTTTCGGTTGTTCACTCGTTCGGGCGCGGCCCACAGGGCGCCTTCCAAAACCTTTTTGGACTCTGAGGTCTCGAGTGTTGATCACAGGGCAAGCCTTCATCGTAAAGCTCCCTCCGCAGTAGCCCACTTTAAAGCGAGTCAAGCGACAGCTCAGCGGGGACGCGCACCGTGGGTCGCGCATCGAGATGAATTGGAAGCCGCACGCAACCTGATCGGAAGCTTTTTATTTTATTCTTGATCGGTCGCAACGGGTCAGCGGAAATTTTTTCCGGCAGAGAAGAATTCGTCGCCGGCAAAACGAATTTTCACGCCCAAACCAAATTTTTTGACAAAATTTATCCACAGATGTGGATAATTTTGTTTTTGTATAAACCACACGTTCTTACCGACAGCATCCACAGATTTATAAACAGCTGCGTCATGACCAGCGCGAAATTTTTTCCGCCGGAACGAATTTCTGCTTGACAATTTTGACTGGAAAAATTATGTCTTGCTCCTCCTCGCACCATCTGCGGCGTCACGATCTAGTTTTCTTGCGGAGGAACCATCAATCGTGTTTACGAACGTTGGCTACGAAAGCGGTAGGGCTTGCCAACATCCGCACCGGCAATGATCGACTTCAGGAGGGTAAGCCAATGATCGAGCCACCCAGGTCTCAAGAGCATAAAGCCATGTTCGAGAGCCATTTTGGGTTTCGAGAAATGCCGTTCGGCGTCACGCCCGATCCGCGTTTTTTTTATGATCATCCTATCTATCTCGAGGGTCTGGCGTCGCTGGCGCACGGAATCGAAGCCAAGAAGGGATTCATGCTCGTCACCGGAGAAGTCGGAACCGGAAAGACGATCCTTTTACGCAAGCTGATGCGGCATCTCGAAACGCGCGTCCATTTTGTTTTTGTTTCCAACAGTCATCTGACTTCCTATGGCTTGACGGAGTTGATCGTCCAGAATCTGGGAATAAGCCAAAAAGATAAAACTCGACTGGAAATGATTCAGGATCTAAATAGCTATCTCATTCAGCGGCTTAGCACAGGTCGCATCGTGGCCTTGCTGATTGATGAGGCGCAAAAGCTCAGCGATGAGGCGCTCGAAGGTCTGTGCGATCTGTCGAATTTGGAGACCGATGAGGAAAAATTGCTGCAGATCGTGCTGGTGGGACAACCGGAAGTCGCGACGAAACTGAACAAGTCCTCTCTGCGCCGAATCAAGCAAAGAATCGCGCTTCATCACCGGCTCTATTCATTGCAGACGCCCGGCGAGGTGGACCACTATATTTGCCACCGACTCCAGATTGCCGGCTACGAGGGCCCGGAGATATTCAACAAGGAAGCCGTCGAGGCCACCTGGCAATACTCGGGAGGAACGCCCCGGTTGATCAACATCCTCTGTGATAACGCGCTCGCGATGGCCTGCGCGGCGGCTAAAAAGAAGGTCTCTCCGTACATGATTATGAAGGCCGCCGGGGCTCTCTTGTTGGAGCCCGGAGCGGAAGCTCCAAAGATTGCTTCCGACCTGGGCCTCCTCAGGATGAAAGGTCCGGCGCCACGGACCAGCCAAAAGCGTTTTGAATCAAATGGTGATGAGACGAACGCGAGCGAGCGGCCTGAAATCCCCCTTATTCCTCTTCGCGAGTCCGACCGCGTGGCGCTTTCCCGGATTGCCACTCGAGGGCCGGCTGTCTCTGCGCAGTTTTTTGATCGTATGTCGCGCGCCGCCACCGAAGCGATGGGCCCCATGGCCAATCGCATTTTGGGCGACCAGATTTCCGCGCTCGGCGAATCCCGCCATGCATTTCCACAGGTAAAGCTCGGCGAACTTATCCAGCGCGTTAGCGGGGAAATTTTGAATGAAACGATGAGAGCGCGTTTTCAGAATACCATGTTCCGCGAGATTGCCGCGCTCAAGACGATGTGACCCATCAAGGAGACAAACATGAATCAGGAATCGCGACGTGTGGGGCTCAAGTGGAAGATCGGCGGAATTTATACAGCCGTCATGTTAGTCTTGGGGGTTTGTGTCATTGCCGCAGTGTACCAGCTCACCCAAAGGACGCTCCGAGATCAACTCGACAAGCGGGCCCTCGCCATCGCCACCAACTTCAGTGACGCCGCCGCGGGATACGTCGCCAGCAAAAATTTGCTCGCGCTTCACGCTCTCGCAAGAAAATATACCCTTCTCGACGGCGTCGCTTATGCGTATGTCGAAAATGTCAAAGGAGAGATCGTTGCTCATACCCTGGGAAGTTTGCCCCAAGGACTTCGGCAAGAACCTTCCGGCGCAAAGCGCCAAGTTCAGCGGCGAGAACTGTTGCTGACGAACAGAACCGTGTACGAAACGGCCGTGCCGGTTCTCGAGGGACAATTGGGCAGAGTCCATGTCGGGTTTTGGGCCGATGCCGTCCAAACGGAGATCCGACGCGCTCTCCTTCCGATTATCGGGATCATTGCCGTCGTTCCACTAATCGGCGCGCTCCTGTCGTTTTTGTTGGCTCACTGGATCGTTCGACCGATCGTCGGCCTAAGAGAAATCGCCGACAAGGTCACCATGGGCGACCTTGAAACCTCGGTCGGCGGAGAGTGTGTGAGCTCGCGCGACGAGATTGGCGATCTGGCCCGGTCCCTGGAGCGCATGCGTTCGAGCCTCAGAGCGGCCATGTTGCGCTTGGGCCGCGAAGTAGCGTGAGTCATGAGATTTTCAAGGAGAAAGAAAAATGCCTAATCGATACCCACAGCGCCGCAGTTGGTTCCTCATGCTGGCTGTCACTCTAGTTGTTTTCTTGCCCGGAAGCGCTAGTCCGGCGGAGCACGCGCCCGAGCGTCCGCTCGAGAAAGTCACGATCGCCTACAGTTCCATGTCCGGCAACATGGCGCCGTTATGGATCACCCATGAACGCGGGTTTTTCCGTAAATATGGCCTCGATGTGCAGCTCGTTTTTATAGCGAGCGGCAGCACAACCGTGCAAAGTCTGGTCTCAAAGGACGTCGCCTTCGCCCAGATGGCGGGGGCGGCCGTGCTTCAAAGTCATCTGAGCGGGTCGGACGTCGTGATGATCGCGGGAGTGATCAATACCCTGACGTTTAAATTTTTCGTCGACAAAAGCATCAAACAACCCGACCAACTGAAAGGAAAAACCGTAGCCGTTACGCGGTATGGCTCGTCCACCGACTTCGCCTTGCGCTACGCGCTTGAGAGATACGGGCTTACGCCCGAGAAAGACGTTTCGATACTGCAGGCCGGCAACATGCCGGCGATCGTCGCAGCCCTCGAAAACGGCCGGATTCAGGGGGCGATGTTGTCCGCGCCATTTACACTCAAAGCGAAAGCCATGGGTTTTCCGCTCATGGCCGACCTCCAAATGCTTGGCCTGGAGTATCAGCACACGGGTTTGGCGACGACTCAGGCATTGATCAAATCGCGGCCTGACTTGGTTCATAACGCGATGAAAGCCTACGTCGAAGGCATTCATTATTACAAGACCCATCGTGCCGAGTCCTTCGCCATCCTGGCAAAGTATCTGAAGACCGATGATACCGAAGTCTTGACGGAAGTTTACGACGACGTCGGGCTGAAGCTGACAGCCGAGAAACCGTACCCGACGCTGCGCGGAATCGAAATCATGCTCCGGGAGTTAGCGGCGAAGAATCCCAAGACCTCGGCGGCGCGACCGGAGGATTTTGTCGACCTGAGCTTCGTCAAAGAGCTGGATCGCACCGGGTTTATTGACCGGCTCTATAAAACCACGCCAGTCGCGGCGAGCGCTGAAGGGCAACGCTCCGCCTCAGTCCCGGCCAGTGTCAATAAGAAGATTTCTGCGCCGGCGATCGCCAAAACCAGACCCGTCGTCGGAACCGGTAAAGCCGTGGTCACGCTTGCCCCTGCAGGAACGGCGCACGAATATACCGTGGAGGCCGGCGATACATTGAGTCACATCGCGCTTAAGCACTATGGAAATCCTAAGTGGGACAAGATCTACGAAGCGAACAAGCCGAAGATGAAAAACCCCGACTATATCTATGTCGGGCAGAAGCTTCTCATCCCGTCTTGATGAGGGTTCTCTCGATAACGCGCGGCTCGAAAAGTGCGTAAGTTGCATGCAAGTCCTGCTGGGCGGAACGAATTCATTGGACCGAAAAAAATGCCAGAAAGGAAAGATTGAAATGGCGGAGGAATTCAAGAAATCAGAACAACCGTTTGAGCATCTTGTCCGCGCTCTTCAAGAAGGCGAGGCTCGGAGAATCAGTCAATGTATCGAAGAGATCGATCACAGGTTGGTGGATTGCGGCAAGTCTTTAGAAGAGTACAGGCGCCTGCGCTCAACGCTGCGCATGATCAACACCCAGCTTTCCCAACTAGGCGAGCAGCCTTTGTCCGTCGGCGATGAGTTGCCAACGCAGGACTTGAGCGAGATCATCAAAAGCCGCATCGAGCACATCAAATCAAAGGGTAAAATTTAACGCCCTCGTGAGGGGCGGGATGGATTGACGTGACGGTTCGCCGTTTTCCGGGGAGCTGCCAGGTCGGTCGCTTAAACTGAACAGTCAGCACCCCGGGGGAAATTTTCTCAACCTTTTTAAACCCCTCTTTGGCAAAATTTGGCAAAGAGGGGAAGGGGAGATTTGTGGACGCAATGGCGCGGGAATTATGCAGCGAGTTTTTGGGTTAGGACACTAGGGCCTTATCTAATTAGCGGACGTTTCTGAATAGCCTTCGCAAATATTCTTTATTTTCCGGGAACCAGAGATTGCCAAGGTGTCCCCCATAGGGATAGAGTCTCACTTGATCGCCCAGGGTCTCTTTGAGTTCTTCGATTGCTTTCTTTTCGACCAAGGGATCATCGGCGTTATGCATGATATGTACTTTTGCATTGCCACGCAGCCGATCAAGAATAGACACCAAAGATCCCCGTTTGATAAAGCTCTGTAATTCAGCGCGAGGCTCTCCCGCCTGGAGTCTCCATAGGGGCAGAGCAATCTTTTCCTCGTAATGCACGAACGTCAAACCTTCAGCTTCTTGGAGGCGTTTTCTGAACTGGTCTTTGGCCGCGGCAAGTATGTTTTGATCGTGAAGGACTTGCGTGACATAGACGAGTTCAGGAAGCGCGCTTTGCAAGGTCACAGCAATGAGAAACTGGAGCTCTTCTGTCGTGAAATTAGCAAACTTTTTGGCCAGCCGGTCAAAGATCGCTGGGTCATCGCGCCCTTCTCCGGAAAAGGACTCAACGATGGCAACGGCTTTTGACACGAGTTCCTTGGATTTCTCCCTGCCAAGTTTTTTTTTCAAGCCATCCCATTCAGCGATTTTCCTGAGGGCATAAGAGAGATCGACGGGCGGGTTCATCAGAAGATATTTTTCTATGCCGATCTTTCGCTCTGTGGCATCGATGACGCTCAGATAAGCGCCCTGAAGCGCTCCCAGGCTAACCCCCATGAAGTTGATTGCCGTAGTCTTGACGCGATATCGATCGCTCAGGACCGAAAGGGATTTTTGCATCGCTTCATACAGATCGCGGGCGTCCGCCGGAGTGTAACCCGGCGCGCCGCTTCGACTGGCCGATAGCGTAAAATTCCAGCTCATCGGGGAGGGCAAAACGACGACGTGAGCCCCCTCTTGATAGAAGAGGTGGGCTAAATATGTGGCAACCCCGAAGTAAGGGTTGGATCCAATGCCGGAGACAATGAAAAGCAAAGGCGCCGGATGGTCTTGGCGATAGAGGGAGACACTCAATTCGCCGCGGCATTCGAGAGACGGTAGCTGATTTCTGCCGGGGAGCACCGGCACATGGACGATCTCCGATTTGACCCGGGGAGTGAGGCGATCGTCATTCAAGATGACGGTGGTAGCCGTTGCTATGTAGGGGTCGTGATACGGATACTTGTACTCCGCGGCTTCGACGGAACTCCCCGTAAGGCACAAGGTGATAAATACCATGAAGTGAAAGCGCGCCATGAAGAACCTCCTGTCGATGTTTTTGCATGGTTTTCGCCACTCTTCGCCCGGAAAGCGTTGCTACGAACTCGTGCCAAGATGCGCGCGGTTGACGCGCCTCAGCCGCTGGCTGGAACGCCCTGCCTGGGGCCCAGACCGAGGAATTCGATACTCAGTCTTTCTCCGGCCACTCGACCGTCGCGCTTGCGTATCGACTCATCGACGTTTCTAGCTATATAATTACTTGGCAGTCGAACGCTTACAACCCCTCCGCCTGTGCCCGCTGTCGAGCGGGCGCGACCGGGACCTTGATTGAGCAGCTTGGCTAAATAACGCGTCGTTGCGTTTCATGGCAAGCGCGTCGACAGCTCCTGGCTTCCACAGCCCGTAGGTGCATTTATGACAACGGTAACGAACCGACGCATTCCGACCTGGATCAAGGTGGCGTACTCCGCCTTTGTGGCGATCGTTGTGCCGTGCTACTGGGTGACTTACAGCCCCTGGAATTTTCTCTACTTTTGCGACATCGCGTTGCTCGTCACCGGAGTGGCGATCTGGATCGAAAGCCCGCTTCTGGTCAGTATGCAGGCGGTGGCCATCACGGTGCCGCAGATGCTGTGGGTCGTCGATTTTCTGTGCCGGCTCATCGCGGGCGTGCACATGACCGGCGTCACCAGCTACATGCTCGATTCGAGCATCCCGCTGTTTCTGCGGGCACTTTCATTATTTCACGGCTGGCTACCGTTCTTCCTGTTATGGTTGCTCGCGCAACTGGGCTATGACCGGCGCGCGTTGGGTATGCAGTCGGTGGTCGCAATCGTGGTTTTGCTCATTTCCTATCTTTTCGCTCCGGCCCCGCCTCCGTCTCCCAGTCACCCTAACTGGGCGGTCAACATCAATTACGTATACGGACTCGATGACAAGCAGCCCCAGGCCATGATCGCGCCGTGGCTCTGGTTACTGCTCCTGATGACCGTCAACATCATGGCGATCTACCTGCCCACGCATTTCGTGCTGCGGCGTTTCTTTGCAAGTACTAGTCACGCCAATGGATTATTATAGAATGGGGTTTAGGGCGCCGTGAAGATCGCACAGATCACCAGCGTATATGTCTCCGTGCCGCCGAAAACCTACGGCGGAACCGAACGGATCGTCTATCACCTCTGCGACCAGCTCGGCCGGCGGGGACATCACGTTGAGCTGTTTGCTTCGGGCGACTCACGGGTCGATTGCACGCTTCACTCCGTGGTGGCCACGGCGACCCAAGACGATCCCAACTCGACTTTTTATCTCGAAAAAGAATTCGAGGCGCGAAATACCTACAACTTGTACCGCCAAGCGGCTCGTTTCGATGTCATTCATGCCCATTGGCCAGTGATGGCGCCGTATTTTTCCAGGGTGACGAAAACGCCCACGCTGGTGACGTACGCCTACATCGAGAGAGATCTCCATGAATATTATCGAAAACATTTTCCGCGTTGCGTACCGGTGTGCGTGAGCAAAGCGCAAAGAAGAATGCTGGGCGATGAATCGCTTCCGGTCATTTACAACGCGGTCGACTTGGACGAAATAGGCTTCAACGACAATCCCGAAGATTTCTTCATCATCGTCGGGCGAATGACGCCCGAAAAAGGTATCGCTGAGGCGATCCGCATCGCCAAGAGAGCCGGCGTGAAGCTTGTCATCGTCGGCCATGTCACAACCCACTTGCCGTGGAGCGAGGATTATTTCCGCAAAGAGGTGGAGCCGCAAATCGACGGCGATCAAATCCAATACATCGCGCGTTTGTCTTATCATGAGACCGTCGATCTCATGGGCAAGGCCAGAGCATTTTTCTTTCCCTTGCAGTGGGACGAGCCCTTCGGTTTAGTCGTGATCGAGTCGATGGCGGCCGGTACGCCGGTGATTGCATACGCGCGCGGCTCGATGCCTGAGTTGATCAAAGACGGCGAAACCGGATATCTGGTCGAAAATGAGGACGAGATGGCGGCGATGAGCCGTCAAAGCGAAAAATTGGATCGCGCGCGCTGCAGAGCCTGGGTAGCAGAGCGCTTTTCCATGGACCGAATGACTACCGGATATGAGCGGCTCTATGAGGCCGCTGTCTCTGAGGGCGGTAAATCGAACAAGAGCCATGCCTCGTAAACGATGGACTGTCGAGCAACTGCAAAACGAGAGTTGTTACTGGCGCTCTTGCGTGCTGCTGACTGCCGCCCGTCTAGATTTATTCGATTTCCTTGGAACTCATGGCAAAACACCCGCGGCCCTGGCGGCTCGTTACGGCGGCGATCCAGCCGGTTGGGAGATTTTTCTCAATGCGCTCTGCGCTATGGGCTTACTTCGCGAGCGCCGGCGGACGTATCGCAATAGCGCTTTTGCCGCGCGTCATCTCAGTCACGATGCAGCGGTTCGGCTTTGGCCTAGTTACGACGGTTTGAGTCGATGGAGCAGCCTTGCTGCTGCTCTAACATCCGGAAAAAGGCCTGACGGCCAGATCCCTTTTTCATCGGATCGAAACCAGGCGCGGCGATTATTAAACAGTCTCGATCTCGATGCGCGCGAGATCGCGCCTTATCTGTTGGAAAATCTCCCTTTGAAGCAGTCGAGATTCCTGCTCGATGTCGGCGGCGGGCTCGGAGCTTATGCGATCGCGTTCTGCCGACGCTACCCCGATCTCGAGGCTACCGTTGTCGAGCACCCGAAAATCGCGCCTCTGGCGCGCCGCGCTATTCGTGAAGCCGATATGGCGCAAAGAATTCGCGTCGTGGCCGTGGATATCGTTCGGCAGCAATTGCCAGGAGGCTTTGATACGGCGCTGGTTTCAAATGTCCTGCACGCCCACGGCGCGCGCGAAAACAGATCGTTGCTTCGTAAGCTTCATCGCTCCCTCGATCCGCAAGGTCGTTTGATCGTGCGCGATGTCTTCATGCGCGGCGTCAGAACCGCGCCTCCGTGGGGGACGTTTTTTTCGGTTTTGCTGTTTTTGCATAGCCCGCGCGGCCGCTGCTACGCTCTTGACGAGATCCTGCGCTGGTTTCGTGAAGCCGGCTTTAAACGGGAAAAGGGGCCTTTTCGCTCGAGCCCGCTCCCTTTCGATCCTGATTCGGTCTTGGTCGCCAGAGCGGAATAATGCTGGCCATCAAATTTTCGGCTCCTCATTTCCAACAAGAGAAAATTGTTTTTTTCAGAAAATTCATGCGTCCTTTTCACATTCGCCCGCACGCGGGGTTTTAGCGGTATGGCGCGCGACAAGCTACAGCTACCGCTTCCCTTCGAACAGATCGTGCAGCAACACGAACGGGGGATCATGCGCTATCTGCTCCGAGTCTCGGGTAATCGGCAGGATGCCGCGGACTTGTTTCAGGAGACCTGGCTGCGCGCGTACCGCGCCTATCCGCGGCTGAAGCCCGAAAGCGACGTTCGGCCGTGGTTATATGCGATCGCCGTCAACTTAAGTCGCAATCGGGCGCGTGACGGCGCCCGCCGGGCGCGTGTGCTAGTCGCCGATGATCAAGAAAATCCGGCGGCGGACAGGATCGGCAAAGTCCATCGCTCGCTTGACGAAAACGACGGGTACGCGGCGGTTCATATGCGTGAGCTGATGGCCGCGCTACCGGCAAAACAACGCGAGGCGCTTCATCTGCGTTACTTCGCCGGCCTGGACTATGCGGAGATAGCAGCAGCCGTGGACTGCTCGCAACAAAGCGCGCGGGCGAATGTTTCGCAGGCCATAAGAAAACTTAAATCAATGTGGTGATGCTTATGAAAATCGAAAAACTTATTGGATTAGCCGGCGGGGAATTTGGAGACGAAGGAGTCGAAGAATTGCTGCGTCGTACTCGTAGCCGTCTCGATGGCGCGCTCAAGCGCATTCGCCGTCCGGAAGCGGCGGTGGGCATCGTCAAATCGTCGCTGGGCGATTTGCTCGTGGCACTGAGCGCCCGCGGCGTTGTGCTCAATCATTATTTAGTCGATGACAGCGACTTGGCGGTGACGATTGCGAAACTTCGGTTGGAGTTGGACCCCGTCGCGGACCCGCGGGCCGTCAAAGAAGTCGGCGAGGAGATTCGCCGTTATCTAGCCGGAGAGGCAAATGCGCTGCGCCAGAATATCGACTTGAGTCTCGCGGCCAGTCCGTTCCAGCAGAAAGTTTTGCGCAAGCTCCAGGAAATCCCGCGCGGCGCCGTGATCAGCTATCAAGCTTTGGGCGCTGCGGCGGGGGCGCCGAAGGGGGCGAGGGCGGTCGGCAATGCGATGCACAACAATCCGGTGCCGATTTACGTTCCCTGTCATCGCGTGATCGCCTCGGACGGCCGGATCGGCGGCTACGGGGGCGGCGCCGCGCGCAAATTGCTACTGCTTCGGAGCGAGGGTTTTGCGCTCGGCGATGGCGATGTGAAGATTCCGAGCAGTTCAGTGTGGGGACACAGGGAAACCAAGATTTACTGTCGAACAAACTGCCGCACCGCCGCGCGCGTGGACCAGACGCGGATAGTGTTTTTCGCTGATCCGAAAGCGGCCAGGCAAGCAGGCTTGCGCCCGTGCCAAATCTGCCGGCCGGAGTAGTAATTGGCTGATGAGACCGCAGCCTACAGGAAGACGGGAGTTTTCCAAGACCGCTGGCAGCGACGGCATCGAGATGAATCTGCCGTTTAAATCGCCGTACGATTGGCCGGCCATCATTCGATTTTATCAGTCGCATCTGATCCCCGGGATCGAACGGGTCGTCGAGAATTCTTTCGAGCGGGTGTTCCGCATCGAAAACACCATTGGCTTTGTCCGGGTTCGAGCGATGGCCGGCGAGGCGCAGCTGAAAGCTCGGATCGTGCCCGAGGATCCCAATATACGATTAGAGGTGATGCGTCGGATCAGGAAAATGTTCGATTTGAACTGCAATCCCGTGCTGATTGCCAAGAGCTTTGGCCGAATTCCGCTGCTCGCGAGACTCTGCGATCGCTTTCCGGGTCTGCGAATGGCGCGCGGCTGGGACCCGTTTGAAACCGCTGTCTGTGCGATCTTGGGGCAGCTCGTTTCTGCCCAGCAGAGAGCAAGTTTGATCGGCCAGGTCGTGAGCAACTACGGCGACAAAATCACCGATCCCTCGTCGGGCGAACGGGCGCGCTTGTTTCCTGGCGCCGAAACACTGGCGAGGTTCGACTTGAGCGCAGTGAGAACGACGGCAGCCCGCCGGGAAGCGATTCGAGACTTCAGCCGGCGGGTGCTGAGCGGCGCTATTTCGCTTGCCGATGCGCAGGACCCGGCGGCGTTTCGCAAAGCGCTCCTCGAAACAAAAGGGCTTGGCCAGTGGTCGGCGGAATATATCAGCCTGAGGGCCATCGGCGACACGGACGCGTTTCCGAAGACTGATTTGATTCTCAAGCGGGTCCTTGAGCTTCATCCCGACCTCGATTTGGCGCGGATCAAGCCGTGGAGATCCTACGCGGCGATTTACCTGTGGAAGGAATTTGCCCAAACGCTCTCCAAAAGCAAAAAGGAGAAACAAACATGACGCTATTCTACAAAGAAATGGAATCGCCGGCCGGCAAACTCAAACTGGTCGCAAGCTCGAACGCTCTCGTCGCCGTTCTCTGGGAGCAGGAAAGGCCAAACCGAGTAGCACTCGAAACTCTGAAGCTCGATTCACAGCACCGGATCCTGCTCGAGACCGAGGACCAATTAACGGAATATTTCCTGGGCACAAGAACCGAGTTCGATCTGCCGCTTGAGCCGAATGGGAGCGAATTCCAGAAAAAGGTCTGGCAGGCTTTGAGAGAAATTCCATTCGGTCAAACCAGGAGTTATCTGGATCTGGCAAAGGCCGTTGGTACACCCAAAGCCTCCCGAGCAGTCGGAGCCGCCAATGGCAAGAATCCGTTGTCGATCATCGTGCCGTGTCATCGTGTTGTCGGTGCGAACGGAGATCTTACCGGCTTTGCCGGCGGCCTTGAAGTTAAGGTGAAGCTATTGGCTCTCGAATCAAGAGCGCAACACCAATGAAAGACTCAGAGAAGTCTGGGATGAGAATCGCGGAAACGATGGGCGCACATAAGATCGAATGGGAATCAGTATGCGCTAGTCTCGACGAACGCGGCTTTGCGTTGATTCCCGGCGCGCTCACGAAGCAAAGCTGTGAAGAGATCGTCGGCCACTATGCCGACGAACAGCGCTTTCGTTCACGGATCGACATGTCTCGATACTCTTTCGGCCAGGGCGAGTATAAGTATTTCAACTATCCGCTGCCCAGAATCGTGCATCAGCTGCGATCTTCGATCTATCCTCATCTCGCTCCGCTGGCCAATCGATGGGCCGAACGGCTTGGCAACAAGCGTCGGTATCCTGAAAAACTTTCGGACTTCACCGATCAATGTCATCGCGCGGGTCAAAAGCGCCCAACACCGTTGCTGCTAAAATATGGCGCCGGTGATTTCAACTGCCTGCATCAGGATCTCTACGGTGAAATCGTGTTTCCGTTTCAAGTCACCTTTTTCTTGAGCCAGCGCGGGCGGGATTTTGCAGGCGGTGAATTTGTCCTTGCCGAACAGCAGCCGCGCCGGCAGTCCCGCGTTGAAGTGCTCTCTCCGGAACAGGGCGATGCGGTAGTCTTTTCGGTTCATCATCGACCCGTGCAAGGCGCACGGGGCCATTACCGGGCGAACCTTCGCCACGGGATCAGCACCGTTCATTCAGGGCACCGATACACGTTGGGAATTATTTTTCACGACGCCAAGTAAAAGCCCGCCACCGTTAGCGGATCATCATGTGGTCAGAGTTCGACAAATCGACAAAGATAGTCCTCGTAGAGCCTGCTGCGTGCTCGAAAAACTCACTGGGACGCCAAAACTCTGGCTCGCTGAATCCATTACCGTTGCTTCGCCCGTTTGTTATCCATCCAAAAAATGAAATAAGTGGCGTGCGTTTCTCGGATTAAAATGAAATGAGCGGAGGGCGGTACGATCAAAGATGTCGCGTCGCTGGTTTCCGATAAAATGATCGATGCCGGTTTCATCGCCGGCACGCCGCGCGACTGCATCGAACCCCTCGAAGAGATATGCGCTCACGCCCAAGAATATGGCTTCGATCTGCCTAGCCAAGCTCGGACCGGGCTACGAAGAGCCATCACGGTCCTGGCTCGCGATCTTCTACCGTCCTTTGTATAGAAGTATCGAGGGTAGTTTCTTGATTGTTCACCGGCAGCAGAAACGATTTCTGCATCATGGGCATCGGCACATTGAGGGAGGGAGATGGCGATGGCGAAGATGAACGCGCGGATGATGCGCGCCAAGATGGCTTTGGAAGTCGCTGCAGAGGTCTATACTCAACGGATGTTCAGCATGGGCAACGTCGCGACCATTTCGATAAATCCGAGTTCACGGGAAGAACAGTTTCCCGGCATGACCATGGGTATCAACGGCGACCTGATGGGCGGCATGAAAGGTCCTCTTGAAGTCGGCAATCGGCGGGTCGATGTCGCGTTCATCAACCCCTCCGCGGTCGTCACGATGGCTTATCGGGGGGAAGGCTTTTACAAAGAAAAAATGCCGCTCAGAGCTTTGGCTTCGTTTCCATCCTGGGACAAGATGGTTTTTGCCGTCGCCAAGGAGCTGAAGGTCAAATCCATTTACGAAATTGGCGAGCGCAAAATTCCGCTAAAAGTTTCCACCCGGTCCTCCGGAGTCTACAACACGACCTCTTATACCGTGAAAAAAATTCTCTCCCTTTACGGCATCTCGTTCGGCAAAATCAAAAATTGGGGAGGAGCCGTGCGCGAGTGCTCTCGGCCGACATCTCCCGAAAGGCTCGAAAGCATAAGAAAGGGTAAAGTGAACGCCGTGTTCGATGAAGGAATCCATAGCTGGTTGGATGAGGCCCTCGATCATGGTTTCGAGGTTTTGCCGCTGGAACCGTCGATCGTCAAACAACTGGAAGTTATCGGCTATCAGAGATCGATACTCCCGGTGGCAAGATACAGGAAGCTTCCGGCCGACATCGCGACGATCGATTTCAGCGGCTGGCCGCTCATTACCCATCGCTGGCTGAGCAATGATCTAGCCTATTCTATTTGTCAGGCCATCGATGTTCGGCAGAGCGTCATTCCGGTAGACGACGATAGCCCGCTCGATATGAGGAAGATATGCCGGGGAACGCAATCCGCTCCCTTGGGAATTCCGTTACATCTTGGGGCGAAGAGATACTATCAGGAGAAAGGCTATCTGTAAGGTCTGTAGGCGGCCAAGAGCCGTGCTCTTGTCATTTGTGAGGGGGTTGATTATTTAAAGTCATGTCCGTATCCGCGGTTTCTTCGCCGTCGCCTCGGTGCCTGGCGGACGGAATTCCGTTCACGGGACTCAGGGGCTGGATGTGGTGGCTCCGGGGCGTGCGGCGGAGCGATTCAGATCCAAATCTGTGCAATAGGTGAGAGTTACACTGGGAGACAGGCCGTCTCTCTGAGGTAACCGTACTCTTCGCCGACTGTAGGGAATATACCCGCCTGACACAGGAGATCGGCATCGAAAAATTGGCGCCGGTTACGCAAGAGTTCTTCAAAACGAGCGCCGAAGTTATCAGAGAGCACCATGGAATCGTCGACCGTTTGCTCGGCGATGCGTTCATGGCGCTTTTTAATGTTCCCATCAAGCACGACGATCACGTGCTCCGCGCCGTGAATGCGGCATTTCGGATCCAGGAAGCCGTCACACACATCAACGCAGGGTCGGATAATGGTTTTGCCCTGGGAGTGGGCATCGGGATTGCGACCGGAACGGCACTCGCGACGAATATGGGCTCGACCAATTGCAACGATTACACCATGGTCGGCGATAGCATCAACATCGCGTCGCGGCTGCAAGCGCAAGCTGCTGCTGGCGAAGTATTGATAACAGAGGATACCTACCAGGCGATTAGCGCGGCTTTTCCGGCTGCCACTCGTGCCGAGTATTTGTTGAAGGGGGTTTCGCAGCCGGTGGCCGCGCGCCGGCTGGTTGCACGGCCGAGCCCCATCGCGCAGGCGCACGATCGCTAGAACCAGGTCGTGAGAAGGCCCGCGCTCTGCATTTCAATTCCAGCGTCCGATGACTTGCAGCAATTTTGCTTCCCTCTGCGAACGAGGTCCGCGATGCTTTTTGCAACATTTGTGATCTTGCTCTGGTTCGAGGCCGACACTCCAAACGTCTACCTTGTAGCGAGGCGATCAAGCGCAACGAAGCACATGAGTCTTTTTCAGCCGCCTGCGAGCTTTCCGGTTTTCTGTGCAATGCTAATTGACAAATCCGCCAACTCAGCGGAAACTGGCGTTAGTACGCTTTAACGCATCAAGTCCATATCCTGCCTGCTGAGGTTATCTTGGATGGCAGCCGAAGCTCTTTCCTACGCGCAATCCCTTAGAGTCATTGGCCAGGATTTGCACGGCCTCGGCATCGATTCTTTCGAATTGGACAAAACCGGCGATCAGTACACTGTGCGCATGAACACTGATGAACCCGCCCCAAGGTCACGGAAGAGCACATTTCTCGATCGAGTCGTCGCAAGGACGCGAGGATCTGAAACTTCTGCTCGACAGATCCCAAACCCTAGACAATTTACCAGATCAAAAATTCTTTGGTTGGATGTTGAGAAACGCTTAAGACGAAGCGAGTCGAATGCGATGCCCGATGCTCGCAACCTGTCTTTAGTACTCCGCGTGCTCGGCGACTATTTGGATCGAAAAGCAGTCGGGGACTTTGCCATTTCATGGTCCACCGATTCGGTAAAAGTTAGCTACGGCAAGAAAGTGGAAAGCTTCACAGTAGAAGACCTATACGACCTCGGCGTGCGTATGTATCTCAGAAGGTCTAGCCGTCTTCGTGGAAAATGAATTTGATAAGATCCGGGACCATTTACGACAGGGGAAAAGAAACGGACACGCGCGTAGATTGATATGATTGTTAGGTCAGCGCCCAAGGGTGCCCCCGACAGGGCTTGACTCATCCTATTCTGTGCGATTAGAAGATCGTTAGTCACCTCACTCGCCGAGTATTGACTTCGCGCTCGCCGAAAGGAGTCCTATCATGTTTGAATCCGATAGATTCATACAGGATTGTTGCGATGGTTTGCGAGAACAAAATCCGCATGCCGCATTACGAGAGATTGTGGCAAGGGCGGTGAGTGAGCCGAGCCAGGTTCTGAGGTCGCTCGGCGAGCCAAAACTTTCGGGTATCCAAACGCTTTACCGCTCCGAGACATTAACGATTTTGAACGTACTGTGGGGACCTGGCATGACTTTGTACCCGCATGACCATCAAATGTGGGCCGTGATAGGGATCTATAGCGGGCGCGAGGACAATTCGTTCTATCACCGGAGCGAAAGCGGACTCATTGCACACGGCGCAAAGACGTTAAACCTCAAAGAGACCATTCCTCTCGGTGAAGCGGTTATCCATGCCGTTACTAATCCACTTGATCAGATCACAGCGGCGATCCACGTCTACGGCGGCGATTTCTTCGCGGTGCCGCGCAGCGAATGGGACCCCCGCACGTTTCAGGAGCGGCCCTTCGATATTGAGCACGCCAGACAAGTGTTTGAAGAGGCAAACAAGCGCTTTGCTTCTGCCGAATTGGTTTTCCACTAGCCGCCAGCCGTTACGGTAGGGGCATGGACCCATGGACGGCGGTGTCTGCGTGGCTTAGGATCGCGCGGGATGGCTTCCGAATGTAACCCAAGCGCTCTTGCTTGTTTGTAACACGAACGACAAACCGTCATATTAAGCAAAGTAACGCCATCCTCTTCGCTGATCACCCGATAGGGCTGGCCAACGACTATCTCATCACAGTGTCTGCAAAAGAATTCCATGGTCGTTGGTTCCGCAAGGCAAATGCCGATTATCGCTTGCCGTGCAAATGACCGCGAGTGACAAACGATTACCGGAAACTCCACGCGCTGTCCCATGCACAAGAATATTGAGAAGTCCTCGTGTTTCACGGCTGCAACTGATTTTGAGACACGTCTTTCGAGGGATCCGGTGATTGCTTCGTCAACTCCACCTCTGTTGCACGGCGCAGCCCCGCACATCGCGAATGTGACAGTGATGAACATGCTTAAGATTTTTGGGAGCTAATCTTCGGGATTCATTTCGACAATCTAAAATCGAAAATCCAAAATCTAAAATGGGGCGGGATGTTGCTGCTTCATCCAAAATCGGCAATCTAAAATCCAAAATGGTTTGATGGTATCACTTTATCAGCGGTTGGCTGCCGGCGTTATCCGAAGGATCTGCCCGTTGCGCGCGTCGGTGAGAAGATAGAGCGAGCCATCCGGCGCCTGGCGCACGTCGCGGATGCGCTCTCCTAACTCACCAAGGTAACGCTCTTCTTTGACGACTTTGCCGTCCTTCACTACCAGCCGCACTAAGAGTCCCGGGGTGAGCGAGCCAATCAGGATGTTGCCCTTCCAGCCCGCGAACAGATCACCCGTGTAAAAGACCATACCAGAGGGCGCGATCACCGGATCCCAATAATAGACAGGCTGCTCCATCCCTTCTTTCGCCGTGCCTTCGCCAATCCTCAAAAAAGAATAGTGGACACCGTAGGAGATGACGGGCCAACCGTAATTCTTCCCGGCTTGCGGGTGGTTCAGCTCGTCGCCGCCGCGCGCGCCGTGCTCCACGGTCCAGAGTTGTCCGGTTTCGGGATCGAGCGCGGCGGCTTGGACATTGCGATGCCCGTACGACCAGATCTCGGGCCGTGCGCCGGGGCGGCTGACGAATGGGTTGTCGCGCGGGGCTGAACCGTCCGGGTTGATACGCACGACTTTGCCGATCGTCGCGGATAGATCCTGGGCTCTGTCGGAGTGATTGAATCGGTCGCCCAAAGTCACGAACAACGTGCCGTCGGGACGAAACACAATTCTCGAACCCCAGTGACTGGAGCCGCTCACCTTGGGCTGCTGGCGCCAGATCACCTGCGTGTTTTCAAGCCCGCCTTCGCCGAGTCGCCCGCGGGCAACCGCGGTCCCTGTGCGGCCTTCGGCGGATTCGGCAAAGGACAGATAGACGAGCCGATCCTTAGTGAATGCCGGACTCAGCGCCACGTCCAGAAGCCCGCCTTGCCCGCTCGCGTAGACCCGTGGGACTCCGGTGAGCGGTTCGGAGACGCGGCCGTCCGGCCCCACCACACGCAAGCGGCCCGGACGTTCGGTGACAAGCATCCGTTTGTCCGGCAAGAAAGCGAGGCTCCAGGGATGTTCGAGCCCTTTGGCAATCGTCTGGACGCCCAAGGCCCCTTTCACTGAAGCCAGCGTCGGCGAGCGCGGCGCCTGGCCTTGTAGCGGCGACGGCGCGCACGCCGTCAAGCAGGCGATGAGCATGAGATACATTCGCGTCGGCCGCAACCTAGTCGCGCGGCGGGTGATAAACAAGATAGCTGATTTCAGCTGTGACATTTTTCTTCTCTTTGATGCCATGCACGACCTCAAGATCCGGTGAGCCGAATTATCTCTACCTACACGGCGGCGTTGCTTCTGCTATGCCGGACATTCGGACAACCATGAGGTTAAAGTATCTATTATCGTTCATCATGCACGCTGTCCGGTCAAGATGCGATTCACTTATATTTTACCTGGCGCGTAGCAGAGTTTGGACCTCATTTTAACGCTCCCGACGCGATCATTGCCGCTGTGGCGAAGTATTACGGGATCAAACCACCAGAGTTGAAGGGCAGAAGGCAGCCGCATACTGAGCCTCACTACGTGTTATTTAATGAGGCGGTATGGATTGATTGGGTTACCGCAGATCGGCGAGCGAGTGGAGCTGCATTTCACTGCGGTAGGCAATACGGTATAGCGGGCGGCGCAGGATCGGACGCGCGCCCGATGGCGCAGTCGGTGGTGCTGCCGGAACGGTGTTGCCGAAAGCAGGTTTGCGTGCCGGGCATAGCGAGCGAGTAATTTTGTGTTTGTCGTCAGTGTGGACTTGATAAGGGGAGGGGTGCACAGACCGAGTCTTATGGCTCGGTCTGCGCCTATCGCTAAGTTACCAATCGCAGTTTTAAGATAGCCGCAATTTCATTGAAGATAATCTGGAGTTGGGTTTGGACATCTCCATTGAGATCAATGATAAATAATTTTCCTCTCTGATGATTCGGATTAAAGGCGGGCTTGCCGGCGCCGGTCAGGTCGCTATGAGGATCCTGATCGGGAGTGGTATAAACGGCGTTACAACTCCCGGATTCCTGGTTGGTACTGCCATCCTCGATCATATTTTTATCGTTGGTAATCGCTGCCAAGAGGCATCGGGCGTTAGCGTCAAGCCTGGCTGTAGCATCGGGGTCAGTCGGTGGCCCTATGGCAATAGCAAAAATGACGGCGTTTCCTCCACCTAGTTCTTTGATCTGACGCGCTTCTTCCCTCGCGGCATTGCGAGCCGCCTGCATCTGGTGCAGATAGACTGAATTGGGGTTTCCCGAGCCTGCCGTGGTCTTTGCGCAGTTGTCATCATCGATGCTTGACGCACCGAAGCGTCGTTCGCAGTTTGTGTTTAGTCTAACACGATCCAATCCCTCCGATACGCCTGGGCTTGTGGATCCACCTATTTTCACAAAAATGCACCCGTTGTCATCGCTCCACGAGGGGCCGCCAAGCGGGCTGCCGGTGAGAGGATCGGTTTGGCACGCAGCGGTGCTATCGAGTCGAAGAGCCGTCGGTTGCCCGTCCGTAACCAAAAGCACTACTTTACGCGTCGCAACCCGGGAAGGATCGGCGAATGCGTTGGCGATCTGCGTTTTTCCTGTCCGGAGTCCTTCCATAGTGTTGGTCGTGCCGCTCAGTCCTAAGCCATTGACGTCGGCTACTATGCTACTAATCGAGCTTCCCAAAACCTTGTCAGGCACGCAGACATCACCCATGAACTCATTTGAACCGCCCGTTCCACAACCTCGTTTACCAAAGGCAGTCATACCGACGCGATCGTCCGCGGTAAAATTTTCACCCAAAAAACCGTCTCCGGTACATCCCTGACCCGTGAGCGCGCATTTCAAAGCGTCGATCTTCCTCTTTCCCGTGCTATCTTCAACCTTCATTGAGCCGGATCTATCGAGCACCAGCATCAGGTCAACCGGCCGTTCAGGACCAGCTTCGGCGCGGGCAACGACATTGATTGTCGAAAAGTCTCCAGGCACCATCCAACCGAGAAATCTTAGAAATGTGGTAGACACTGGCTCTGTCCCTGTCACTCTGACCGCTCGAACTGCTGGTCCGCCAGCAGCGGCGAGGTCGAAAAATTCGACTGAGGCGGTCATTGGTGTCCCGTTAGTCGCGGCGCAAGTGGTGGAACCGCTCATCACGACCGGCGCGCCATTCATCGCCATTGAGTCACACGCGGCCCGCGTCGCTTCGTTTTGAAATCCCGTCTGACCTTTGAGAACTTTAGCGGCGGCGAGTGATGCGCCGTCCACCAGACGGGCAAGGCGCGCTTTCTCCAAATAGGCTCGACCAAAATCAAGAGCAAAGCCTATGAAGGTGCCAAGGAGCGCCATTGCTACGGTAAACCAGATGATGAATGAACCTCTTTGATTTAAATTACGCATATTGTTGGCTCTTCCCCGCTCATTTGGGTTTGAGGTCCCGCTAACATTAGTGAAAACAGTTCGATCGTAGAAATCGATCTTCATGCTTTTGCCGATAGTGATGATGTTCGGCGCGTGATTGTAAAAACTTTCCAAAGCAATAAGGTCTGCCATAAGTCCTCTTCTTAGTGGAGAGCGAAACCTATTTCGAAACGTGTTCTTGCCAAATACAAGAAAACTGCCGAGCAAAAAAAAGACCACGTAAAATGCCGCCACTATCGGCAAAAGGAATGACACCAATTGACTGGCAACAACTGCCACTAATGTCAGCGGATTGTGAGATAGCTGATTGAACTGATATATGGCGCTGGTTCTGACGACAGGGATGCAAAAACTTCTGATAAAATACGTGGAATTGTCTAAATGCAAATAGTGATCGGCCTCGAATACAGTTTAGCTATGCTTTTTGTGCCTGGATGGAATCGGTTGTTTATTCCCGACAACCGGCTGTACTCTTAACCGTCGCGCGAATGCCCGTTAAGGCACGGCCTCCGTCAGATATTCGTCACCGATCGACTGTCCTTGCAGCGCCGCCTCGCCGAGCTTGATTGGGAGCCCGATCCTGAAGCGCGCTATCGCATCAGCGAATCGTTTTGCTCGGATAATATGTGGCAAGAGGCGGTCGGCGAGCTACTTCACGTCTCCGATGCCATACTCCTCGATTTGCGCGGTTTCACGGCGGCGCGCCCCGCACGGCGTTCGAGATCCGCCTGCTCGCCGAGCGCGACGCGCTGAAGCGCAGCGTGTTCCTGATTGACCTCAGACGGACCTCTCGGCGATTGATTAGAGTATCGCGCATATTCCCGGCGCCGTAATGCCGCAAGAGCGTATTTTGCAATCCGACGGGCCGATCGAGGCAACGATATTTTCAGGTTGCTGGCGAGCGGTGCCGTGATCCCTGGGAGGGCGCAGATACAGCCGAGCTAGGAGGATTGTCAATCGGCTGTTTTCGGCTCGAGCCTCCCGAAGGCGGATACAGGTTGACATTAAGATTCGATTGTCGGAAATTCTCCCCGGCAAACTAAGAGTATGTCGCAATCAGAATTTGCACCGGCTAAGCGCATTAACGCTCAAAAGCTTCTGCCCATGATCCAAAGCTTTGTGACAGGCAAAGCGACCGTTGAGAGATAACTCAAACGACCGCGTCATAGTCCTTCCTGAAATCGCGAAGGAGGTTTGCCGTGAAAAAACTAGCCGTCATTATTTTCTTGGCCACAGCGTTAGGCTTCGGGCTCCCCGGGCCCGACCGGACGGGCTAACCATGGGCGTTATGCTCTCAAGCTTTGTACCGGCGGCGGTGCTCGGCTCGACCGGGGTTCTCTATGACATCGACAAACTGATCTATCTCGGATCTCCTACCAGCGGAGAGCCTTACATTTTCTTGAGCCGTAAGGAGGCACGCCTGAATACGCTGGAGAAGTTGCGTAGCACCTCAGGTGTGCGTATCGGCGCTGAGTCTGTGGGCCATAACCTCTATAACATCGGCCGAATTCTCGCGTACCTGGCCGGCATGAAAGAGCCAAAGTTTGTTACCGGATTCGCTCAGGGCAACGAAGTCAACCTGGCGCTGATGCAGGGCGAACTCGACGCCAGGTGGACCATACAGACTACTCTAGTACGAGAAGCGCGTGACTGGATCGAGAAGAATCTGGTGGATTTCCATGTCGTCATCGAGGTTCCGAAAGGGCGAAGACACCCTAATCCCGTCTTCGCTCAGTTACCTGATATTGAACAGTTTGCGAAATCGGAAAAGGACCGAAAACTTCTTACCATGCATCGGGCCTTTGTCGGGGCGGGAACGCCTTTCATCCTTCCTCCAGGAACACCTCAAGATAAGGTCCACATCCTCCGGGAAGCGATGCGAAAGACTTTTAATGACCCTGAATTTTACGCGGAATTCAAAAAGCTTGTCGGCGAGGAGCCCACGCCGTTGATGCCGGAGGAACTCGAGAAAGCGGTTCGTGATCTGCCTCGGGACCGAGAAGTTATCGAATTGTTCAACAAGCTCTCCGGCGCGGAGTCCTTGCCGCTGCGACAATAAGCCAATTTAGGCAAGCCAGAACATTCCGCTGGGAATTTCAAGCGGAAGAGGTCGCCTCACGTGCTCTGCTCGTAGATGATGTTATTGTTTTCCTTTGACTGAAATTTTTGACCTCCGTATTTTCGTTTTAACGCACGATCTCGGACTGACCCTGGTCTTGGTATTCCCCTTTTCTGGGCGAATCTCGTACTCGCGTTCTTCCTTGAGCATCGTGTAGATGATTCGAGATAGGTGTCGACCCAGAGCTCGAATCGCCTGGTTGTGTTTCTTTCCCTCGCTTCGTTTTTTCTCGTAGTATCTCTGCGACTCCGGCACATACTTCCGATGGCGATCCACCGCGATCATCATCGCTGCTTTAGCTCGCGTGTTGACGTGCTTGGGAGCTTTGGTCCCCTGGTACTTTCCTGAACTGTTGTCCAACGTGGACATCCCCAGGTACAGTGAGAGACTTCCTTCACTGCCAAACCGCTCGATGGTGCCGATCTCGCCGGCCAGTTCTGAACTGCACACGGCGCCAAACCCAGGGATCGATCGCAAAGTCTTGGCAATCTTGGAGTCCTTGGCAACCTCAGCGATCTTGGTTTCCAGCCGTTTGATCTTCTCATCGAGTTCCAGACACCGCTTGGCATCTTCCTGGATCATCTCGCCCACCCACTGAACCTCTTGACTAAAGTGACACCGCTTCTGCCAGCCCTCAATGGTGGCGGCACTCTTCACCCCCACCGAGGGGATCTTCAGCAGTGTGCTGCGGTGCAGCCGAGCGAGCTGAGGCAGAGTGTCCGCACTGAGAAGGAAATTTAGAAACCACTGATTACTCGCTTCTCCGGTGATCTCTAATAATCCCGGACACACCGCTTGCAGATCGGCCTGCAGATTGTTCACCACCCGCACCCGCTCGTTGACTAATCTGCGCCGGCGCCGGGTTAGTCGTTTGAGAACTTCATTCTCGGGCGGTGTCCCAGTGACTTCCTGCAGGACTTCCTTGGCCAACGGCAGGTGATCGCTTAGCTGAAACAGCTCCAATCCCTTGCGCGCATCGATCCGGTCGCTCTTGGCGGCTCCAGGAAAAATCTCTTTGAAGCGGGCGAACTTTAAGTTGTTGAGATTATAAAGCCGGTAGCCCCGCTCGCGCACCAAGCCGTCCAAGGGCCGCGCATAGCCGTTGTAGCCTTCCATGGCTACCGCTACGGCACAGTGCTTTTTCTTGCGGTGAAGCTCGCTGGAAAGATTACGGCCTAGATTAAAAATAAATTTGTACCGTTTCTTCCACAACTGGAAGGAGTACTGTATGGTGCCACGCCAAAAAAAACTAACACCGCTTGAGTATCTGAGCCAGTTTTGCCCTGAAGCGACAGTTGCATTTCAAGGTCTTCGTGCCGCGGTCGTAAAATCAGGTCCGCTTGATCGCAACACTTGCGAGCTCATCACCCTTGGCGCGTTTGCCACGGCGCGCATCGAGGAAGGTTTCAAAACCCACGCACGATGCCTGCTAGACGGCGGAGTATCTCCTGAAGCGCTTAGGCAAGCAGTGCTCGTGACTTTCGGCGCGACAACGACATTCGCGGTTGCGCTCGACGCTTTAAATTGGATCGACGATTTGGTCACCAAATGACGATCTTTGCCGAGCGAGCAGCACGACCGTGCTCCGCGGATTGGCAATATAGTGATCGGCTGGATCGACCAGGATTTCCCGGCCGGCGTCGGCGAAGCTCTCTTTGCCCGGCACGCTCGTGTCGATCGCTCGGTGCCAAGCGCGACCGGACCCGAGCGGCGGGAGTTTCACCCATTGCGGCTCATGGTCGGCGTTGAGAATAAAGAACAGGCGGTCGACGCCAAGTTGGGATCCGTCCTCGCTGGCATCGAGCTGGTAGCAAAGCGTGCGCGCGTCTGCATTCTGCCATCGCGGTTTTCCCGAGTTCGGCGCAAACCAGGTGAGGTCCGGCACTTTGTCGTCGTCGAGGTCCTTGCCGAGGAAGAACTTGCGGTGCTGCAGCACCGGGAAGCGGCGCAGAAACGCGATCGCCTTTTGGAAAAATTCGAAAATCTCCCCGTTACGCGCTAGCATTGTCCAGTCGAACCAGCTGATCTCGTTGTCCTGGCAGTAAGCGTTGTTATTGCCGCCCTGCGTGCGGGCGAATTCGTCGCCGCCGAGAATCATCGGCGTCCCCGAGGAAAAAAGCAGATAACAGGCGTAGCTCTTCATCAGTTGCTGGCGCAGGGCCAGAACCGCGGCATCGCCGGTCTCGCCTTCCACGCCGCAATTCCACGAATGGTTGTCGTTCGACCCATCCCGATTGTTCTCACCGTTCGGCTCATTGTGTTTGCCGTTGTACGCGACCAGGTCGTGCAGCGTGAAGCCGTCGTGGCAGGTGATGAAGTTGATGCTATTGTAGGCGGAGCGCCCGTCCTCGCCGTAAAGATCGGCCGATCCGGTAAGCCGCCAGCCCACCTCGGATAATTGCCCGGCGTCGCCCTTGCCAAAGCGCCGCATCGTGTCGCGGAATTTTCCATTCCATTCCGACCAATCGACGGGAAAATTGCCGACCTGGTACGTGCCGATGTCCCAGGGCTCGGCCACCATGATCACCTGGTTCAGCACGGAGTCCTGCGAGACTGCGTCGAAAAATGACGCCGATGACTGGAAATGGCCGTCCTGTTCGCGTCCCAGCACCGAGGCCAAGTCGAAGCGAAAACCGTCTACATGCATTACCTCGACCCAGTAGCGCAGCGAGTCCATGACCAGCCGGATCACCGCGGGACTGTCGAAATTGAGACTATTACCGCACCCCGTGTAGTTCATGTAGTAGCGCCGCGGCGCCTCAGCGGGTCCGGTCAAGCTGTAGTAGGAGGCGTTGTCGAGTCCGCGAAAACAAATGCTCGGACCCAGCTCATTGCCCTCGGCAGTGTGGTTATAGACGACGTCGAGGATGACCTTGATCCCCGCCTTATGAAGCTCCCGCACCAACGTTTTGAATTCGGTTACCTGGCAGCCCGGTGCCCTCTTGGTTGAGTAGGTTGATTCCGGCGCGAAAAATCCGATGGAGTTATAACCCCAGTAATTCGTCAGCCCCCTCTCAATTAGGAAGTCGTCCACGACGTACTCGTGGACGGGCAGGAGCTCCACGGCGTTTACGCCGAGCCGCGTGAGATGCAGGATCTTCTCGATGAAACCGAGATAGGTGCCGGGGAGCTGGACGGCGGAGGAGCGATGCGCGGTAAAGCCCTTGACGTGCACCTCGTAGATAATCAGATGTTCCAGCGCAAGATCGGGAGAGGTGTCGTCCTGCCAGTCGAACGCGTCTTCGACGACAATCGCCTTCGGCACGATGTTGGTGTTGTCGCGCCCGTCGGGGCAAAGCTCTCCCGCCCCAGGCTGAGGATCGTAGGCAAGCAAAAGGTTGTCGAGGTTGCGGAATTTCCCGCTGGCGGCCTTGGCATAGGGATCGAGCAGCAGCTTGGCTTCATTGAAGCGCAAGCCCCACTCAGGCCGGTATTCGCCGCGAGCCTTGTAGCCATAGAGCTGGCCGGCGCGCAGACCGTTCACGCGCGCATGCCAGATGAATCGGTCGCGATTTTTCAGTTGAATGATATCGCTGGGCTCGCCTTCAGGGGTGTCGAAGAGTAGGAGAAAGACCTCGGTCGCATGCTTCGAGTAGATGGCGAAATTTACCCCGTCGGGCGCCAGTGTGGCACCAAGCGGAAAGTTTTTGCCCTTCTCGACTGCCTTGGTCGTGCGATGTTTGAGCTCGTAGGCCGTTTTACTTCCTCCGTCTCCGCCGGCTGCAACGGCGGCGAGATTCGAACGTTCGAAAACGTGCACCGAAAACCTGGGGCCACAAAAACATGGCACCAGGTCTTGCGGCACATTACCGTAGTGCCAGACGCGACTCCCTCGCGCGTGACCCGCCATTTCCAGTGTCGTTCAAACCTACTATAGATACCTAAGCCCTTCGAGTGATGCGCGGTCCCATTTTGCCAAGTCTGCCGCCGCTTCATACGTTGTCTGGAGGAAATCGAGAAGAATATCTTCCGGTGATTTGGCATTTCGGACTTCATCGTAGGCAAGAATGAATTCGCGGAGATCCGCGCTGTAAAACGCGGCCGCCGGTTTGATTGGGGCTTTGGCAAACCCTTCCGGTTCCGGATAGGCGTAGGAATAGAAAGCGGGGTAGGCGATGGCGCCGCCACCGGGCCAAAATCCGCAGCTACTGACCTCGTGCGAGTAGGCCTCCCGTGCGACTCGATCCGGAAGATTAGGAACGCCGCCGGGATGCGGTGGAGCCAGTCGCCCGGAGAATCGCGTGACGGCCAAGTCGGGAGCGCCCCAAAAGAAATGAACCGGGCTGCACTTGCCGACGAAGCGCGCGCGAAACTTTTTAAAAATACGATCGCTTTGCAGAAGCACTCGCCAGAAACGATTGGCGTACTCCGGGTCGTAGGCAGCGTGAGCTTCGTCTTGCTCGAAAGGAATGGCGTTCGGGACCTCGTTGGGTTTTGGATAAATCTTCAGCTCAAGATCGAGCTTTTTCATTTCTTCTTTGAGCCGCCGGTAGAAAACCGCGACGGACTGAGGTTCGAGTGGAAAATCCGCGGCGCGGCCGTCATCGCACTGGATCTTGAGCCCGTGACCGATAAAGTCAAAATCAATTTGAAACGCTCTCGTGCCGTAAGGAATCGAACCCGTGGTGAGGCCCCTTGCCGTCATGTACAGGGTTACATGCCAGGAATGATTCGTCCAGGGAGTCTGCGCAAGCCGAATCTTGCCGACGATTTGTGCCCACAGATGAAGCGTTGCGCAGGTATCGCTCCACGCGTTGAGAGGAAGACTGGGCCAGGGTTCGCCGGATGTTAGATTCGAGTCCGTCATAGGGTCCTCCTCCGCACCTTTTACTGACATTAAATACTCATCTGCAATACTTGTGAAGGAGCGGGTCGTTCGTTAATTGCTCGATGAGTGGCGAACTTAAATTCGGGAATCTCACCACGAAGTGTGTCATGAGCTTACGCTCGCCCACAGAGGATGAAAATGGAGGGATTTTCCTCCACCCACAACGCCAATTTTCGAAGGAGCGCACAAAGGCCAGGAAGGGTTCGGGGAAGCGTCGGCAAAAGCCGGAGGAAGGTAGCGAATGAAAGAGTCGTACAAGGTAAGACCTAGCCAGTCGCCTTGGCCTGATGCGCTGTGTCGGGCAACCGGCGGGGCGAAGCGTTCACAGAGGTACAACCGGGCTGTGTATTGAACTCCGAAAACATCCTTGTGTGGTGGCCGACCTTATCCTGATATGGGGAAGGCAATAGTCATGTCGAACGTCAGCGGCGAGCCCGATGTGACCCCCACGGAGTCTAAGACCACAGGCACGGTTGGAAACTTTCTTCACGGAAGCCGAGAGACCCCGGTGACATCCGTTTCTTCCATGGAAGCGGATCGGTCGGAGAAGGCGCGAGGCCACAATCCCGACATGGACGTTACCGGGGAGTCACACAGTTCCATAGTACCGAAGAAACCAGTGAACAAGGGCGGCGCGCCGCTGCCTGCGGAGTTGGCGGAGGGAAGGGGACTGACCTGACCAAGGAGAACACCGAGCAGTCGCTACTGGACCGGACACAGAGCCGGGAATCGGACGGGAGACCGTTGGTAGCCAGGTCGCGCGGATTGCTGGGTGTACGTGAAGCCGTGAGGTTTGCACGTC
>JBOHVN010000212.1:0-8740 GCA_050735675.1 Binatia bacterium | reverse complement strand
GGCGGCGGTTCGGCCGGTTGCGTGGCCGCTAGCCGTCTTACCGAAGACTCCAACCGCAAAGTTTTGTTGCTCGAAGCGGGGCCGGACCCGCAGCCGTTGCCGGAATTGGTCGCGGACGCGTCCAAGCAAACTCGGCTGCTCTTGGAGTCGGATTTCGTCGCGATGTTTCCGACCCAGCGCCACCTGGACGGCAGCACGTACTACGCGCTGGCGGGCCGCATTATGGGCGGCGGTTCGTCGGTCAACGTCATGTCGGTCCTGCGGCCGCAGCGTTACGATCTCGATCAATGGGTGGCGGCGGGGAATCCGGATTGGACCTACGAGAAATGTTTGCCGTTCATGAAAAAGATCGAGTCGGACCAGGATTTTCCCGATAGCCCGATTCACGGTAAGGATGGCCCGCTTTACGTCAAGCGCAGCTTCACCCTCGACATGCCGGCGTCGCCGCCGGTGCGG
This sequence comes from Binatia bacterium, assembly GCA_050735675.1. Taxonomy (GTDB): domain Bacteria; phylum Desulfobacterota; class Binatia; order UBA9968; family UBA9968; genus DP-20. The sequence continues at coordinate 8,284 of JBOHVN010000212.1, read as the reverse complement.
GCGTTTCTCGACGCCGCTTACGGCATGGGGCTGCCGAAATGTCCGGATCTCAATGTGCCGGAGCCCTACGGCGTGTGCGCGTCGCCATACAATATTAAAGACGGCAAGCGCCAGTCGATGGTGGTTGCCTATTTAGATCAAGCGCGCGGGCGCAAGAATCTCACGATTATCGATCAGGCGGCCGTGCATTCGCTCAAGCTCGCCGGCAAAAAAGCCGAAGGCGTGAACTACGAAAGAGACGGGCAGATGCACACCGTCCTCGGCGGCCAGATTCTTCTGACTTCCGGTGTCTACGCTTCGCCGCAAATCCTGATGCTTTCCGGCATCGGCCCGCCGGCAGAGCTTAAGAAACACGGTATTGCCCTGGTTCATGAGCTAAACGGCATCGGCGAAAACTATCACGATCACCCGGTGGTGTTCATGACTTATGAAGGGCCCAAGGAATCGAAGGAAGACTGGGTGGTGCCGCGCTTTCGTTTGATCATCCGTAAGAATCCGATCAGCGAAGCGGCGAATTTCCACATCAACATGCGGCCGCCGACCGAGGTGACCGGGCTTAAACGGATGATGCCGATCTCGGCGCACCTGCTCGAACAGCGCAACCGCGGGCGGGTATTTCTGCAAAGCGCCGATCCGCATGATCAGCTCGGCATCGACTCGCGCATGCTCGAGCACCCCGAAGATCTGAAAGCGATGGTCGAAGCGATGCAGTTTATCGACGAGCTGGTGCGCCAGCCGCAAATCAAAGAATTCTACGGTCCCTTGATTCAACCGGGAGCGAGAGAAGATTGGAGCGAGTTCGCGCGCAAGACTTACGACAGTTATCACCACGGTGTCGGCACCTGTAAGATGGGACCGGCGTCGGACCACATGGCGGTGGTCGATCAGCGACTGCGCGTGCACGGCATGCAAAATCTCTGGGTGGGCGACGCTTCGATCATGCCGGTGGTGAGCCGGGCGAATACAAACTTAACATCGATCATGATCGGCGAGCGGCTGGCCGATTTTGTTCAAGAGGTCGCGTAGGGGCAATTCATGAATTGCCCCTACCTTATTTTTGTAACGGAGGTGTCATGCCCGACTACCCATTAACGGCGGCAGCGATCAAAAACGAGTTCAAGCGCGCCGGCATTCACTTTGTAGTGGCGTTGCCCGACCGGGTAACGAGCCACTATCTGCTCAAAGGCATTCTCGCCGACCCTGATTTTCACGTTGTGCAAGTATGCAAGGAGGACGAGGGCGTGTCGATTTGCAGCGGGCTCTACGCCTCGGGCCACAAGTCGGTGTTCATGATGCAATACACCGGTTTTCTCGACTCGATCAATGCCATCCGCGGCGTCGCCGTCGAAGGGCATTTTCCCGTGTGCATGGTGGTCGGCCTGCTCGGCAAAGAGCCTGACGTGGCGCCGACGAAATCGAAGAAATACGGCGTCAAGATCATCGAGCCGATCCTTGATGTGATGGGGATCGAGCATCATCTGGTCGAGCGCGATGCGGACGCTGGTCAAATCGGCTCAGTGATCGACAAATCCTTTGCTACTTCTTCTCCTTCAGCCATTCTCATCGGAAGGGAGCCGCGCTGACCATGATGAAACGGGACGAGATGCTCAAGGCGTTCGCGCGCCAGCGCAAAGACGAGATCGTTGTCGCGGTCTATATGGCGGCGCAGGAGCTCACGCATATTTCGCCGAATGATTTGAATTACACTTTCACCGGCGCGATGGGGCAGGGCTCGTCGCATGCGCTCGGCTTGGCGCTCGGACGCCCGGATAAGAAAGTCGTCGTCTTCGACGGCGACGGCAGCCTGCTGATGAATCTCGGCAGCCTGGTGACGATCGCCAACCAGGCGCCGAAAAATTACATCCACTGTTTGTGCGAAAACGGCTGCTACGAGACCAATGGCTCGGTGCCGACTCCGCGCGCCGGCCAGATTCGCTTCGCGGATCTGGCCAAGACTGCTGGTTACCGGAAAACTTACGAGATCACCGATCTGGCGGAGTGGGAGCGCGAGCTGCCGAAAATCCTTAAGTCCGAAGGACCCGTGTTCGTCACCCTCAAGGTCGAACCGGGCGAAGCTTACCCGGAAAATTTCCCGCGGCTCTACAGCATCGAGCATCGGGAGAAGTTTCGCGAGACGCTGGCGAACAGCTGATTGCGCATCCTTTGACCAACTCGCACCTATGCCATGTGCGAGTTTGATTCGGTCTACTATTCAGAATCTTGTTTCCTCTCCCTCGACGGGAGAGAACAAAGGTGAGGGTGCCACTTATCACCCATCATCCTAACCTTCTCCCGCAAGGGGAGAAGGAACAAATAACAAGCCGCATCTCAATCATCGGCCTTCGACTCCACCTGAATCTATCCGTGTCAACCGCGAAAAACCCACATGCCAGATCCGCGGCAGCAACGGATCGGCGCAAAGTTCTAGTATGAATTTCGACGCGACCGTACAGCTTTTTGCTCTAATTACCGCGATTTGCTACGCCGCTGCGCTGGTCGCCTCGCGGCGAGGATTGAAATATTCGACGCCCGACACGGTCACCTGGGTATCGATTCTGGTGCAAAATGTTTCGCTTTGGTCGGCGGTTCTTTTGACCGGCGGGATACCCCAAGTGTCGTGGATTGCCGTCGGCATATTCTGCGTCGTCGGCACGTTTCAGATGGGCGTGCGTTTGTTGGCTTATACCGGCGTGCTCAAGATCGGCGCGTCGCGCAGCAGCTCGCTGCAATCGGTCAGCCCGTTGATCAGCGCGACGATCGCCATCACGATCCTCAAAGAACCGGCGAGCACGTTGATCATCGCCGGCACGTTGCTGGTCGTGTGCGGAATTGTGTTGGTTTCGTGGAAAGCCGAGCGCGAGCTGCCGGGCTTTCGTTGGTGGCATTTACTACTGCCCGTCGGCGCCGCTTGTCTGACCGGCATCAATCATCCGCTGCGGCGTTACGCTTTTAGCCTTTCGAACGAGCCGTTGTTCTTTGCCGCGTTCATGGGTCTAGCGTCGCTGGTCGGATTTCTCGTTTACCGGGTGGTTTCGCCGCACAAGCAGCGGCTTGTGTGGAGCGCTGGAGCGCGCTGGCCGTTTCTGTGGACGGGGATTTTCGAGACCTTGTCGATCGTTTTTATCATGACGTCTTTAAGTCTGGGTCGCGTCGTGGTGGTGGCGCCGATCGCCGCGACATATCCGGTGTGGGCGCTGGTGGGAGCGAAATTGTTTCTGCACGACGTCGAAAAGATCGGCTTTAGAACCATCATCGGCATCCTCAGCGTCGTGGTCGGTACGGTGGCGATCCACCTCGGCAGATAATTCGAGTTTCTTTTTCCACCACGAAGAACCCAGCGCGGCAAAGCCGCAATGAAGGCTCGGAATATCTCCCGCCAAGACGCAAAGGCCGAAAGGGTAGAGCATCGTCATTTCGACTCCTTCGGCAAGGCTCAGGATAAACTCCCAGAGAAATCTTGCTTCGATCCCTCGCTTTCGTTCGGGATGACAGGGCTCCGGCCGTCACTTGGCCTTCTTGGCGTCTTGGCGCGAACAAATTTCGTCCTTCGTGGTCAAATGTCCAGTCCATGCATTCTGGACTTGTCACGCGGTTTCCCCTCGAATAAGATCCGCGTGGAGGTGGAGCCATGAAAATCTATGACATTTCCTTGACATTATCACCGCAATCGATCCGCTGGGTTACGGCGCAGCCGCTCGAGTTGATCGAGCGCAAACGGATGAGCCGGGGCGACGCGAATAATTCATCATCCGTGCACACGAGTGTCCATGCCGGCACGCATGTCGATGCGCCGTTTCATTTCGTACCCAATGGAGTTACTATCGAGTCGTTGCCGCTCGAAACCTTCATCGGCCCGGCGCGCGTGTGCGCTGCCGACCCCGGCACCCATATCACGGCGGCGGACGTCGCCAAGGCGGGACTGCGGGGCGAGACGCGCGTGTTGTTCAAGACGCGCAATTCAAGCTTGTTAAAAAAAGGCGTCTATGACGCGAGCTTCGCGCCGTTCTCGGTCGACGGCGCCAAGGCGCTGGTCGATCTCGGCATCAAACTGGTCGGGCTCGACTATCTTTCGGCTGCGGCAGCGGACGAACAAGTGCCGGTCCACCGGGCCTTTCTCGACCACGGCGTGCTCTTGCTCGAAGGCGTCGATCTGTCCGAGGTTCCGCCGGGGCGCTACGAACTGTTCTGTCCGCCGGTAAAGCTCGCCGGTTCGGACGGCGCGCCGTGCCGGGCGGTGCTGCGCGAACTTCAATGAAATAAAGAAATTTACCACGAAGGACCAGCGCGGCAGAGCCGCAACCGAAACTCGGGTTATCTCCCGCAAAGGCGCAAAGCCCGCAAGAAATCCTTCAAGACGGTCGGATTCCTGTGTGTCATGCTGAACGAAGTGAAGCATCTGCTTTGCGCTTTAGATACTTTCGCCCACTGTGGCAAATCGAAAGCAGATTCTTCGTCACTACGTTCCTCAGAATGACACTGAGGGTAACATGGACGCGATAACCTATAACTCCACTGGTAAGGCGAGCGCGAAGGCGAATCTTTCATGAGACCAGATTTCACTCCTGCAATCATCGTGCACGGCGGCGCCGGGCCGATCAAAGACGATAGCCTCCCGGCGCGGCTCGAAGGCTGCAAGGCCGCCGCGCTCGCCGGCTGGAAAATACTCGAACAGGGCGGTTCCGCGCTCGATGCGGCCGAAGCCGCCGCCGTCGCGCTCGAAGACAATCCACTGTTTAACGCCGGCACCGGCTCGACACTAAACAGCCTCGGCAGAGTCGAGATGGACGCGGCGATCATGGAAGGCGCTTCGCTTCGCGCCGGCGCCGTCGCGGCGGTGTCGGGAATCAAAAATCCAATCAAGCTAGCGCGGCGAATTTTGGACGACGGACGCCACCTGATGCTGGCGTGCGAAGGCGCGCTCTTGTTCGCGCGTCAGATCGGTTTTCCTGAGATTGCCGCCGATGCATTGATCGTCGAGCGAGAAAAAAAACGCTGGGAGAGCAGCCATGGCACGGTCGGATGTGTCGCTTTTGATTCGACGGGCAAGCTCGCCGTGGCAACCTCGACGGGCGGTATCTTCAACAAATTGCCGGGTCGGGTCGGCGATTCGCCGCTGCCCGGTTGTGGCACCTACGCCAACAGACATGGGGCCGTGTCGTGCACCGGCGACGGCGAAGCGATCATGCGCGTTGTCTTGGCGCGAGACGCCGTGCAGCTGCTTCAGGATGGTCTCGAGCCCAGCGAGGCTGCGAGTACTGCCGTGGCAAAACTTGAACAGCTAACCGGAAGCACCGGCGGACTAATCGTTATCAATCGCCACGGCAAGATCGGTTATGCGCGCAATACGGCGCACATGCCGGTGTGCGCGATCAATCACCCGGGCGATGTCGCGCTGGACAGCTAGCCAGCAGGCTGCTGAAAAAGACTCATATGCCGATCGCCCTGAGCATCGTCGAAGGGTGCGCTCAATCGCCTCGCTACAAACGTGCTGGCTCAGTACGCCTCCGCCTAGCCTTTTCTGAGGCCAAATCGAAGGATCGATTTTTTACGCGGCTCGCCGCTGAAATCTTTTTGAGCAGGCTGCAATCAGAGTTTTTCAGCAAACTGCTAGGCTAGCTGGAGATCGGCTAAGGAGATACTATGGTCATCGATTTCGAGCATCACTACATTCCGGCGGAGTTGGGGCGGCGCTTGGGCATGGACCCGGCGAAGAAGGAAGCGGTTCGAACGCGCGACGCGACGGTGCACTCGCAGTTGTTCGATATGGATGCACAGATCCGCGATATGGATCGGGTCGGCATCGACGTCGCCGTGCAGAGCTGCATTCTCGGCTGGGATACGACCTTGGACAATTGCAAATTGCTCAACGACTGCACGGCGCGGCTGCAAAAAGAATATCCCGATCGCTTCGCCGGCCTCGCTCATGCGCCGGTTTTGGACGGCGGTGGAGGATTGCGGGAGTTGGAAAGGGCCGTTAGCGAGTTAGGATTAAAAGGCGTGACGATCTCTTCGCAGGTCAACGGCCTGTCGCTCGACGCCAAAGAGTTCACGCCATTTTACGAATTGATGAAAGAACTTGCAGTGCCGGTCTTCGTCCATCCAGCATTGCGGCCCAAGGGCTACGATCTCATGAAAGATTACATGCTGCCGGTGATTCTCACCCGCGAGTTCGATCTCGGAGTGGCGGTGACGCGGCTCATCGCCGGCGGGGTTGTCGAGCGTTACCCCGATTTGCAATTCGTCTTCGCCCACTTCGGCGGCGGCATGGCGGGTTACAAAGAGCGGATATCGCGCTCATCGTACCGCTTCAAGCTGCCTAAGTCCTTTGACGATTATTTCGACCGGCTCTACTTCGACATGGCCGGTTTCGAAGGCAGCCCAGTCGCGCTGCGCTGCGCGCTCGAAGGCATTCGCCCCGAGCGCATGGTCTTTGCGACCGACTATCCGCAGAATTTCAACAGCAGCGACCCGACACAAGGGAAAAATATCGACGGCGTAAGCGATTATATCGATGAAATTCGAAGGCTGGCACTGGATCCAAAAGTTAAAAACGGCATGCTCGGCGGGACCGCGGCGAGCCTGTTGAAACTTGCTTAGCGGCCGGGAGCGAGTGTAAAAAATCGTTCAGGAGGAGAGAAATGCTACGAATCAAAGGTATCGGCAAAGATGAAGCGTCCGAGGAAACGAGAAAGATCTTTGAGGAGCAGGAAAAACAGTACGGCTCGATTCTGAATACAGCGAAGGTGTACGGCCTGAGACCGACAATTCAAAAAGGCGTTCAGGCGCTGCAAGCCGGTATTCTGCAATCGGGGCTCATCAGCGCCGACTTGCGCCATCTGTTGTGCATGAAAGCCGCCAGCATCAACGGCTGCCCGTATTGAATTGATATCAACGCGTCCAGTGGGATGCGTAACGGTGCATCGGCGGAGAAGGTGGAAGCGGCTCTGGGCGACTACAAGAAAAGCCCGTTGTTTTCTACGCGTGAGAAATTGGCTTTAGAGCTGTGCGAGCGGATGACCCATACAAACAAACGGGTGACGGATCGGTTTTTTAACCGGCTGAAACGTAATTTTTCAGAGGAAGAATTGGTCGAGCTTGCCGCGGTGATTGCTTTGGAGAATTTCCGCAGCAAGTTCAATCCGGTGTTTGCCGTCGAAGCGCAGGGCTTCTGCCCCTTACCGGCGGTGAAGGAAGTCGCCGCGGCGGCGGCCAGCCGGTTTCACGAATAACGGTAGGGCGTTATTGGACAGCTCTTTCGCTCTTCGGATGCTGTGTCTGATACCATTTGAAACTCTTATAAACGTCATCCTGAGGAACGGAGTGACGAAGGATCTGCTTTCTGAGGATGTTCGAAAACAAAACAGATCCTTCGCTTCCGGCTCAGGATGACATTCTGCCAAAGCTCTCACGGGTAAGAGTAAGAGAACCAGGATGAGTTTTAAGAGGTAACTCCCATAGGGTTTGCAATCGCCATCTTTTTCGGTCGCTCACAATTCTTACATTTCTCTTGATGGCTTTTTCCATCCAAGCTGCATCCGTACCGATCAAGGTCACGATCCACATTCCGTCGAAGAGTTTGTCGATCATGCCGTACTACTTCGGCAAGAACAAAGGGTTCTTCGCCGCCGAACAGATCGAGCCGCAGTTTGTCATGATGGGACCGCCGACCGCGATCGCCGCTATGGCCGCCGGCGAATTGGATTTTTCGTCGACGACCGGCGCGGCGACTTCCGCGATCATGCGCGGTTTGCCGCTTCAGTCGCGCACTGGACAAAGAATTATTGAAGGCTGATCGTCGGTGGGTTAGGCATGCAGCACCTTTGTTGCCTCCGCTAAGTCGTTTCGGCGGAATATGCTACTTGCACGGTACTGATGGCCAGAGAACTCTAAATTATTGACGAAGCTGTTGTCGTAGATTTTTTCCGGTCTTCTTCCGATGGTTGCGCCGCTTTCGCGGGCGAGATCGGCGGCCTCGGCGACGATGTTCTCCTGCGATCACTAGGCAGTCAAGGAGATCTTCGGAGTTGATGTTTCAAACAATTGGAACCGCAATGTGTCATGCGTGCCGGCAGCTTCCTGGCACCTAAGATTTGTTTCTCACAGCTCATTGTCGTGCATTGTTACGAGGTTTTTTGACGAATTTTCGACGCTTCGAAAGGTGCACAGAAAAGAACCGCTTCGGACAAGTATTTTTGTTCATCGCGAGAACTATTGTCGAAAAGCGACGCCTGATGTCGTGCTCTGTCACCCGGCCTAAGAATTTGCTCCGTGGCATGGATGTTGC
>JBOHVN010000211.1:0-13394 GCA_050735675.1 Binatia bacterium | reverse complement strand
GCTTGCAACGCCTCCACGACATCGCTACCGGCTTCTTGATTTGCAAACAGCTTCATTCTCTACAACAGCTCACCCCGTCAAAGCGCCCATTTCCCAGCCAGGGGGATTACGGGTAAAGATAAGCGTGTCACGGGGGAAGACTAAGAAGGGGGCGCAGTCCACAGCTAGAAAATATCCCTACGCCCGCGTGCCCTTCTTTAGCGACTCGACCAGCTCGCGCAAATAAATTTCCTGTTCCTTGGCCTGGTATAACGCCATCGAGCCGTCGTCTTTGAGCGGGATGCCGCCGATGAAGTGAAAGGCGTGGGCGTCCCAGTCGTAGAACTCGTCGCCGCGTTCACAGATCTCTTTCCACTTGAGGCCGACCGGACTGCGGTGCAAACCCGTGCGAGCCGGCAGCGCCTGTTGCTGCTCCACCGAAAGACCGGCCTTTGCTTTATCATTTTCTTCTTCGGGAAGTCCGTCCCACATGCGCCGGTAGTTGGGAAAGAACTCCTCTTCGCGCACCGTCAGCGCGGTGTGCATGTCCCACCACGGTCCGTGTCCGGCGACACGCTCATCGACCCGGTCAACCAGCTTGTAAACCAGACGCGCGCCTGCTTTTAAGCGCAGCATGAGCGTCCCCTCGGCCGTCGTGGAACTTTGCTCAGGTTGGATGCCGCAATATTTTTCGAAGAAGGCGGCGGTGCGGGCGAGGTCGCGACATCCGTAGACCGCGTGGCTGATGCGGCCGACTTTTTCCTCGGTGGCGATCTCCATGGCGCCTTCGGGCATATGCGCGGGCGCCCAGAATTCATATTGATTGCCATCCGGATCGGCGAAGTAGACGACGGTGCCTTCGTCGCCATCGGCGGCTGTCTTTACCGGGTCGGTGTGCGGAATCTTGTGCCGATCGAGCCGGCGTAGATGCATGTCGATGTCCTCGGGCCGGATGTAAAAGCCGCAGCGCGGGAGATCCTTGCCCAGCTCGTTTGCCGGCGGATAAATCTCGGGCTGAAGGAACGCGCCGATGCGGCACGATCCGCCCTCCCACCACAAAAAGCAGATGATCTTGATATTCTTTTGGCGCGCAGCAGTCGTCAGCCCGGTGAACGGTCTTCGAGTAAGGCCGATACCATTCACCGCCCAATCCGCCCAGGCGACCATATCGTTCGTGCCGACGACAAAATGGTCGATCCAATGGGCGGCGCCCTTAGGTTCGACGTTATTCATCGGAAAACTCCTTTGTAATTTTTTAAATCGTTCAAGCCGTTCAAAACGTTCAAATCGTTCAAGCCCCCTCCTTGATCCTCCCCGCAGCGGAGCCGAGGGAGATTCAGTTTCCTTACTGCAGCGAGAGCACAAGCCGATCGTAGTTTCGCTCCTGCATGTGAGACCCGAATCCCCAGCGCTCCATGGCGGCCACCACCTTCGTGTACTCCTCTTTCGGGAAAGGCCGGAACACAAAACGCTCTCCCGGCCCCCAAGTTTCGAACCGCCATTCGCGATTCTGGAACTCCGGCGGGATGCTGTATTTCCACAACGGCAAATATTTCTCGAGCTCCTTTGTCAGTGCTTGCTCCGCCCTATCAAGCGCGGTAAAGAAAGCGCGCAGGACCGCCGGGTCGTAGCGCTCGTCTACCCACCACAAGGTGTTGAACTCTCCGCCCATGATCTTTCTTAGACCCAGCTCTTCCGCCATGTAGATCTCCGGATCGAGCAGGCTTGCCGCCTCCACTTCCTGGTTGAGCAAGACCTCGAGGCGCCGGCCATGCCCACCGACCGGGGCGATCTTGATATGCTCCAAGGGAAGATACTTCTCCAGACGATACGGAACGTTGTAGTGACTGCCGGCCATGTAACCGACTGAGATAGGGACGTCTTCTAAGTCTTCGGGCTTCATGATCGAAGACTCCGGCCGGACAAAGATCGCGTGTCGGGGAATGCCGAAAGCGTCCGGCACAAATTTTCCCATGCCCGCCCCCGCATTGCAGATGCTGCCCCAGGCGCAGGCGTTGGTGATGACCTGTTCCTTGTCGAGAAACGGGATGTCCTGGGGGCGCTTTTTATACCCCTGTTCACCGTCTTGCCAGGCCCGCATCTTGTTGTGAACCACGCCCCAGAGCACTTCGACATCCAGCCCTTCCTGTTCGAAAAACCCTTCATCGAGACAAATCCACTCGTGAAGCCGCATGCCCGTGGGATGGATCTTAATCTTGGTCAGCGTTTTTGACGCCATAAAGGCCTCCTCGACGATCAAACTTTTCGGCCATGGACGCGCAATGCAAGAACTCTTGCCGAGCCGATAACACCATCCGCGATTTACGTCAACTCATCGCGTAAAATGGTTGTGGTTCACTTTGATTTCGTTCGGCGGGCTCGCGTGTCGCCGGCCGATTTCGGGTGGCGGTGGACACGCGCGCGGCTGAAAGGGTTCACGGACGTAGCTGTAAAGCAAAACGGCAGGACGGCAAACAGTTAAAGGTGTCTCCTGAGTGCTCTTGCAGCGTTCGTTCATGTTGACGTTTTGACAATTCTCAAAACGTCAAAGTCTCTCGCGAGGATGCTTTCGGCACAGCTTGAACAGAGTGAAACGGTGAACGATTTGAGCGACTGCAACGGGCATCGGTATTAAATCGGCGAACGGCTTGAACAGAGCGCAGCAATTGAGCGGCTCAGTATGATCCTCCCCGTCTCTCTCCATTCAGTTTTCAGTCTTCATCTTTCATCTCTTTGAACCGCCGCTGGGCGGCGACGGCTGGAACGGGCATCAGTATTCAGGGCGTAGCGGTTGGGCGCTTGAGCGTCACCAAAATAATGCGGTTCGTACTGCTTTGGTGGATCAGCAGGTTGCCCTCCCGCGTCGGCCTCATGTGCCTCACAATGCCGGCGTAAATGCCCCCGGAAGGTATGGCCCAGCTCTGGAATCGCTCTGTCTTAGGGTCGAATCGGACGAGCGCATCCGGCCGCTGCCCCGACTCATTGTACCAGACGATATCGTCCACCACCGCGATGGCATAGGGGTGGGACTTCGGCCCGCTCGGAGAAGGCCATTCCTTGACCTGGCCTGTTTTCGGATCCAACCGGCCCAAACGGCCCTGCGAGGAATTGACATACCAGATCATACCGTCGCCTGCGAAATCGAGGCGTCGCACGGTCGTCTTCGGATTGGGCAGAGGGTAAACCCGAGGCTCCATCGTCTGCGGATCGATTTTGACCAGGCAGTTGCTCCCGTTGCAGGCTACCCACGGGATACCTTCCGAGCTCAGCTTGAGGCCGTAAGGCCGTGATTTCGGCGTCGGCACGGTCACAAGCTTGATCTCACCCGTCGCCGGAATCAATCGGCCCACCATGTTGCTTTGCTGCAAGGTGAACCACAAGGTCCCCTTCTTGTCGAAGACCGCCGTGTGCGGATCGCGGGCGGCGCGGTCGGGCATTTTGTACTCGGTGATCATGCCGGTGCGCGGGTCGAGCTTGCCGATCGTCCCATTGCCGTTCCCCATGTACCAGATGTTGCCCTCCTGATCGGGGTTCACACTGTGGGGCTTTGCTCCTTCCGGCAATGTGTATTCCCAGATTTCCCCGGTCTGGGGATTGATCCGCCCCACCAGGTTAGCCCATTGTCCGGCCCACCAGATGGACCCATCCGGCGCTTGCACCGGATCGCGGGACCTCTGGCCGAGGGTGGGAACCGTCCATTCCCGAAAATTTATCGATGCCTCGCCGCGCACCAGAGTGGGCTTTAGCTGCGTCCCCGCCGGAAAATGCGTGGCCAGATACTTCGATATCGTCTCGCCCGCCGGGCTCCCGGACAAATTGATCATCGTCTGGATCAATTCCCGCCACCCCTCACGGCTGTATCCGGAACTTCTCGTAATCTGATTGGTCTCATGGCACGAAGTGCAGAGGCCCTGGACGATCTGCTTACCATCCCCTTCGGGCAATTGGGCGGCCGACTGGCCCTGCGCCGTGAGGGGAATGACCATAAAGAAAAGTACTGCCGCCAACGAAGTGATAGACCGTCTAGACATAGCCCTCTCCTTTCCTTGGTTAAGTGAAGCCTCGCCAAATTTGGAGCATGCGGTCGCGGCTGTTCATCAAGTCTGTCGCAACCTTCCCACCTTCATGAGCAAGAAGTCAAGTTTCTCGGCCCAGTGACAGCGTCGTTTCACTGGGCCTAGGTGGCGCGTCGGGTTTTCTAATCTAGACAAGTGACTGTTCGGTTCGAATCTTTACCGCCTATAAACTTCCGCAGGTTGCAGCGGAAATTTTTGCTCGATCCTTAGAATCAGTTCACGGTTGTGCCTCGCTCTACCAATCAGCATCAATTGAGTAAAAGTTAGAATCTCGTTTAGCGTAGTCTTGGGACCTTTGTGCTATAAGCGAATTGACCACAAACGCGCGCGGGCTGAACTGCCGGAAAGAAACTGGACTCGTTCGGTAATTTTTTTTCCTCCGCTCATGCTTTAGGCAATTTGAGGCAGCGGGCGCTACGGCTGCCAGAATAGAAGCTTGCCAGACCTTATAAACAATTTATTCACACCGTGTTGTGGATAAACTAGGATTCGACAGAACCGACGCGCTGATTTTTTTTCTTGCCCCTTTGGCTAATGCTGCTGTACTCTTCGTTCTAACTTTTCGCGCTCTTCACTGTAATTTTTTATTAACCCGTGCTGAAACGCCTCGTGCTCACATCACAAGGAGAAAGGCCATGGAGTTTAGTTGTCGGCGCTGCAATCGCATTACAAAACAAAAACTCTATCGCGTCACCGCGGAGGACGCAGGCGTTGTTGTGCTTGATATGCTTGTCTGCTCTTCATGTGCGCGACTGGCGAAGAAGTTGGGGCTTTCTGCAGTGAAAATGGAATCGGCGAAAAGAGCCGATAAGATAAAACGTGCATCGGTGATGACAGACATGAAGCAACAAACCGTTCAACATTGACCGTCGAGTCTCTGAACTGCCAAGCGACTCAACGTTTCAAGGCAGAGGTTCACGGGTAATTTGGAAATGTGAATTATCTATTTCCCATACAACCGATTCACACAGCCGGTGTCCATCTTCGTACCGCTATACTCGATTTGCGGCACAGACGGGTTAATCTAACTTGACTAACGGATTTGCCCGACCTGCATAAATTCAATAGTTACTTAATGGCATCCTCTTTGCCGTGGCTAGCTCCGCTCGACGGGGGCGGCGGTGCGATTGAACAAAATTTGCCAGTCTGTGAGCAGCGTGCGCGCCGCTCTTTATGCTGCGTTTAGTTCGCCGAACCTCGGAATTACCTGGGCTATGGTGACTTTCTTAAGTGGACTGCTCTACCTGACCTACAATGAACACAAGCGGCAAGTTGTTGAAACCCGGCCGGAAAAAGATGCCGCTAAACTCGAAAACGGCGGTGAAGCAGCCAACATCGACGATCGCCTAACGTAACCGTTTAGTTCTTCGCAAACCTCGCCAGGTCTTCGGGCGGATCAAAATTTTGGAACGTCTCTAGCGTCGACTCCGCGTACATGACTGGCGATGCGCGAGGGACGGCTTATCGCGCAAGTTCCCAATTTTTCCCCAAACGATCATGGCAGACCGATTGCTGGACAGTCAGTCGGTGGCTCAAAAAATCCTCATAGTCGAAGATAACTCGGACTTGTCTCGACTGCTGGCTATTTATTTGAACGGTAATGGGTATGAAACTTTAGAGGCCAGCACTTCAGCGGAAGGATTGAGCAAAGCTCTAACCGCGTGTCCGGATCTCATAATAACAGATCTAAACCTTCCCGACATGAACGGCGTGGACGCGACTATGAAGCTAAAGCAAGATCCGGCGACTTCTGGAATTCCCATTGTCGTGCTTACGGCGATGGGTGTTGGCCAGTGGACGGCTCAAGCACTCAACGCCGGTGCAGCGAAGTGTTTAATCAAGCCCATCTCTCCTCCCGCGTTAGTAGACACAGTGCGTGAACTCCTCCAATCGCCTTCCACTTTGGCCGAAAGGTAATCTGGTCTCAGGATTCACGCACCACTCATTGGCATCTTTATCGTCTCGTAAACACGGCTAGACTCTACGCTCCGGGGCCCGCAAAAACTTTTTCCAGCAGCCTGCTAGGTATTGACTTGGCGAGTTGACGCCACGATCGCGTTGACATGCCGGCGGCTGTTCAGATAGCTTATGCCCATCGCCACGAGCGCGGAACTTTTGCTAAGGAGGGTTCAAATGTACACGCGATTGATTTTAGGAATTTATATCTTCGTGAGCTATGTCGCCATTGCGCCTTTCCAGTTCAACCTAGCGTGGGCCCAGGATTTGCCGCGCTCGGTGACGCTTGGGACCAATCCTGCAGGAACGGTTTTTTACGCACTGGGAAGCGGTCTGGCGAAGGTGGCAAGCGGAGCGACGCCCATTCAGGTCGTCGTTCAACCCTACACCGGAACCAGTACTTTCATTCCGCTGGTCAACGCCGGCGAGTTGGACTTCGGCGTGGTGAATGCCGTGGACATGGGGCTCACCTATCAAGGGCCGGGGCGGTTAAAGATCGGCGGTCGCAACCCTTTCCCGCACACGCCTAATGTCCGGCTGGTAATGCGAGGGTCTCCATTGCTGGTTGGGCTGCTGGTGCGCAAGGACTCTCCTATCAAAACCATTCACGACATCAAGGGCAAAAAGCTGACCGGGGAGTACCCAGCGCATTTAGCGGTTTGGTACAACATGTATGGCTTTCTTGCTAGCGCGGGGTTGACGTGGAACGACGTCACGGTCGTCCCTGTTCCCGCCGTAAACGACGGAGTCGATGCCCTGGTGCAGGGCCGCGCGGACGTCAGCATGCACGCCCTGAACTCGGCCAAGGTCAGAGAGGCCGACGCCGCGGTGGGAGTTCGTCACCTCGGCTTGGACTGCTCACCGGAAGGAGAAAAGCGCCTGCGCAAAGCCGTGCCCGGGTATTACCCCTACCAGATGAAAAAGGGACAGGCGGTCGGGATCGTGGAAGATACCTGTGTGAACGCGTATGACATTTATTTTTTAACCCACAAAGCGGCGTCCAACAGGCTTGTCAGCACGATCCTTAAAGGAATCTGGGACAACGTGGAGAAACTTCCGCCGCTCCACCCGGTTTTCAAAGAGTGGACACGCGAGCGGGCAGTCGACCCTGACGTGACCGTCCCGTACCACCCGGCGGCCATCGGTTTCTACAAGGAGAACAAAGTCTGGTCGGCAAAGATGGACAAAGCGCAGCGGGACCTCCTCTCCCTAAACCCGTAATGGCGCGCCGCCGGTTTGGAGGTGAGGACGGGTGAGCGAGAATTTTGACACCACGGAGTATCCGCGGGGTCAGAGACTACAACGTTGACAATCTTTCCTGATCCACGAGCGACGACGCTGCTTTGACCTGTGAGTTCTAGCCAGTGACGCTCTCGGCCAAAGTGTTCATTCAAAGTCTTCACTTGAACGAGACTCGCACGAAAATGTAGACGATTGTGTCAGCTTCGCCTATTCGCTCATTGCTCCCGTTTCGCTGAGGTACTCCGATACTTCGACAAGGTTGCCTTTTGTCTCATCGCGGCGGTTCCCCTGCAAGACGTGCTCGCCCATCTGCGCGCCGAGATTGCGCTTGGCCTCGTCAGGAATGGGTTGAGCGTCAAGGTCGGGAAGCGCTCGCCTGGGATCGATGGCATCGGGGTGCGGATAGTCGGTGTTCCAGACAATGTTCGCGCCTTTAAAATCGTCTACCACGTATTTGAGCGCGCGCTCGTCGCTGTCGCATGAGATCATGCATTGGCGCATGAAGTATTCGCTCGGAAGCATGCGCAGCTTATCCGATTTTCCCATGACGCTGTTGCGCCCGTGAGTGTGATCGTCCATTCGTCCGAGCCAAAACGGCAGCCAGCCGGCGTTGGATTCGAGAATAGCCAGCCGCAGTTTCGGAAAGCGCTCAAGAATTCCGGTGAAAATGAAATGGCCGAGGGTCGTCATGTTGTCGCAAGGAAATCCCAGCGCATGGTCCAGCCCGCGAAGCGCCAGCTCTATGTCTTCGCGCCGCTCGCCTTCCAATTGTCGAAACGGATGAAAACGACGTTGCCGGTACTCGCCGTGAACCGAAATGGGAAAGTCGAGCTCGCACGCCAGATGCCACAGCACATCGTACTCCGGCTCGTGCAGATATTTACCCACCGGGAGAAAAGGATTGCGCACCGATACGGCTCCAAGTTCCACGACCGCGCGGCGCGCCTCCTTCACCATCTCGCCAACATCCGAGCCCGGTAGCACCGCGACAAACTTGAGCCGCTTGGGATCGGCGCTGCAGTACTCGTGGCACCAATTGTTGTAGGCGCGGCACATGGCGGCGCCGAGCTCCAGATCGGTCAAGGCCACGCGATAGGCGAAGTTGCCGTTGTTACCGGTGGGGAGCAAGACTTGGATGTCCCAACCGTAGCGATCCATGTCTTTGAGTCGAATCTCAGGGGACCACCACTGGCGATAGGCTTCCCCATACTTCTCTTCCAACACCGCCCAGGCGCTCGGCGGCGGCCGGAGCTGAAGATCCCCTTTGGGAATGATTTTTCCATCCGGCTCGTAAACCATGAAGACACCGTCCATGAAAGCGACTTTGGGCACTCGATCGCGAAATTTTGGCTCCACGTAGCGCTCCCACAGATATTGGGGCTCGTGCATATGCGCGTCAGCGTCGATGACCTTCATCCCATTCCACATGGTCGGGTCTCCTTTGAGATCTCTCTTTAGAAACGGAACGTACGAGATTCGCGAGTTGGGTGTCACGGCGGAGCGATTTTTCCGACAAACACTGGCCATTCTCCACGCTCAACCAATCCCGGATGGAAAGATTGGGAGATCGCTAGTTTCGACCTGCTCGACGGACTTATGATTTCAAGCGGAACCCCGCATTGATTCTAAACGACTGGAACGTTTTGAACGTCTGGAACGACTGGAACCCTTCCGACTGGAACGCCCAGAGTCTATCAGCCGCTCGTCAATGAAATGCTCGCCGATGAGATGAGGAACGCGAGTTACTCAAGACTCACGCCCGACCCGAAGTTTCACCCGCTCATCGAGTCGCGCTGCCGTTTTTTACGGCCGCCAGCCTGCTCGAGTCAGCTCCTTATCCGCTTGCGCCGCAAAGCTAAAGTCGTAGGCGCGCTCGATGGGCACTTCCTTGGTCACTTTGGCGACCAAGCGAACGATGTCGAGATCGTTCTTTTGGGTTTCTTCATCCACGACACCGTTGCTCGTGAAGGTCCTGATGACATCGTCGTACGTGCGCTCCGCCAGTTCTCGTTTCAACTCGGAAAACTTCACGATCGCATCGACCGCCGCCTCACGATTGTGCTTGACCAGGCGGAGAGCTTTGAGAGTCGCGCGCATAAATCCGGCGATGAGTTTGGGCTGCTCCTTGATGAAACGGTCCGTGGTGGCGACCGTTCCCCAGGAATTTTTCACCTCCTTTCCCAGGTACATCAACTCCTTCATCCCCTGGTCGAGAGCCGCAAAGCGATCTTCCGTGGTCAATAGCCCTGCCTCTACCGCCCCCGACATCATTGCCGGTAGCCGCTGGCCCGGAGGGAACGCAAGAAACGTCACGTCCTTGTTGGCGTCGAGTCCATACTTGGGCGCGACCTGCTTGAACATAAACGTGGCAACCGCGGCGACGCTCGTGACGGCGACTTTCTTATTCTTCAATTCCTTCAAGCTGCTAATTTGCGGCCGGACCATGAGCCATTGCAGGACCTGATCGTTGACGGCCAAAACCGTCTTGAGTGGCGCATTGCCTTTGGTTACGGCGACCAGGGCGCTGCTACCGGAGCCGGTGAAATTCATATCTCCGGAAAGCACGGCTTGAATGCCGGCGGTGGAGCCCATGATAACGATGTTGAGATCGATGCCTTCCTCCTTCATGTAGCCGCGCTCCTTGGCAATCGGAAAGATCACGAATTGAAATGATTTCGAGGGTAAGGTGACGTTCACTTTGTCGAGGGGAAATGCCGCTTTGGTGGGAAAAGGTAAAAAGTTAAGCAAAAGCGCCCACAGCATAATTTTTGTCGATGTTGTCATGGGTCATGCCCTCCCTTGGTTAGAATTGATTTGGAGCAACCTAGACAAAATTGCGTGCATATTCGATCATAGCCAAAGTCACGTCAATATGTCGAGATGGGGTGAAACATCGCCAATTCGGAGCGAGAAAGGGGATAAGTCCAATTTCACCGCGGACTCTTGCGGGGTCGTCGACGCGCACGCAGTTTTGACTCCAACCGCGACTGCTCCGCTAGTGACGTCTGGCAACTCTCATGAGCCAGCTCTGGCTTGACATGGTTAAGTTGAAAACACAATCGCATGAAAACACAATCGCGTTGACAGGCCGGCGCCTGTTCAGATAACTTGCAGCGATCGCCAGCAAGCGCGAACTTTTTTGCTCAAGGAGGGTCTATGGCCGCGCGCATCAGACACGCCGCAATTTACACTCAGAACCCGGACAGGATGGTAACCTTCTATGAAAAGATCTTCGGCATGAAGAGAATTACCACCGCCCTCACCGAGCAAAACCGAGGTCATATCAGCGATGGTGTCGTCGGACTCGCGCTCTTGGCGAGGCGGCCGGGAATTCCGGGTGGGTTGGATCACTTCGGTTTTGAGGTCGACGATATCGGCACCGTCGTGGGAACAATCAGAAACAAGTATCCTAAAATACTCATCACCAAAGGCCTGGAACGCGTGCCGTTTGCGGTCTTCAGAAGCCACGACCCGGCAGGCGCTCAGTTCGATATTTCTGAGAAATCAGATCCCAAGGTGAGAGAGGGGTACACGGAAGATGGTTGGGATCAACCCCGCCATGTGAACCACGTGGTCATTCGAGCGGCAGACCCCGCGCAAGTGGCTGATTTCTACAAAGCAGTCTTTGGGCTCTTGGAAGTAAAAGAGCCGCCGCTCGGTGACGCAGTGTGTCTGAGCGACAGCAAGATCCGGCTGCTGATACACCCGACAACCGACCATTCCTACGTGAGCATGAGACAAGGTCTCGATCACATCGGCTTCAAAGTCGAGAGCTTGGAGACGGCGCAGAAAGATCTCCAGGAAATCGCGTCGTCCGCCCCTTCGTCAGCTCCAAAAGATATCGGCGGCGGCCTATTCGGCCATATCACCAAAAAGGACATGGAAGCTTGCAAGATCGGCGTATACGCGTTGTCTGATCCCGATGGCGTTGTGCTGGATATTTCCGATAATTAGTATCTTGGCGGTAACGGAACCTTGATGCGTCATAAGCAAGACGTGGTTGCTCTACTTGTCTTTGCGGCGTTTCTTGTTGGTTACGCTGCGCTGGGGCATGCCCAAAAACTTACCCAAATACATATCGGAGTTCCGACCAATACGGTGACCTGGTTCCCGCTGTACGTCGCCTGGAAGAAAGGAATATTCCAGGAACAACGACTCGAACTTTTACCCGTGACCATGTCGGTCCGCGCCTCGTTGGGCGCTTTGGCGGCAAAGCACATCTCATATATCACGCCGCTGGGATCGTCGATGACAGCGATTGCCAAGGGTCTTCCGGCCAAGGTCATCATGATTTTCGCGGTAAAATCGCATCATGTTCTGGTAGCCAAGCCTGAAATCAGCACTCCGAGTCGTCTGCGCGGCCGTTCTGTTGCCATCAGCCAACCGGGTGGGACGGTTCACCGGCAGCTTCTCAAGGTTCTCGAACATTACAAAGTTGATCCCAAGGAAGTTAAGGTCGTCAACCTGGGCGAGATGCCAAACCGAGCGCTGGCACTTAAAGCCGGCAACATCGATGCGGCGATGTTGAGCATCCCTTATGATCTGTATATGAAGCAAGACGGATTTAAGGCTCTTGCCTATGTGAAGGACGTTTCCGAGTTTCCGCTTCTAGGCTTGGTCGCCCACAATGAGCACTTGCGTGAACGGCCCGACGAGGTAAAAAAGGTTCTTACCTCCGCCCTCAAAGGCATCGCCTATACCAAGAGCCACCGCGAGGAGGTGCTCCCGTTGTTGAAGCAATTTATTGCTTTACCTACCCTGGAGATGACCGGGGAAGCGTTTGATGTAATAAAAGATCTTTGGCCGGATGACGGCTTGCCGTCAGAACAGGGGCTCAGAACCGGCCTCAGCCTCGCCGACATACCCCCTTCGGTTCCCCCCGAGAAGATTGTCGACTGGGCTATCCTCAATCAAGCAGTAGCGTCTCTGAAGACGCGCTAGGCGTCGGGCGACACGACGACGTCTCTTCGTTCCTCTTGGCATTTGCGCGGGCCTGTTAGTTCGAGTTATGTATTGCTTGCGTTCGCGCCGATAGAAAACTTAAGCCGAACGTCGGCAAAGCTTCGACTCATGAAAAATGGGATTTCAATTTGTGTGCCTAACCGCGGA
Source organism: Binatia bacterium (assembly GCA_050735675.1). Taxonomy (GTDB): domain Bacteria; phylum Desulfobacterota; class Binatia; order UBA9968; family UBA9968; genus DP-20. The sequence continues at coordinate 1,032 of JBOHVN010000211.1, read as the reverse complement.
GGCGCTGAGGACGCGGAGAAAATCGAACGAGGATATCATCATAAAGAAATCCTCAGCAAACTCTGTATTACTATAGTTGAGAGTTTTCGCGGGTCGCGCAAACTTTTGCGCCCGTCGGTTTGGGAAACAGGATCTCCTCGCGCCAAGGCGCCAAGAACGCCAAGTTCGGAATCGTGTCTTTTCTTTGCGTCCCTTCGGTTTCACTCAGGACATGCTTTGCGGGGGATACTGAGCTTTGGTTGCGGCTCTGCCGCACTGTGGTGAATACGCGTTCACAGGAAACCCAAAGGCACCTAAACAATGGTCGACCGAATCCTCAATCATCTTTGCGAGTATGCGCTGAAGCTGACGTATCGCGACCTGCCGCAGGAAGTGATACGCCGGACCAAGCACATTGTCATGGATACCGTGGGATGCGCGCTCGGCGGGGCCGAGAGTCCTCCAGCCAAGATCGCTAGAGCCGCCGCATCTGAGATCACTTCGGCCATCCCGTCCACCGTTTTGATTAGCGGCCAAAAAACCTCGCCCGACCTCGCAGCTTTCGCCAATGGTGTGATGATCCGTTATCTTGATTTTAACGACACCTATGCGGGTTCACCTACCTGCCACCCAAGCGACCTCCTTGCGCCAGTGCTGGCCGTCGTGGACGCAAGAAACGGCAGCGGCAAAGACGTAATCCTCGGAACGGTTTTGGGTTATGAGGTGTTGTGTGGACTGATCGACGCCGGATCGAAAGAGCGCGGGCGTATTTGGGATCAGTCGACCTACGGCGTCATCGCGGCCGCCGTCGTGGCGGCTAAACTGTTCGGCCATACGAAAGAGCAGATGGCTCATGCGATCAGCTTGGCGATCTCGTCTCATATCAGCCTCGAGCAAATTAGGAGAGGTCAGATTTCCCACTGGAAGGGATGCGCGTTAGCCAACGCCTCGCGGAACGCCATCTTCTGCACCATGCTGGCCGCTAAAGGGATGACAGGACCTGAGGAAGTATTCGAAGGTAAAGCGGGATTCCTAAATAGCACGGGGATCCGC
>JBOHVN010000210.1:0-16256 GCA_050735675.1 Binatia bacterium | reverse complement strand
GGCAGCCTGGAAGCTGGGGAGCCAATCCCGCTGAGGAAACCACCGACTGGAGAGCCGTGTGCGGGAGAACCGCACGCACGGTTCGGAGGGCGGGGACGGCGAAAGCCGTTTCCGACCCCTATCACCCTTAGGAGAAATCCTGTCGGCGAAGTCTGCTGCCGCGCCACTTCCTGCGGGGTAGTTCAGCTGCTGCCGATTGTTAGCCATTTCAATCTTGCGATGCAACTTGCGCCGGGATGAATTTTCGGATCATTATCGCGGCAGAGAAGGGAGACTGTTCATGCAATATCGTTATCTCGGCAAAGAGCGCTTGCAAGTTTCGGCGATCGGTTATGGCTGCCCGCCGTTTCAGGGCAAGCTTAGCGAGGCCGATGAAAGGCAAGCTATCGCGGTTTTGCACCGCGCCATCGATATCGGGATGAACTTTATCGACACCGCCGATCACAACAACGGCAACAACGAAGAGATTTTAGCCAAAGCGCTCAAAGGCAAGCGCGGCGAGGTCGTGCTCACGACCAAGTTCGGCAACCTGCGCGGCCAACCCTGGGCGGACGGACGAGAGGTGGAAGGCAAGCCGGAGTACGTATCGTGGGCTTGTGAGAATTCACTGCGCCGGCTCGAGACCGACTACATCGATCTTTACTACTTGCATCGCGTCGACCCGAATGTACCGATCGAAGAGACCGTGGGCGCCATGGCGCGGCTGGTGGAGCAGGGGAAGGTTCGTCACATCGGCTTAAGCGAAGCGGGAGCGCAGACGCTGCGCCGGGCGAATGCAGTGCACCCGGTGACCGCCGTGCAGAGCGAATATTCGCTTTGGACGCGCGACTATGAAGCCAATACGATTCCCGTCGTGCGTGAGCTCGGCATCGGTTACGTCGCCTACTACGCTCTGGGGCGCGGCTTTCTCAGCGGAGCGTTTAAGGACTTTACCGATCTCGGCGAGCAGGAAGCAAAGCGCCGCGGGCCGCGCTTTCACGAGGAGAATTTTCCCCACAACACGGCGTTGCTGAAACAGCTTCAAACGATTGCGGAGTCAAAGCAATGCAGCGTTGCTCAGCTTGCCCTTGCCTGGATTCTTCATCAGGGCGAGTTCTTCGTGCCGATCCCGGGCACGTACAAGACAGCCCACCTGGCATCCAATGCGGCTGCCGTGAATATTCAACTCACGGCGGCGGAGCTAGCGGCCATCGAAAAGATTTTTCCGCGCGAAGGGGCCGCGGCGGGCGGCCGGCATCCGTATGATCGGTCGAAAGAACTCAATATTTAAAAGCGGTTCCAGTCGTTCCAAACGTTCAAATCGTTCAAACCGTTTGGATAGTTCCAGTTGTTCCAGTCGTTCAAAGATTCAAGATGAAAAAGTTCAACTCTTTGAATTGCTATTCCATTCTGCTCTGACTTCACGATCACGAACACGTTTCACGAACACGTCTCACGCTCAGAGCGATTCCGGGGCAGGCATCACTTCGCCGCACTTTTTGCAGGTGCGGAATTCCGTGCTATTGAAAAAACGTTTATATGCTTTCGACACCGGATCTTCGGCGTAGTCGCGTACGACGAAGGATTCCTCATGCAACAAATTATCGCAGTCGGCGCAGTACCAGTGAAAACGGTCGACTTCGCCGGCGCGACGCTTGCGCTCCGAAATGAGCGCGAAGGCATCGGGCGGGAAGCGCGGCGAATGCGGCGTGCCGGCGGGCGTGTAGATGATCGAGCCTTCGGATATGACCGCGACGGCTTCTTTGCCCAAAGGCGTGCGGTAGTGCAGGCGCATTTCGCCCTTGATCATCTGCATGGTCTCGTCGCTCGGGTTGATATGAAATTCGCTGCGGTATTCGCGCCCGCGCGCGAGAAAAACCAAGGTGTCGGCATACTGCCAGAGGACGCTCACGCGCCGGCCAGCGTCAGCGAGCTTGCGGCCTTCCGCGAGCAGATCGACGATCGGCATGGAAAACATGGGGAACTCCTTTCGGAGAGAATTGGAGTCATGGAGTGCTGGAATATTGGAGTGATGGGTGTCGGTCATTTTTAACAACACTCCAGCACTCCACTACTCCATCACTCCAACTTTTTCCATCCCCCCTAGTCCGGCAACGCGTGGCCTCTGGTCTCGCGGGCGAACAGCAGCACGATCAAGCCAAAAAAATAGATGCAGCTGATCATCGCGATGGCGGGGGCAAACGCGCCGTGTGCGGAAATCAGCGCGCCGGCAACGAACGGCGCCGCGGCCGAAAAGAAGCGGGCGAAGTTGTAACAAAAGCCTTGAGCGGTAGCACGGATCGCCGTGGGAAAAAGCTCGGGCAAATAGACCGCGAAGCCGGTGAAAACTCCGGCGGCGAAAAATCCCATGAGCGGCGAAATAATCACCGCTTGGCTGAATTCCGTCGCGAGAAAAAAAGTCGTCGGCACGAACAGGAGAGCGCCGGAGAAATAGAGAAACATCGCGCTCTTTCTGCCCCAGCGGTCGGCGATGAGCGGAAAACAAAGGCAGCCGGCCATGCCGCCGAAGTTGAGCACGGCGGTGATCAGGCTGACCTGCGGGATCGCGGCTTTTGTTCCTTGAGCTTGGAGCATGGCGCTCACCCAACTCGGCACCCACTGGATCGCGCCCTGATATCCGAAGGTCGCTACGACGGCCAAGCCGGTGCCGACGAGGACATCGCGGCGCGAGGCGCGCTGGAATAACGCCGAATAAGGATTTCCCGTGTGCTTGGCCCGCGCCCAGCGTTGCGGCTCTTCGAGGGAATAGCGGATGTAGAAGGCGACGATCGCCGGCATCACACCTAAAGCAAAGACCCAGCGCCAGCCATACGGTCCAACGAAAAGATAGAGCAGCGATGCGAGAAAAAAGCCGATGCCGCCCGAAGCCTGCATGATGCCGGCGGCTTTGGCGCGGGATTTTTCCGGCCAGCTTTCGGCGATCAGCGCCGCGCCCGCAGCCCACTCACCGCCGATGCCGAGGCCGGTCATGAAACGATAGAAAGCCAACTCTTGCCAGCTGTTGGCGATGCTGCATAGCCCGGTGAAGGCGGCGTAAAGCAAAATCGTGATTGCCATGGTCTTGGCGCGGCCGTAACGGTCGGCGATCGGGCCGAAGACCAGACCGCCGAGCGCCCAGCCGATCATGAAGATGCTCAGCACGATGCCGCCGTACCAGCCGATGGCGGCGCTTTCGCTCGTCCCCAATAGCTCGCTCATGGCCGGAAAAAGGACGATGGCGTAGAGATAGCCGTCCATGATGTCGAGCGCCCAACCCAGGCTGGCGCAGATCAGCACGCGCCATTGATAGGGTGTCAGATCGCTATACCACTTCGGTTCGATCATGATTTTACGCGCACATGGCGCTGGCGAATCACGCTATTGTTCACTGGTTTCAAACCGGGGGTCGGTCGCGTAGTATAAAAATAGCAACTCGGTCGTAAGCCAACCATGCCAAGCCTGCGCAACCTGCGAACACTGCGTTCCCTCAAGCACCGAAATTTTCGCCTTTTGATGGAAGGCGCGTTGATCTCCAGCTCAGGCGATTTCATGCAAAACGTCGCGCAGAGCTGGCTGGTCTGGCATGTTTCCAGATCGCCTGTTGCCATCGGCGTGGTCGCCTTCTTTGACACTTTGCCGCGGCTGTTAGTGGGCGCTCTCGGCGGCGCCATCGCCGACCGATTCGATCGCCGGCGCGTGCTGATGATCACTCAATCGGCGGCGATGATTCAAGCGATTATTTATTGGCTCGCCGTTCAGTTCGAGGTGATTGAGCTATGGCATATCGCTGTCCTGGCGTTTTTTCTCGGCGTCGTGAATACGATCAATCAAACGGCGCGACAATCGCTGGTCAGCAGTCTGGTGCCCAAAGAAGAACTGCTCAATGCCATTGGCTTGCAATCCTCGGTGTTCAATTTTTCAAAAATACTGGGGCCGACAACGGGAGGCTTAATCATCGCCTATGTCGGCATCGCCGAATGTTTTCTCGTCAATGCAATCAGCTTCGTATTCTTGCTGTTGAATCTTTATCTGATGGAGTTGCCGCCCTGGCAAAAGCGCGCCGGCGAACAGAGTCTTTGGGCCGACGTGAAGGAAGGGTTTGATTATCTGCTCGGCGACCGGCGCTTGCTTTATATCGTCGGGCTCTCCTACGTGATCGCCACGTTTTGCGCTCCGTACAACCGCTTCGTGCCGATCTTCGCAACCAACGTCCTAGACGTCGGCGCCTCGGGATTTGGCTTGCTTATGTCCGCGCCGGGAGTCGGCGCTACCGTGGCGGCGTTAGTGCTTGCATCGGTGAACAAGCTCCGCGTCGGGATCAGCTCGATCTGTTACTGTGCCATGGGGTTCGCGTTGTTCATCACTTTGTTCGCCTTTTCCCATTATTTCTTTTTGTCGTTTTTCTTCCTGGCGATGGTCGGATTCTGCCAGATCGCCGGGCGGGCATTATCCAACACGGCGATTCAGACCTCGACGCCGCCCAATTTGCTCGGGCGGGTGTTAAGCTTATTTTTTATGGACCGGGGCCTGTGGTCGTTGGGCAGCGTGATCATCGGCGCCGCCGGCGCGGCCATCGGCATGGATTGGACCTTCGCCCTGTGCGGCGCGGTGTGCGCGATCGCCGCGACCATGCTGCTAAACTCCAGCCGTAAATACCGCGCCGAGGTGGCACGCCAGCGGCGGGACTTCGGCAGCATTACGCCACGATCGGATCTCTGAGCGGGATGTGGCTCGGGATTTTCGGCACGCGCGTCCGGGGCTTGCCGTCCACACCCGAGTTGCCGGCCCCGAGAAGCAACATTCTTCCTTCGCCGGTATTGCACAGTTGGTAAGACTCGCCCGATTTGAGCAGGACGGTGTCGAATTGCTTGAGTACAAATGCCTTATGCGGCGTGCGCACCGTGCACTCGCCTTCGAGCACCATGAAGATATGATCGTCGTTCTCATGATAGTGCATGTCGTCCTGTTGCTTGGCACCGCAGTTGATCACCCAAAAATAGGCCAGATCGGTTCTCCACAAACCCAGGTGGTTGATCTCTGGATTAGCATCGGCCTCTTTGATGGGATTCTTCATTTCGACCATGGCGTTCCTCCCTTTTATGCTCGTTCAAAACGTTCAAGCCGTTCAAATTGTTCAAACCGTTCCGATCGCTCAAATTCCTTAGTCTCATGCTAGGTGGCGGGCTTTGCTTGCGGACGCGGCGGTCTCTCCTTGGGTTTTACCAGCCGCCCGTGCGTGCCGTCACAAAACGGATGATCTTTGGAGCGCCAGCAGCGGCAGATGGCAATGGTCGTCGGTTCGTCGAATTCCAAGATATGCGGCTTGATGTTGGTCTCGGCATGCGAGCCGTCGCAGAAGGGCGGATTCTTCGTGCGCGTGCAGCGGCAGTAGGCGACGCTTTTCGATACCTGTTTGACTATCGCCGGTTCGATCAGATCATCGTAGGACAGCGGCATAGGAAAATTCCTTTCCGGAGTTTCGATGGTTTTATGCCATGTTGCCGCCCAGCGCGCAACTCGGGACACCCGCGGGTGACGACAGCTCCACTGTGTCATTCTAGGCCCTCGGGCGAAGAATCTAGATTTTGTAACCGATCCTTCGCTCTTGCTCAGGGTGACAGTTAACTTAACACGTTGCGCGACGGTCAACGGCGTTGCAGCAATTTCAAGGCGTTGCCGCTGAAGATCTCGTCTCGCTCCGCTTCGGTGATCGGCAGCTCTTCGATGATTTTCTTCGCGCGCGGCAGGAGCGGCAATAGCGGCGGCGCGTCGCTGCCGAAGAGCAAGTGTTCAGCGCCGACGGTCTGATAGGCGCACATGACCGCCGGCGGGTGATAGGCGACGGTATCCATGTAAAGAGCTTTCAGGTATTCGCTCGGCTGCTTGGTGATCAGCATGGGCTCGTAGGGGCCCAGGCCGGAGGCCAAGTCGCCAAGCTCGTAGGCATAGTCCATGCGGCCGATGACGTCACAGATGCCGCCGCCGAGATGGCAGCCGACGAATTTGATATTTTGAAAACGCTCGAAGACGCCGCGGACGATCAGACGGGCGATGCTCAAGCATTCGTCGAAGGGCCGCCCGACGCTCGAAGCCAAGCGATAGTCGCGCATGCGCTCCTCGCCGTAACCCACCGACGGCGCGTGCATCATCACGGGTATTCGCAAGCCCGCAAGCAACTCGAAAAACGGCTTGGCTTCGTCATCGTCAGGATAGGCGTGCTGGTGGCTCGAATTGATGAGCACGCCGTGCAGGCCGCATTCGACGATCGCTCGTTCCAGTTCCTTCATGAACGGCGCCCCGCCGCACGGCAGCGTGCTGGTGAAAACGATAATGCGGTCTTGATATTTTTGCTGGATCTCCGCGGCGTATTCGTTCCAGCGCCGCAAAAACGCCAGCGACTCGTCGTTGGTCTTGTCTTTGAGATAATGGATCGTATTGCTGACTACGCAGCGATCGATGCCGGCCTTTTCATGGGCTTCCAGGAGATTCTCTATGGTCAGCGGCGTGGTGCCGCCCCAACGGCGCTCCTTGGCCAGTTCGGGAGGGTAGACATGGGCGTGCCAGTCGATGATCATGGAAATTATCTCACCTCGTGATACTAAGATCCTGCCATTTCGGGTTCACGGACTCGATTAGAGCTATTTTCTTGGATCGAAGCCATCCCATAATAGCTTTCTCTCGCGAGATAGCAGCGAGGACATCGCCCGTTTCTTCGTAATAGACCAGGCGCGTAATGTTATATTTTGCCGTGAAGCCGGGAATCTGCTTCAACTTATGCTGATAGACCCGCCGCTCTAAGTTGTTTGTTACGCCGGTGTAAAGCGTTTTTGATTCGTTGGTCATGATATAGACGAAATAGCTTTTCGATATCATCGACTGTCATCCTGAGCGAAAGCGAAGGATCTGGGCTAGATTCTTCGTCGCTCAGCGCTCCTCAGAATGACATTCGCCGAATGGCGCTAGTAAAGTGAACCTTAACAACGAACTCTAAATCGATCTACCGCGCCTTGATACCCAACTCCGCCTGGGCGGCGCGGAGAAAACTCAGGTCGACGACTTCCCTGGGCGCGACTTCGCGCGTGACTTTGGCGCTCCGACGAGCCTGGTCGATGACTAGCTTCAGCCCGTCTTCGGGCACTGATCCGTCGGCGTTGAACAGATTTTTCAAGGCGTCGTACGACGCGTAAGCGAATTCGCGCTCTACTTTGCCCCAACCGATCAGCGTTTTCACGGCCTCGTCGCGGTTGTCGCGGATGAAACGGTTGGCGCGGATCGTCGCTTTGATCACGCGGCGGATCTCGTCGGGTTTTTCCTTGATCTTTCGCGTGTGAGTGCCGAGGCCGAGATAGGGGAAACTGAAAAGCTCGTAGGCCCGGGCGAGGATTTTATAACCTTGCTTTTCCATCTGCGTGTCCGCCGGCGGTGAAATAACCACCACGTCGACCACCCGTTGCTTGAGCGCGGTCAGGCGGGCGGCGTCTGAGCCCAGAGCAAGAATTTTGATCTCTTTTTCGGGATCGATTCCGGCTTGCTTGATCATCAAGCGCGCCGCGACATCCGGGGTTGCGCCGAAGCTACTGATGCCGAGCGTCTTCCCTTTGAGGTCCTTGATCGTTTTAAGCTCGGGTTGCGCGATCAGCGTCACTGGCCAGGTGTCGAGATAGCCCGCCACGATTCTAACCGGCAACCCGGCGATAGCGCCGCCGACCACGGCGCCGAAGAGCTGGCAATAATCGACGTCGCCGGTCGAGAGCGCGGTGATCGCCACGTTGGGATTCATTCGAATGATCTCGGCGTCGAGATTCTCGTCTTTCAAAAATCCCTGTTTCTGCGCCACGGCGGCGGTCAAGTTGGGCATGTTCGGGTTCGACACGGCGATGCGGATTCGGTCCAACGCCGCCGCCGGTGTGCTAAGTAAGATCGCCGCGGCGAGCACGAGCAGGAATTGAGTAAACATAATTATCTTCCTTGTCCGATCTTTGTTTTCCCTGTCTAGCTGCTGGATCAGGACTCTTGCCTGTTAAATTTTCAACAAACAAATTCAAAAACGATTCCCGCGCCAAGACGCCAAGGAAAAGCAGTTGTCATTTCGACCTATGGGGAGAAATCGTTCTTGGATCCCTCGCCTCCGCTCGTGATGACGGGCCGCAAGGCCGTACTTTGTGTTCCTTCGGCGGCGCTCAGGACATGCTTTGCGCGAGGCATTCTCTTTGCCGGTTCTTGTGATTCTAGCCGAAGCCGTACAAGGCGGCCGGATTGTCGACCAGGATCTTCCTTCGGGTCCATTCGTCCGGAGCAAACTCAGCGAGCAGATCGATCAAATCGCCGTCATTGGGCGTATAACCCGGGACGAAAGTATTCGAATGCGGCCAATCGGTGCCCCAAATCACCCGCTCGGGCGCGGCGGCGATTACGGCGCGCGCGTACGGGATGACCTCGACGAACGGCAGACCGAAATAAGCACCCACACGCGTGTTGCAAATTTTATCCGCGGCGCTGACTTTGACCCAGACATGCTTCAGCTTCATGAGATCGAGCAGCAATTGGAACCCGGGCTGGTCGATTCCCTCGGCCGGTTTCACCCGCGCGATATGATCGATAACGACGGGAACGGGCATGTTGCGGATGCGCTTTTCCTGTTCGAGCAAGTTCTTCATGTCGATGTGCAGATCGACCGACCAGCCGAGAGCCGTCACGTTCTCGATGCAGCGGTCGAGCACGTCGAGTTTGATATTGCCGCGCGGGCGGTCGAGCAGGTTGAAACGCACGCCGCGTATGCCGCCTTCGTGTAGCCGTTGCAAGTCGTCCTTCGACGTCTTGTCATCGATACGCGCGACGCCGTGGAAATTTCCATTGGCATTGTTGATCGCATCGAGGGTCGCGGAATTGTCCAGACCATGCACGCTCGGCTGGACCACGACGGCGCGCTCGATGCCGATCACGGCGATCATTTTTAAATAATGTTCCAGGGGCGCCGCCGGCGGCGTGTACTCGCGAGTTGAGACAAACGGAAATTTTTCCGGCGGTCCAAAGACGTGAAAATGCGTGTCGCAAGCGTTCGGCGGCAGTGTAGCTTTAGGTGTGCGCGTGTTGGGATCGGGAGGATAACAGTAAGGCATCGCTCATTCTCCAGGGAGATCTTTTAGCTCAGTGAAGAGCCGGTGTCCACAACGGGGACTTGCTCGCGCAAGGCGTAATTTCTCAAATTCGAAATTCGAATATCGAAAATACGAAACAATTTCAGAATTCAAAATATACAAAATCCAAAGCTCAAGTACGAAGCGAGTTTGTTTTTGGAACATTCGGTCTTTGTGTCATTTGATATGGTTTCGAGCTTCGGATTTTGTGCTTGAATTTAGCCGTTTATCCCCTGGCGGGTTTGGCGCCTTTTGCGCGCGCCATTCAAGTTTGGTTGCGGCTTAGCCGGCGCTGGGGACATTGTGTTATGAGTTGACGAGCCGCGCATTCTACCATGTAGTAGAATAGGTTGCGTTGGGAAGAGAAACTCGCCTTGATTGTACGAGCGGCAGGGCGTAAAACGGCCTTAACTCCGTCGGTTGCGAAGAAACCCGGAATCAGGAGGAGTAATTCTATGAGTAAATTCCGCATTCAGTCGCATGGACGATTGCAGGAGTGGGTGGCAGAGGAAAAAGGCTACTTCAAGGACGTGGGCCTGGATTACGAATTCCTCGTCAAACCGATCGTCACCTGGACCGCGGGCGTGGAGACCGTCGAGTCGAGCCCGGGTGATATTCAGCGCGGCGCCTTCGAGTCGATCGAGGACGGGCGCGGCTGCAACTTGAGCGCGGCCTGTCATTGGACGGTCAATATGGCCGCCTCCGCCGGTCATGGCAAAATGTGGGGGCACGCCTATTCGATCTCGCCGTCGGGAATTTTCGTGGCGCCCGACTCGCCGATCCAAAAACCGGAGGATTTAGCCAACGTTCCTGTGACGGTGGGCTATCATTCCGGCAGCCATTATTCGACATTGCAAGGGCTCGAATCGTTTTTGACGCGCGGCGAGATCAAGTTGCACTTCGGCGGTCTACTGCTCGACCGCCTGGCGCTGCTCGTCGATCGCCAAGTGCCGGCGGCAAGCCTGTTCGGTGCGCCGTTTTACGTCGCCGAACAGCTCGGTTTCAAAAAGCTCGTCGATTCCACGTTCATGATCGGCCATTTGGTGACCGAGCACGCCGACCTTGATCAGGTCGAGCGCTACTTCGAGGCGTTGCGGCGCGCGCAGCACGACATCGATCTGGAACCGGAAGCGTACAAGCATTATTTTCTAAGAGAGCTGCCGGCGCGATATCACCCCATGGTCGATATACGCCGCTTCGGCCCCGGCGAGCGCATCGTCTTCGAGCCCTATCCGCAGGCCGCCTTCGAGCGCACCCGCCAATGGATCGAGTCGTGGGATCTTTTTCCGCCCGAACAGAAGGGCAGCGCCGGTTACGAGGTATCGGTCGTCTAGTCGTAGGGATAACGCGATCAATTAATCTCCACTGATTACTTTTTCGCAGCGGCGGATTTGTTCTCTGCGTTGCTATGGTTGGTAGTTTGCCACGGTCCCGGGTTTTTACTCGGTCCCGAAGAATCTGGTTTTTTTCTCCTGATCGAATGAATCGGGAAAAGCGCAAAGCCGATGCTTCACGTTCGTTCAGCATGACACAACAACAAACTCCGAACGCTCCGAACAATTCGGTTTTTCTTGGCGAGCTTGGCGCCTTTGCGCGAGATAATCTGACTTTCGGTTGCGGTCTGCCACGCTGTGATCTTTCGTCATTCCCGCATGCTTTTAGCGGGAATCCAGGCGGGTTCATGATCCTATGTAGAGACCTGCGTTACAGCGAGGAATTGCTTGCTCACTCGTTACCAGTCAGCCTGCTTCGGCTGATCCATCGCTGTGCCGCTTCACCCAATCGAGAATAATTCGATTGGTCTCTCCGGCGCTTGCCAAAAAAAGCCGTGCGACTGGCTGTCAAGAATTTTAAGCTGGGCACCGGGAATTCTCTTGGTCAAGGCTGCGGCCTGGATGAGATGATTGCTGCGGGCGCGATCGTGGTTGCCGATCAGCACGCGTTGGACACTGCGCGTCGCCCAGGCGATGAGTCGCTTCGCAGTTGTGACGCGCGATGCTCAGATGAATATATTCGGATAGATTCGCGTGCGTCGCCCTGGCGAGTTGAAGAAATTCTTCAACACGGTCGGGATGGCGCTCGCGAAAATCTTTGGTGAAAAAGGTATCCGACTCGCAGTACTCGTCACCTAGGAACTTTTCGAAGCCCTTCTCAACCAGGCCGATCACCAGCCAGTGGGGCAAGCCTGAAATACAATCCGGCCCAGGCCGCGGCACTCGGATTTTTGCCGGCTTAAATTCCCATCTGTTGGATCATTGCCCGAGTCAGCGGGCGCGTGTCGTCGAGCAGATGCTCCGACAGGGTGTAGTGGTTGGCTTGAGGCTCGACCAGATATTCCACGTTCATACCGCTCTCTTTGCAGTACTGAAAATAGTTATGTGACATCTGCTGCCAGCCTTTGGGTTCGTCGCCGCCGACGGCGACGATGAGCGGACACTGTACGCGCGGCGGATTGAGCAGCGGGCTATTGGTTTTCGCGCACTGCGGTGTCATTCGCACCTGTTCTTGCACGCTGATCTTCATGACCATTTCGAGATCGTAGACCCCCGAGGTGGCCACGGCGCCCTTGATCAGATCATTGGGCAGTCCGTCTTTGGTCCAGTCATGCGCCAGCGCCATTGCGGTGAGATGGCCGCCGGCGGAGTGCCCAGAAACGAAGAGCTTCGACGGGTTGCCGCCGTAACGAACGATATTTTTGTAGGTCCAGGCAATGGCTGCGCGCGTTTGCCGGACAATGTCGCTGACGGTTACCTGGGGGCACAGATCGTATTCCACCAGCACGGCCGTGGCGCCACGCTTGGCAAACGTCGGCACGAAATTACAGTTATCTTCCTTGTTGCCGCTGCGCCAGTAGCCGCCGTGGATGTAGACCAGCACCGCTCCGCCGGGCCTATCGGCGGCGTAGATATCCACCATTTCGCGCGGCGAGCTGCCGTAAGCGACATTGAGCCAAGACTTGGCGCTGTCGCGGACCTTGCGCGCCTGCGCCGCTCTCATCTTGGCCAGCTCGGGGTATTCAGGGACGGAAACGCGGGGATTGTACTGATACTCCAATTCGTCTTGGCGGAAACCTTTGTACGCAGATTCATTCATGGCTTAATTGTCCTTTTTCTATTCGAAGTACTCGAGATCGGCATTGTCCGACAGTAGTGGAAAGCAATTTCTGAAGTCAACCATGATATAGGTCTGCCCCATGCCGTCGTCCCGCCTATTGTCGCCAGCGCAGGGGCGGGCAGATTGCCTATGATTTCAGTTGGATGTGGGCGTCCACCGCGCGGCAGAGTCCTTGCGAGCGGGATGATCTCGATTTCCTTCATGGAATCCTCAAGCATCCACGGTTACGGAGCGCCACATCATTCAACCGCTCCGCTCATGGCTTCGCGACTGTGCAAAGGTCAAGGTTCGAGGTTCAAGAGCACAGCGCTGCTCGGACATTCTTTCGCTCATTTCCTTTTGGGTGTGCTACGCCTGGTCCGGTACTCCGCGGGAGATTCCGCTACTTGTATGCCGCGTTTTGTTTCTGCCGGCTCGAACACGATGCGGACGCGCGCGCGCAGAGCCCCGGCGACGCGCCGTAGCATGCTCAGAGAGTGGCCTTCGTAGCCCGTGACTCCAGGCGGCTGATCTGTTGCTGCGAGGTCTTGAGCAGCTTCGCAAGCTCTTTCTGAGACAGACCGGCTTGCTCGCGGAGCGCGGCGATTTGCAGCGCGACGTCCCACGCCTCGCCCGCGTTTTTAAAGCGGGCCGCAAACGATCGAAATTGGTCTTTTTCACTCTCAGATTCGGATATTCCTCGCGCCAAGGCGCCAAGAACGCCAAGTTCGGAATGTTTTTTCCTTTGCGGCCTTTGCGTCTTTGCGCGAGATCCTCCGACTTCTTCTTTTGCGTTTTTTGCGCCCTTTGCGGCCGCAACCAAGACGTAAGCTTGGTTTTCACCGCCGGATCCTCCAATTGCCCTTCGAGGCGGGGGATTTCTGCGACGTGGGTCGAGGCGGCGCTAACATCGCCAGACCAAGTTATGGAGGGACACGGTGGCCGCCTGGTGGCGCAGCGGCGGCGCAGGGTTCGTCACTGTGATAAGCTTCTTCGGGTTGTTTTCGAGGAAACAGAGGACAAATATGTGGTGATTACGGCGTATCTCACTTCGGATATAAACGATACTGGAAGGATTAAACCTCATGAAGGTCGAATACGATGCAGCGCATGATCTTTTAAATATCGAATTCTTGGCGAACGTTCCCATCGATGACTCAGTGGAAATGGACGGCGTCGTCGTCGACTATGCAAAGGATAAGCGAATCGTTGCCATTGAGGTTTTGGACGCGAGCAAACGGACCACTCGTAGGCCGGTGGACCTCACAAACCTGACTGTCGTGAAGTCTTCCGTCGCGGGCGCCGTCCGGAAACCCACGGATAAATATGGGCATAAAGCGAAAAACAGAGCGAAGCGCTCTCGGCCGCCGTCGAGTCAAGGACAACCGTTTGAATGATTGAACCTTGAATGTTTGAACGGACGGCCGACCTCCGTAACGACTTGAACAGAGTGAAGCGATTGAACACTTGGAACGCCTGGAACAATTGGACCCTTTGGAACGCGCTTCAGTACGTTAGCGGTTGAACGACTGGAACCGTTGGAACGTTTGGAACCAGCTGGCGCGTGCTGGGTGCCGCGCGCAATCCTGCGTCAAAGAGATCAAAGACGGCCTGGGACGGGCGTTGAAGTCGTACGGAAAAGGCTAGGGGCGTCTACCACCAAATTTCTAAAATCGCGTGACTCGGTTCGACGAACATCTGTGTTATACGATCAGCTTCCGTTGAGGCGCCAGAAAACAACGAAGGCTATCGATCGAAAAGTGACGAAACGGAGGACTCGCAGTGAGGGCGGTAGGTCGTAACGATCCCTGTCCATGCGGCAGCGGACTCAAATTCAAAAAGTGCTGTTTGAACAAGAGCGGTGCGGTTTGGCGATCCTATCGTTCAGCGGAGCGCGACGGCGCCCTGGCGAAGCTTATGCGCTTTTCGGCCCGCAATGAGTTCGATCCAATGCACAAGGCGGCCCTACGATTATTTTGGGGCGACTGGCTTTTGAAAGAGCCGGACGACGAGCTTGACGAAGTGATTAAATCGGAGTCAGTGAATCTAGCGTACCATAGTTGGTTTGCGTACGATTTCGATCTCGGCCAAGGCGGCACGCCGTTCGACTTGTTCCTTGAAAGAGAGGCCAAGAAATTAAGCACGGGCGAGCGCAACTTTCTCGAAGGCCTCCGCGGCAGCCATCTGCGGTTGTACGAAATTCTCGAAGTCAAACCCGATCAAGGTTTCGTACTGCGCGACTTGTGGGACGATCGGCGCCTGTATGTGCGGGAGCGCTCGGCAACCCGCCAACTGGTCCCCTGGGACTTGATTGTCGCGCGGGTCGGGCCGTCGGGCGACGGCGAGACGGTTTTTGAAACGTTGACCTATCTATTTCCGGCGTCGGCCAAGGACGATCTACTCAAAGGCCTAAAGAAGACCCATCGGATGTTCATGCGCGACTTTCCAGAGAAGAGCATCGAAGCCTTCTTTAAAACCATGGCGCCGGTCTTTCATCAGCTATGGTTAGAACGGGTCGCGCTGCCGCCCCGTCCTAGGCTCATTGCCAGCGACGGCGAACCGTTCATCTTCACCGAAGTTATTTTCGACTTGCTGGACCGGGATGCGGCGATCCGCTCCCTAGCGGATCGCGACGATATCGTCGATCACGGCGACGGCAGCTACGGCTGGCTCGAGCCCGGCGGCAGTTTTCAGCGCAGCGCCGGCACGATCATCATCGGAGAAGATCGCGTCGTGTTCGGGACCACTTCTAAAAAACGGGCCGAGAAAGCGCGCGACGAGTTGTCGAGTCTGTTCGGCGACGCGGTGAGGTTTCGCGTGATCAGCTACGAGGACGTCGAGCAAGCGATCAAGCGCGCGCCGCAAAAAACCAAAAACAAGGAACCGGATATTCCCATCGAAGATCAGCGCAAAATCCTCGGCGAGTTCTACGAGCAACATTACCGCAAGTGGCTCGACGAGCCGGTGCCGGCTCTCGGCAATCGCACGCCGCGCCACGCCGCGCGCTTGAAGACGATGCGCCCCAAGCTGATCGCCCTGCTCAAGGATTTTGAAAGCCACTCGGAACGCCAGCGCCGGTCCGGCGAGATCGCCTACGATTTCACTTGGATGTGGGCCGAGTTGGGATTGAATCGGGAGTGAGAATTTCTAACGTCTTGAACGGCACGCCCATCCTGAGCTCGGCGAAGTCGAAGGGAAGCGGTCGAACCCTTCGATTGATTCAGGGCAGGCTGATTGGAACGTTTGGAACGGCGGTTCAGTATTCGTTAGCGGTTGAACGGCTTGAACAATTGACGGGTTAATCGGTAAATCTCGCAAAAAGATTATGGCGTCCCGGAAATCCAATTCAATTTACAATCGCATCCGCCAGATTCTTGAATCGGCTCGTGCCAGCGTCGCCCGTTCGGTTAACACGACTCAGGTTGTAGCGAACTGGCTCGTCGGGCGGGAGATCGTGGAAGATGAACAGCGGGGCCGGAGAAAAGCCGGGTATGGTCAGCAATTGATTGTCAGGCTCTCGGGGAAGCTGGAGCGGGACTTTGGAAATGGATACAGCACAACTAATCTCAAACTTTTCCGGCAATTCTTTCTTACGTACCCCAGTTTGTTGACCAACCGCATCGGTCACACACTGCGTGACCAATGGGCTCCCGCCGAAACGGGTTTGCCCTCAGTTGAAGAGAGATTCCCGATGAGGAGGGAACTGAAAACGGCGAAAAAAACGGACCGCACCGGCCGGACATGGGTTGAAACGACATTCCCGACGAGGAGGGAACTGAAAGTTCAAGTTCGTGAACGATGTCCGCGGTCAGCCCGGAATGCGAACACTATATTCCATCGCAGTTTTACCCGGATAAAAAATTGGGTTCTTACGTGAAGGGAGTACGTTGTGAAAACTTGGAAGCTCTGACGTTCGCGGATGAGAGTGTCGATCTTCACATCACACAGGATGTCATGGAACATATCCTTCGCCCTTCGCGGGCTTTTGGTGAAATCGCGCGAACACTGAAACCTGGCGGAGCACACGTCTTTACTGTGCCGCTGGTC
>JBOHVN010000209.1:0-13756 GCA_050735675.1 Binatia bacterium | reverse complement strand
GCTCGCCCTTCGTAGCCGGCTTGGCAAATAACCTCAGCTTATTCTGTGACCAGCCGAGGTCTTATGCAAAAAGCACAGCTCATTCGCAATGCTTTGGCGCAGCATGGCCAGCTCATCATGCCCGGCGTCTATGACGCTCTCAGCGCAAAAATCGCCGCGCGAGCCGCCTTCGAAGTAATATTTATCACCGGCTACAGCCTGTCCGCCACGCTCCTCGGCGAGCCGGATTTTGGCATTCTTACCCAGACCGAAGTCGTCGGCGCCGCTCAGCGGATATGCTCGGTGGTCGACACGCCGGTAATTGTCGATGCGGATACGGGATATGGCAACGCAATCAATGTAATTCGAACCGTTGAAGATCTGTTGCGAGTCGGCGCGGCCGGGATGTTTCTTGAAGATCAGGTCTGGCCCAAGCGCTGCGGCCACATGAAGGGGAAACAGGTAATTCCCCTCGACGAGCAACTTAAAAAATTAAGAGCGGCTGTCGATGCCAAAGGCACCAGTGATTTCTTCATTGTTGCGCGTACGGACTCGCGCCAAGCACTCGGTCTTAACGAGGCGATCAAACGCGGAATCGCTTTCAAACAAGCGGGGGCGGACGCCGTGTTCATCGAAGCGCCGGAATCAAAGGAAGAAATGCAAGAAATCGCGCGCCAAGTGCCTGGCCCGCTGGTCGCGAATATGCTCGAACGCGGCGTTACGCCGCTAATGGGACCCAAAGAACTAAAACAGCTGGGGTTCGAATTGATTGTGTGGCCGCTGGCGCCACTCTATTCCGTGGCTAAATCTTTGACCGATGTTTACACGACGTTGCGGCGCGACGGCTCTACGCTGGCGATATTAGACAAGCTCATGCCATTCAATGAGTTTAACGATATCGTCGGCTTGGATGAAAAGTACGCGCTAGATAACAAGTACAAAAGTTAGGGGTTTTAATTCGCAAAACAATTTTTCAGTAGCTCAACGTTATAGTCTCATCGGCATCAAAACATAAAGATAGCTGTCGACCCCGGCTTTGCGAATCACGCTCGGGCTAAGCTCATCTTTGAGCTCGATATCGATCTCGCCATCCCCACCCAGCACTCCCAAAACATCGATCAAATAACGCGCATTAAAGCCAATCGAAAGGACTTTACCTTTATACTCAGCTTCGATCTCCTCGAGCGCCTCGCCTATGTCCGGGTTGTTTGCCGAGATCGCCACCTTGCCATCACTAAACTCCATGCGAACTCCCTTGTATCGCTCACTTGAGAGGATCGACACGCGACGCAGCGCTTGGAGGAGCTCATCATGTTCAAGCTTAACGATGTTCGGATTGCCCTTCGGGATGACTTTTGTGTAATCGGGAAAGTCACCGTCGATGAGTCGCATAAAAAGCTCAATCTTGTCTTTAGTTACAAGCCCCAGGTTTTCCTTAAATCCCAAAGAGACAGCACTGTCCGCGCCGCTTTCCAATAGCTTTTTTAGCTCCGCTAATCCTTTACGCGGCAGGATCACTCCTTTTGTCAGACCAAAAGACCCGACGGCCTTTTCTTCAAACGCCAACCGATGGCCGTCGGTCGCAACCATTCTGACATTGCCGCCTTCGCCTTGCTCGACAAATACACCATTTAAACTGTAACGCGTTTCATCGGTCGAAACCGAAAACAGCGTGCGCTCGATCATTTCGCGTAGCGCGGAAGCCGGAGTGCTTGAAAGCCCCTTGCTATCGAATTTCGGAAATTGCGGAAATTCTTTGGCATCCATACCGACGATTTTGAAAACCGATTTACCGCTACGAATTTCCACCCAGTCATTGTCTAGGCGTCTTAGTTGAACCTGCTCGTTCGGCACTTCCCTGATAATCTCGTAGATCTTCTTCGCATTGATTGTGACGGTTCCTTCTTTAGAGACATCGCCCTCGACTTCGCCTCTAACACCGACCTCCAAGTCTGTTGCGGTAACTCGAATCGACCCTTTGACCGCTTCGAACAAGACATTGGCGAGAATGGGCATGGTGTTGCGCCGCTCGACGATGCTTTGAGTCCAATAAAGCGTTGCGAGAAGGCTCTCCCGCTTGGCTTTAATTTCCATTTTTCCTCCCTGTCACTTCTGTTGCTTTAAATATATATAAAAATCAGAAGTAATAGTAGAGGCTGTGAATAAGGCGCGGAACGGCGTTTTGGCAAGGAAAATCGCCAGTGTAGCCTGTGGCTAAATTTACCAGGTTAGAATTCTTTTCAACGTCTCCAGATTGAGCGGCAAATGGGTCCACAACGTTCCACAATCACCACTGTCCGTTAGTCACAAGATATTCACAACTATTTGCGAACGTTTAAATTTCGCTCTAGTTTCTCGATGGTAGATTGCATGTGCGGGTCTTCTTTGATTTTTCTTTCGATGGTTTTGGATGCGTGGATTACCGTGGAGTGATCGCGCCCACCGAACTTATCGCCGATCCCGGGAAAAGAAGCAGGGGTGTACTTGCGGCAGAGATACATAGCGACCTGACGCGGTAAAGCGATGTTTTGAGTCCGGCGTTTTGCCTTTAGATCTCCGAGCTTGATGTTGAAATAATCACAGATCGTTTTCTGAATGTTTTCAACGGTTATTTCTCTCTTGGCGCCATTTAAAGTATTGCGCAGTACGTCTTTTGCCAACTCGATCGTGATCGTCGCCATGGTCAGGGATGCAAAGGCGCCAAGCCGGGTCAGAGATCCTTCTAACTCGCGAACATTGGAATCGATATTCGAGGCGAGAAATATCGCGACGTCGTGGGGCAGTTGAACGTCTTCAACTTCCGCCTTCTTTTGCAGGATCGCCACGCGCGTCTCCATATCGGGAGGCTGGATATCGGCTATCAAGCCCCACTCAAAGCGATTCCTCAAGCGATCTTCTAGTCCCGGGATTTCCTTGGGAAATTTGTCAGATGTAATTACAATTTGTTTATGAGATTCGTACAGCGAATTGAAGGTATGAAAAAATTCCTCCTGGGTTCGCTCTTTGCCGGCGATAAACTGGACATCATCGAGAATCAAAATGTCCACGTTTCTGAATTTTCTTTTAAATTCGTCCATCTTGTCGCGCCTGAGCGACGCGATCAATTCATTCATGAAAGATTCGGAGCTCAGGTAGGCGACTTTCAGGCCGGGCCGGTGAGCCGCTGCTTGGTGCCCAATGGCGTTGACTAAGTGAGTCTTCCCTAACCCGACGCCACCGTAGATAAATAGTGGGTTGTAGTTGTCGCCCGGCTGGTTAGCCACGGCGACGCAGGCGGCGTGGGCAAACTGGTTGCTCGCGCCAATTACGAAATTTTCGAACGTGTACTTCGCGACCAGATTGCTGGGTCGCTCCGGCTTATCGCGCTCCTTATCGTCTTTCTTACTAACTCTTTCCGATGCCGCGGACTTGGCTATTCGTTCGTTGACTTGAAGAACGATTCTGACGTCATGTTTCGCGGCCGCGCTCAAAATATGTTCCAGCTTGTTGGCATAATGTTCGGCAAGCCAGTCGCGAAAAAATTTATTGGGGACGTCAAGAACGACCTCGTTCTTGTTGCGTGACACGAAACGAATCGGTGCAATCCACGTGTCAAAATTTTGCGGGCCAATTTGGTCCTTAATATCTGCCAGCGTTTTTACCCACAGCTCGCTCATAATCAACACCGCTAATCTACTGAAAAACTACGATAAAATAACCCAATAGTTACAAACAAGGTTATCCACAGCTGTGGATAACCCGCAAGATAGTTTAATTTTCATTGTTGGCGTGAAGCGATGATCGGCAATCGATAAGATGGCAGCGGAAATCATCGACTTTACACCTCACGGTGAAAAAAATCCGCCAACAGGTGTTGTGGAAACTTTTTTCGCGCCCCTGTCGGAAAAGAAATTGAGGGCGCCGCACAAATTATTCGGAAGGGTTGTTAATAGTCCTTTTCAAATTTCATTGCAAGAAAAAAAACAACTAAAAAAAATAATTTCTCCGGTCAATCATATTGACAGTAGAACACCTCGATGTTAGCAACGATTTCGCTGTCCATGTCTCGCTCAACGGAAATTTTTCGCCGTGCCGCACAAAAAATCCCCGGCGGCGTGAACAGTCCTGTGCGCGCCTGGAAATCGGTTGGCGGCAACCCACTTGTCATCAACCGGGGTAAGGGCAGCTATGTCTTCGATGCTGATGGCAAGCGTTACATCGACTTGGTCGGCTCGTGGGGACCGCTCATTTTAGGTCACGCGCATCCGCGGATCGTGCAAGTGGCAAAACAACGAGCGGCTAAAGGTTTCACCTTCGGCGCGCCAACCGAAGCCGAAGCGAGCTTAGCCGAAGCTGTGTCGCAGCTCATGCCGTCGATCGAAATGTTGCGCGCCGTCAGTTCAGGCACGGAAGCGACCATGAGCGCGATCAGGCTGGCGCGAGCTTTCACCGGCCGACGAAAAATCGTAAAATTCGACGGCTGCTATCATGGCCACGCGGACGGATTGCTTGTCAAAGCCGGCTCCGGCGTCGCGACCCTTGGACTTCCCGACAGCCCCGGGGTTCCGCCTGGGTTTGCCCGGGAAACTCTGGTCGCAGGATATAATGACGTGAATTCGCTACGAAGAATCTTTGAAAAACACGGAGATGATACGGCGGCAGTCATCGTTGAGCCAATCTGCGGAAATATGGGCGTGATTCCGCCGCGGCCGGGGTTTCTCCAAGTGCTTAGGGAAATCACTCAGCAAAATGGCGCGCTCCTCATCTTTGATGAGGTGATCACCGGCTTTCGCGTGGGCCTGGGCGGCGCGCAGGACATTTTTCACATCACGCCGGACCTTACCTGCTTAGGCAAGATACTTGGTGGCGGGTTTCCGTTGGCAGCATTCGGTGGAAGACGTAAGATCATGAATTTGCTCGCGCCTTCCGGACCGGTCTATCAAGCGGGAACGTTATCAGGTAACCCGATTGCGGTCAGCGCCGGCTTGGCAACGCTCAAACTACTATCGCGGCGCGGAACCTATGCGGTACTGGAAGAAAAAGGGCAGCAGCTCGAGAACGGATTCAGGGCGGTTCTCGCAAAACATGGCATTAAGGCGACGCTTAATCGCTTCGGTTCCATGATGACTCTGTTCTTCGGGGTCGATCGGGTCAATGATGCTAACGATGCGCGAAAGTGCGATCGCTCGCAGTTCGCACGCTTCTTTCACAGCATGCTAAGGCGCGGGGTGTATCTTCCGCCGGCGCCGTTCGAAGCGATGTTTCTTTCCCTGGCCCACACCCAAGCCGATTTAAATGCGACAATTCGCGCGTTTAACGAATGGGCCATGACGGAAAGGTAAACTTGATCCCCTTAATACGTCGTGCTAGAAGTGGGGAAAGTGGCAGGACGCCCCAACGGCCGGCGAGAAAAACAGACTCCCTTCCTGCGCCGAGCGGGCCTTTACTTAGGAGTAGCTTTCGAACTACCAGGCGCCATTCTTGGCGGGCTGGTGGTGGGCTATTTTGTAGATGCGTATCTCGGCAGTTCTCCGTGGTTCCTAATCGCGTTTACCGCGCTGGCTTTTGTCGGGGCGTTTGTAAGATTGATACAGTGGGCCAGATTTTTTGCGCGCGCGCGTGATGGAAGCCGCAGCGAGGAAGACGATACTCAGGGTTGAGCTGTGGCACGGAATATTGCTGCTGACACTGTTGGCGACCCTTGGACAAACGAATTGGGTGGAACCCACCGCGCTAGCGGTCGGTGGCGTATTTATGGGAGTAAACTTTCTATTGCTCAGCTTTGGTGTCGCCTGGGCGCTCACACCATTAGCCGGCAAAGGTCGTGTTAAAACCGGTATTAGCTTACTCGTCCTGAAGAGCGTGATTTTCTTAGGCCTCTTGAGCACGCTGTTTTATGGGTTCGACTTAGACGCGTTATCATTCGCTCTCGGCTTCTCGACCTTGTTTGTAGCGATACTTTTAGAGGTTATCTGGAGAGCCGTCCTAGCAGGCACATAGAAAAAATGGAACATCCGTTTACGTGGTATAATTGGCTGCCCGAAGGTTTGCAACACACTATTGGCGATCACACATTCTTTGCTATTGTGGCCGCGCTCATGCTGCTTTGGTTTGCCTTTAGGGCTCGCGGTGCATTGGCGAACGCGGCCGACGATCCAGTCGTACCGGTCGAGGGTCTAGGCGCCCGCAACGTAGCGGAGCTCTTGCTTGAAATCGTGGTGGTGCGGCAAAGCGATGCCATCATCGGCAAACAGGGACGAAAATACGCCCCGTACTTCGCCACATTCTTCTTCTTTATTTTGTTCGCGAATCTCATGGGTCTATTGCCTGGTTTCGGTGCACCGACGAGTAATCTCAACACCACCCTGGGATTGGCCATCGTGTCTTTTATCGGCTACAACTTGATCGGCGCGCGCGAACAAGGGATAGATTACTTCAAGCATTTTCTTGGTCCTATGACGAGTCTACCGGGTCAGACTGTTATTACGAAGGTTTTGTTCCTTCCGTTGTTGCTTGTCTCAGTGATATTTTTCTTTATTTTAGAGGCTTTCTCGCATGGTTTTAGGCCAGTCTCGCTATCTTTGCGTCTATTTGGCAACATGATGGGCGACCATGAAGTCATCGGCGCGTTCATCGGCCTGACAAAGGTGGTGGTTCCGGTGGCCTTTTACCTCATGGGAACCCTGGTGTCGGTAATCCAAGCCTTTGTATTTATGTTGTTGAGCATGATCTACGTCGCCTTAGCGATCAGCCATGGGCACGATGAAGAACATGGTCACGACGCACAGCAATCACATCATTAAGCGATGGGCCGCTCGGTAGAGGATGAGGACAGAGGAGTGGCAGGCATTAATCGCTGGAAAGGAGAAGGGAGTGAAAAGGCTTTTTGTATTATCCGCCACGGTTTTTCTAAGCCTGATAACTAGTGGCGTGACTCTGGCCGCAGAAGGCGCGGGCGTCTCGGATTCCAGGGGTGCCGCAATCGCGATTGCGGCTGGAGTTGCAGTTGCGATCGCCGCCTTCGGCGCCGCCCTGGGTCAAGGGCGGGTCGGCGCATCGGCGATGGAAAGCATCGGGCGCAATCCGAACGCGGCCGACAAACTCTTCTTGCCGCTGGTCTTAACGCTAGCGCTGCTGGAAGCTTTGGCGCTTTACGGTTTCGTTATTGCGATTATCTTGACCGGGAAGATTTAGCGCTTCATCGAAAGATCGTAACGCAAAGGGCGGGGAGCAAATACTTCCCGCCCTTTCATTTTGCTGGCAACTCAACTTTATACAGATGCACCTGGGTATAACGCAATAATTCCTCCAGGGTGTGCAGCTTGTAGGGCCTCTCGTAGTAAATCTCTTTAATCCCGGTGTTGACCAAAACCTTGAGGCAGTGAATGCAGGGCGTGTGGGTAATGTAGATCGCCCCTTCCTTTATGTTTGCGCCATTTTTTGCTGCCTGAGCTATCGCGTTCATTTCGGCGTGGATGGTCCGAAAACAGTTTTGCTCGATATCGCCATTGGGCGTTTTGGACTCATAAATGAGGCAGCCGGCGTCGGTGCAGTGAGGCATTCCCGCCGGAGCGCCGTTGTATCCGGTGGCGAGGATGTTCTTGTCGCGCACGATCACGGCGCCGACCTTGGCCCGGGTGCAGGTCGAGCGCTCCGCCACCTGGCGGGTGATGGTCATGAAGTACTGATCCCAGCTCAAGCGTTCGCTCATTATTGTCCCCCAAGGAGGTTAAGTGCCGAGTACGACCCTGACCTTATCCCCAATCTTCGCGCCGGTGTTTTGTTGTGCGTTGCCCCGGTAAACGGCGATTTCGAGAAGGCCCCAGCTATTGACGACGGCGACGAATTCCCCGACCGCGGCGGCACCGTAGTTAGGAGAAAGACCTGGGACACAAACCGCGCCCACGGCAATCTCGACCCGACCACCCGACGATCCCGTCAAATCATGCTCCTCAATATTTGTAAACAGGTTGCCGAAGGTATCCATGTAAACGACCTCCCCTTCTATCGTGTTTTCCCGGCGGACCACTTTGGGGAGCGCTAGCCGAAAGAAAGTGTCCACCTTTGGGCCAAAGGCGGAGAGCGCCACCCCGAGCGAGAGATGCGCCGCCACTGGCGCGAAGACATCGCGGCCATGAAAAGTCGCGCTGGCGGGTGGTAACTGATAGACGGGATTGGAAAGTTCCACGATATGATCGGGCTTCAGCGCGCCGATCGCCAAGCTTAGCACCCCATTATCCGGACCGATAAAGTAGTTTCCGCCGCATTCAATCAGAATCGGGCGGCGCGGGCTGCCAACACCGGGATCCACCACGGCGACGTGAATGGTGCCATGCGGGAAGTACGCTACGGAATGCCGCAGAGCTAACGCGCCGGCCATGACGTCCTGCGCTGGAATGCCATGCGTCACGTCGATTACTTGGATCCGCGGATTGATCCCAGCGATCACGCCCTTCATGATCCCGGCAAAGGAATCCCGCAAGCCAAAATCAGTGGTTAAGGTGATCAGCATGATTGAATAGTAATTCTTCTCGCCAATCTAAGCAAAGAAGCCGCACAGCGTAAAGCCGGCCCTAGTCACTGCGCGGCGATCGGGCTATATCTGGTGGTTGTTTAGCAACATTCGGCAAGTCGCAGCCTTCACAAATCGTTAGTTCTTTCTGGGAGCGGTGCCATTCGCGTCTTTCGTCCACTGCAGCACAAGAACTATGCGCTCTTTTGGTCGAGCGATCTGATCGCCTCGGTCGGTCAATTCGTCCGCGAAGTTGCGCTTTACTGGCTTGCCTATGAAATCACCGGATCGCCGTGGGCGCTAGGAATTCTCGGCTTCTGCGAAGCGGCGCCGCGCCTCCTTCTCGGCGCCCTCGGCGGCGTGATCGTCGATCGTTATGACCGCTTGCGCCTGCTCACGGGCATTCAAATTCTCTGCTGCGTTCCGGTATTGGCCCTGATTTTTCTTTACTTCGCGGGCATCCTGGCGTTCTGGCACATGGTCGCGTTGGAAACGCTCTGGGCGACCATCCGCAGCATGAATCCGACGGCGGGCCAATCGGTGCTGCGCGATCTGGTACCTGAGTCAGAACTGATGAGCGCAGTGTCGCTCTACTCCATTGGCTTCAATTTCGCCCGCATCGTCGGCCCCTCGCTCGGCGGCGTGCTCATTCTTTGGATCGGCGTCGGCGGCTGTTTGGTGTTCTATGGCGTGAGTTTATTGATTTCCGCCGGCGAATTGCTCCGCGTGCGCATCCGCTCGAGCGCGGCGACGAGCAGCGGCGGCAATTTATTGACCGAGTTCAAAGAGGGTGTCAGCTACATCGGCACGGCGCCGATGATCGTCGCAAGCATTTTGGCGGCGTACATCATCAGCGTCTTTGTCGGGACCTATACTCGCTTCCTCGCGGTCTTTGCCAAAGACATTCTCGCCGTCGGTCCGGACGGGCTGGGCCTGCTGATGGCCGCGCCGGGTGTGGGTGCAGTCGTATCGCTGATCATTTTGGGCACCTTGGAAGAACGTTGGAGCCGAAAAGCCTTGCTCCGGTTTACCGCGATGGCCACACCACTACTGCTGATTCTCTTTTGTCTTTCGCGCAATCTTTGGTTGTCGGTTTTGCTGCTCGGTTTCTTTGGCGGCATGCAGATCATCTTCCGCACGGTGAGCCGGTTGATCATCCAGGTCGAAGCGCCGCGGGAGTTGCTCGGCCGGGTGATGAGCGTGTTTCTCATGGACCAGGGCATGCGCTCGCTGGGGTCGATGGTGATGGGCGCCTTCGTCGCCTCATTCGGCGCCGCTCATGGTTTGGCGTTCACGTCCGTAATCTCCATCACCTTGACCGCGCTGACGTTTTGGCGCCTGTTGGGAAAAGTGACGAATAAATGAGGAGAGAATTGCCAGAGCGCAGAGAGTTGAATTTTGTTATAGCTCTTCCAAGACCGCCGCGAAGAGCAGCGGCACCATAATCTCCATATGGCCGGTTAAGTGATAACCCTTACCACTGCCGAGCGTCGGGCGGTTCACCACATTGGTTAGCGGGCGGTAGTGCTGGAGAAAATCAAGGTTTACCGTCGTGAGATTTTGTACCGGGTTCCCCAAGTTTCGCGCCAGGCTCACGGCTTTAAGAAACACTTCCGGCAGCACGACCGCGGAGCCAAAATTCAAATAAATTCCGCCGCCGAGCGTGGCGACCACGGAAGTTAGCGTACGAAAGTCCCTCAGACTGCAGTCGCCGAGCGCCCGGCCGTCGGCTTTCGGGTGCATGTGAATGGTATCCGTGCCAATAGCGATGTGAGAAGTGACCGGGATATTTAATCGCGCCGCCGTCGCGAGAATGCTCAGCTTTCGGTGCGGCAGGCGGTTTTCGATGATCGCCGCACCGACCGCCGCGCCGACGCCCAAGTTATTTCGCGCGCCGTCGCTGATGGCTTGATTAATAAAAGCGCCGGTTTCCTCGCCCATGCCGAAGCTGCCGTCTTTCAACGTTGCAGCCACATCTTCAGATGTTTCGCCCATGTAGGCGAGCTCGAAATCGTGAATCACGCCGGCGCCGTTGAGCGCAATGGCATGGATAATGCCACGCTCCATGAAATCGATAATCAGCGGGCTGAGCCCGACTTTGATCGGATGGGCTCCCATGCCGAGCAGGACGGTCTTATTTTTGCGCTGACAATCTGCAAACTTGCGCGCGATGGTTTTAAGATTCTGGGCCGCGAGGATCTCCGGCAGGCCGCGGATGAACGACCGCAAAGTCGCGCCCTTTTTAATCTTCTTGCCCAACAGCGCGGCTTCGACCTTGCTAAATCTTTTTGTGATCGGGTAGGTGCAAACTTTGGAAAAATCGAGCGGCTTGAACTTTTTGTGCGCCATGTTGCGAATCGGGGAGCGTTATTTGCCGGGAAAAAGCCTTCGGTCGACGACGTCGCAGATCACATGGCCGACGAGAATATGGGTTTCCTGGATGCGCGGGCTGTTCTTACCTTCGGCGACGCGCAGCATGAAATCCACCTTGCCGACCATCTTACCGCCGCTTCCGCCGGTCAAACCGATGGTTGGAATCGCCAGATTTTTACAGACATCGACGGCTTGCAGCACGTTTGGCGAATTACCGCTGGTGGAAATCGCCATCGCCACGTCTCCCGATTTTCCCAGTGCCTGGATTTGCTTGGCAAAAACTTGAGCGTAGTCGTAGTCATTGGCGATCGCCGTCAAGGCCGAGCTGTCGGTCGTCAGAGCGATCGCTGGCAGCGGCGGTCGCTCGATTAAGAACCGATTGGTGAATTCCGCCGCGATATGCTGGGCATCGGCGGCGCTGCCGCCATTGCCGAAAAGCAGTAATTTGTTGCCTTTTTCGAACGCCGACACGATGGCGTCGATCGCCTGGGTAAGCGTTTCAAGATTATCGCGCAAGAAGGCTTGTTTTACCCGGATGCTTTCGTCGAACGCTTTGACGATGACGTCTTTCATACGCTTTGCTCAGAGTGGAAAAATTTTTATCACAGGGTGCGCGGAGATGAAAGAAGTTGTTAACGGCGGTAAAAGGATTGGATCCTCTCCACCACCAATTCTTGCTGTGCCGCACTGAGCTCCGGATAGAGGGGCAAAGCCAAGACCCGGCTTGCCGCCAGTTCGGCGTGAGGAAAATCGCCCTTCTTGTGACCGAGATCGGCAAAGCAGTTTTGCAGATGAAGCGGCAGCGGGTAATAGGTTTCGGTCTGAATCCCTTCGTCTGCCAGAAACTCTTTTAGCTCATCCCGGCGCTCGGCGCCGATGACGTAGTTGTTGAAAACATGCGACTTGTCGGTGATCGATGGCGGAATATTCTTGACTCCACGGCCGAGCAATCCGCTTTGGCTGAATAACTGGTGATACGTTTCGGCCCGGAGAATTCTCCGCTCGCACCAGTTCTCTAAATGCCTTTGTTTTACCGCGAGCACCGCCGCCTGGAGCGAATCTAGCCGCGAATTGATGCCGGTCACTTCATGGTGATATTTGCTGCGCTCGCCATGCATGCGCAGCATTCGGAGCCTGTCGCCAAGCTCGCGATCGTTGGAGCTGATCATGCCGCCGTCGCCGAAGCCGCCGAGATTTTTACTCGGAAAGAAGGAAAAACAACCAAGCGTGCCGACGGCGCCGGCGAAGCGATTTTCATTACCTATTCGTATCCGTGCGCCGCAAGCCTGCGCCACGTCTTCGACGATTTCCAGATTGAAGTGCCGCGCGACGCTCGTCAATTCATTCATTGCGCAGCACTGGCCAAATAGGTGAACCGGCAAGATTGCGCGAATCCGCACGCCGGTTTGCGCATCGACCGGTTGACCGTTGCGCGCTTGTGCCCGCTCAGCGAGAAACTTGCCGACGCCGGCGGCGGAGAGCAGGGAGCTGTCGCCGTCGATATCGACAAATAACGGCCTTGCGCCCAGGCGGGTGATGGACGAAACCGTGGAAAAGAAAGTGAACGGCGTCGTAATCACCGCATCGCCGGGGCCAATGCCGAGCGCCATCAACGCCAGCAAGAGCGCGTCGCTGCCCGAAGCAACGCCGACGGCCTGCTCGCAGCGCAGGTAGACCGCCATCTGCTGTTCGAATTTCATTACCGCCGGGCCGAGAATGAATTGCTGCGACTCATTCACTTCGTCGATGGCCTGGCGCACCTCGTCGCGAATCTGGCCATACTGGGCGCGCAGGTCGACGAGCGGAATTTTAAAAGGCGCCGGGCTAGACACTGGTTTTGACCGCCGGGGATCGGCCTTTCAATGCGCTTTCGGCGACTTCGGCGAGTAACTGATCATGGTCGTGGTCAAGGGCGAAAACACGAAATTGGACAACTTTGGACGGAATGAATTCAAAAAGCTCAGCCAGGGTTTCTTTCGTGATCTCGCCGGTCGAAGGCTCGAAGATATGAATCTGTTTTTTACCCATGGCGAAGGGGTTTTCCGGGCGCGGATCTTGAGTCGCCATGTCGACGCGAAAGGTCATATCGCGTGCCGCGGCAGGAAGCGCCGAGCGAATGCGCTTCTCCCAATCGGTGTCTTGGATCAGCGCCATGCCGTAATGGAGCTCGTTTAAAGACAGCATGCGGTCGTAGGCCATCTTCCATTTAACCTCGCGATGCAGCACCGTTTCCCATTCTTTGCCGAGCGCTTCAAGTTCGCCCTTTTGCCGGCGCCAGCGCGATACGTCTTCGAGCAACGACCAGTCGGTCAAGTAAAGATAATCGTCCATATGCTCGAGAGGATTGCCTGGGAATAGAACTTTCATCGTTTCGGGAAAGATCTCTCGCAAATGCAAGTCGATGGCGCGCGTTGTGCGGTGATAATAGACGTTGGTGTAAAGATACAGCCTTGCGTTGAGAAATGTTGTCAGCGCGCCGTTGCCGGCTTTGTGCACGGTCAGCCCCTTGGGCGTAAAAAACGTGTAATGAATCAGTCGCTCGCGATCGATGGGCCCCGGGTGAACGCCGCACATGTAAGAATCGCGCGACACGTAATCGAGATTGTCAAATGTAAAAATGCCGCCGGTGAGCGGTTGCAGAAAGCGCACCCACTTGGGCTTGCGTTGATCTTCCTTGCCGTTCTTTTTGATTGGAAAGGCGACATCTTCCGGCTTTAACTCTTCGCCAGGCGCAAAGCAGCCGCTCGGACTGCGCCGCAGTTGGCGAATGGTATCACCGAGATGCTTCTGAATGATCGTCTGACCGAGATCTTCGTGCGTAAGGTCGTAATTGATTAAGAAGTTATCGTCGAAGAAATGGCCGAAGGGTCCGTGGCCGATGTCATGCAACAGGCCCGTTACCCGCATGTACTC
>JBOHVN010000208.1:0-22261 GCA_050735675.1 Binatia bacterium | reverse complement strand
CTCGGAGTCCTTCGACGGGGCTCAGAGCCAGTCCTGAGCTTGACGAAGGAACGACCGGAGGGGATGATTGATGATTTTCCGTTCATGCTGAGGTCCTCGAAGCATTCCTAACTTTTTTCAGCAACTTGCTAAACTGTTCTGGCGAACATATCGGTGAAGTTGTCTACCGGCGTCGCGTCGAGCGCGCTCGAGTCGGCGCAGAGTTGCAGTATCCTGTCGCATTGCGACGGCGCGAAGTGCGATGCTAAATTGGCTTCAAATTTTTTCATCAAGAGCGGCATGCCTTCGGCGCGCCGGCGGCGGTGGCCGATCGGGTACTCGACAGCGATCTTCTCCGTGCTCGAACCGTCTTTAAGAAAAGCCTGGACCGCGTTGGCAATCGAACGCTTTTCGGGATCCAAATAGTCCTTTGAGTACCGCGGGTCTTCGACGCAAACCATCTTTGCGCGCAGCGCGTCGATGCGCGGGTCGCGGGCGGCGGCGTCCTCGTAATGATCGGCCGTCAGCTCGCCGAAGATCAAGCCGATGGCGGTCATGTACTGAATGCAATGATCGCGATCGGCGGGATTGTGCAGCGGGCCGGACTTATCGATGATGCGGATCGCGGATTCCTGCGTCGTAATGGTAATTTTCTCTATGTCGTTCAGGCAATGCTTCACCTGGTCATGCAACTGGATCGCGCATTCCACGGCGGTTTGCGCGTGGAACTCGGCCGGGAAGGAAATCTTGAAGAGCACGTTCTCCATCACGTAAGAGGCCAGCGGCCTGCCGAGCGTGAAGGACCTGCCGCTAAACAGAACGTCGTAGTAGCCCCACTGTTTCGCTGTCAAAGCCGACGGATAACCCATCTCTCCTTGGATCGCCATGAGTGCGTGACGCACGCCTCGGCTGGTCGCATCGCCCGCCGCCCACGATTTGCGCGGACCGGTATTAGGCGCGTGGCGGTAAACGCGCAGCGCGCCGCCATCGGTCCAGGCATTGGACAGTGCGCTGACGATTTGTTCCTCCGTGCCGCCCAGCATGGCGGTGGCGACGGCGGTGGTGGCGACGCGCACGAGCAAAACGTGATCGAGGCCGACGCGATTGAAACTATTCTCCAGCGCCAGGATGCCCTGAATCTCGTGCGCTTTGATCATCGCCTGCAGGACATCGTGGATCGTGAAAGTTTTATGCCGGGTTCGAGTCAGGTAGTCGGCCAGTGCGAGAATGCCGCCCAAATTGTCGGAGGGATGGCCCCACTCGGCGGCGAGCCACGCGTCGTTGAAATCGAGCCATCGGATCATCGCGCCAATGTTGAAGGCGGCGTGCACCGGCTCGAGCCGCCAATCCGTGCCGGGAACGCGCGTGCCGTTCGGCAATGTCGCGCCGGGAACGATCGGCCCCAGATGTTTGGCGCACTCCGGATAGCGGAGTGCCAGCAGGCCGCAGCCGAGCGTATCCATCAGGTTGTAGCGCGCCGTATTGATGGCTTCGCGGCTGTCGGAAATATAATTCGCGGCGTAGTTCGCAAGATCGACGAGAATCTGATCCGGCGCGGGGCGAATGTTAGAAACGGCGGAGCTCATAATTGCCTCGAAGGGGGTTCAAGAGTTCAAGATTGGGCGAGGGAAGATTGAACGTTGAACCGTGAACGGCTTCTAGCGTTTGTCGATCGGCACGAACGGTCTCGGGTCGGGACCGACATAATCGGCGTTAGGCCGAATCAAACGATTGTCGGCGCGCTGCTCGATGATATGCGCCGCCCAGCCGGTAATGCGGGAGATCACGAAGAGCGGCGTGAACATCGCCGTCGGGATGCCGCAAAAATGGTAGGCGGTGGCGCTATAGAAATCCAAATTTGGAAACATTTTCTTCTCGCGCCGCATCACGTGCTCGATCCGTTCCGAGACCGGAAAAAGCCGCCTGTCATCGTGCGCCTTGCCAAGATTCTTGGACCAGGCTTTGATGATATCGGAACGCGGGTCGGAAATTTTATAGACGCGATGGCCGAACCCCATGATCAGTTTCTTGCCGGCGAGCATATCGAGCAGCCCTTTCTCCGCTTCTTCGGGGTTTGCAAATCGCTCAATTAGCTCCATGGCCGCTTCGTTGGCGCCGCCGTGCAGCGACCCACGCAGCGCGCCGATGCCGCCGGTCACCGCCGAGTAAAAGTCGGGCAGGGTGGAGACGATGGTCCGGGTCGTGAACGTCGAAGCGTTGAATTCGTGTTCGGCGTAGAGAATCAGCGACACATCGATGGCGCGGCGGTGCAGCTCGTCGGGCTTCTTGCCATGCAGCAAATGGAGAAAATGGCCGGCGGTCGTGTCGTCCTCGGTCTCGGTATCGACCCGCCTGCCTTGAGCGTGAAAATGATGCCAGTAGAGCAGCATCGCGCTGAAACAAGCGGTGAGCCGGTTGGCAACGGCGATTTGATCATGGCCTGGCCCTTCGGGCTCCAGGGTGCCGAGCATCGAGCAGCCGGTGCGCATCACATCCATCGGATGCGTGCTGCGCGGAATAAGCTCGAGCACGGTTTTTAACTGGGCGGGCAGTCCGCGCAGTCCGCGCAGCTTCGCCTTGTATTCCTCGAGCTCCGCTGGTTTAGGCAGATGTCCATAGATAAGCAGATAGGCGACTTCTTCAAACGTCGAATTTTCCGCCAAGTCGTCGATCGAGTAACCGCGATAGGTCAGGCCTTTGCCTTCTTTGCCGACCGTCGCGATCGCCGTGTGGCCGGCGATAACCCCTGCGAGCCCTGCGCCTGCTTCCGTTGCCATAGGTGCGTTCCTCCGTATCCTATTTGGACCCAAGATCGCCGTTATTGCAAGTATTCGCTGATCGTCCATCTCCTGCTTGAGCATGAACCGTTGAACGCGTAGCGGCGATTCAAGGTTCCAATGTTCAAAGTTCAAGGCGCGACAGCAACCCAAGCCTAGTATGTCCGGCTCTTGACAGTTTGCCTCTCTATTGGATACCGCTGGAGAGGAGAATTTTCATCGGAGATTAGGAGTTAACTCATGGCTTTGCCGCAGACATTTAAGGCGATGGTGGTCTCGGAGGCGGCGGAAAAAACTTTTCCGCGGGAGATTCGCGAACGCGCACTCAGCGATTTGCCGGCCGGAGAGCTCATCATCGAAGTTAAATATTCGTCATTGAATTACAAAGACGCGCTGTCCGCCACCGGCAACAAAGGCGTGACTAGAAAATATCCGCATACGCCGGGCATCGACGCTGCCGGCGTGGTCGCGGACTCCACGACCAAGCTTTTCGCTGTCGGCGATCAAGTTACCGTCACGGGCTTCGATCTCGGCATGAACACATCCGGCGGCTTCGGCCAATACATCAGCGTGCCGGCCCTTTGGGCGACCAAACTGCCGCAAGGCTTGTCGTTGAAAGACAGCATGAGCTACGGCACGGCGGGCCTCACGGCGGCGTTGTGCATCATCCGTTTGATGGCGAGCGGGCTGTCGAAGGACGCGGGCGAGGTGCTGGTGACCGGCGCCACCGGCGGTGTCGGCAGCGTGGCCGTCGCGATTCTCGCCAAGCTCGGTTTCAACGTGGTCGCGGCAACTGGGAAATCGAGCGAACATGATTTTCTCACTGGCCTGGGCGCCAAGGCGATTATTTCACGGGAAGAAGCCAACGACACATCGGGCCGGCCGCTGCAAAAGCCGCGCTGGGCCGGCGTCGTCGACACAGTCGGCGGGAATATTTTGGCAACGGCGCTGAAGACAACCAAGAACGCGGGTCTGGTCGCCGCCTGCGGCAACGCCATGTCGCACGAGCTCAACGTCAACGTGTTTCCGTTTATTCTGCGCGGCGTGAGCTTGCTCGGAGTCGACTCCGTCGAGATTCCCATGCGCGCCAGACAAATGGCGTGGAACAAACTTGCCGGTGAGTGGAAGGTCGATCTTTCGAGCGTCGTCACGGAAGTTTCACTCGCGGAGCTCAACCCGAAGATCGACGAGATACTCAAAGGCGGCATTCGCGGCCGGGTGCTGGTTAATCTGAGCAAGTGAGTCGGATCGTGGATCTGACTCCGGGATTCTTTTTGTCTTCCCGCATATTTTCTTACCCTCGCCCCGCTTGCGGGGAAGGGTGGGGGCGCATCAAGCGCGACAAGCCCTCATCCCCACCTTCTCCCACAGGGAGAAGGAGAAGACTTCAGCGGGAGACCGGAGAGGAAAAGAATTGAGTCAAGGCATCGCCATTAACTCTGATTTCGCATTAGGCCATCTCCGCGTCATCGAGCTGGGCGACATTCCGGCATCCTATGCCACGCGCTGGCTCGCCGATCTCGGCGCCGACGTTATCAAAGTCGAACGAACGGGCGGCGATCCCAATCGATTGCTGCCGCCATTCGCCGGCAACATCGAGCATCCTGAGCGCAGCCTCGCGTTTATTCACGCCAACACCAATAAGCGCAGCATCGTTCTCGATCTCGAGCGTGAAACGGACCGCGAGACGTTTGCCAGTCTTTTGGCGTCGGCGAATCTTTTTGTCGAGGCAACGCCACTCGGGTATCTGGAAAACTTCGGATTTGACGATCATCGATTCAAAGATGAATTACCACATCTGGTCGTAGTCTCGGTGACGCCTTTCGGCCGAACCGGCCCCTATCGTCACTACAGGGGCAGCGACGCCATCGCCAATGCGACCGGAGGTTTTCTTTTCGGTCAGGGCGACAACATGAAAGGGCAGTGCACCGCGCCAAGCCACCTCGCTTACCAGATGGCAGGCGCCATGGCGGCGATGTTGGCGCTCGCCGGCATTCGCCATGCCAGAGAAACCGGCGCCGGCCAGCGCATCGATATGTCGCTTCAGGAAGCGCTGACGTTTACCAACAGCAGCTCGATCGCGCGCTATAGCCGCGAAAACCGGCTCGAGCGCCGTCCCGGTGGAAAAGCTTACGGCGGCACGGGCACGAACATCTATCGCTGCAAAGACGGGCGCTACGTGCACTTCACCACCAACATGCCACACATGTGGAAGGAGTTTGCGCAGAACTGGATGACCGACAAATCGCTCGCCGGGCCCGAGTGGGAAATTCCGCGTTACCGCGACGATCACTCCGAGGAAGTTGCCAAGGCGTTTGCGGCATTTATCGGCCAGTTCGACGCCGATGATTTCGCCAACCAGGCGCAGGCGCGCCGTCTCGCCGCTGCGCCGCTCAATACCATCGGCCAGTTTGTTGACTGTGAGCAAAACCGCGCGCGCGAATGGCTGCAAGAAATCGAGCATCCCGTGATCGGCAAGTACAGAGCGCCGGGCGCGCCCATGCGCATGTCCGTGACGCCGATGCGGGTGCGCCGCCCGGCGCCATTGCTCGACCAACATCGAAAGGAGATCCTTGCGGAACTCGATAATCTATCTCTCAACTCACCGAGAAAACCGGCCGATGAATTCCAGACCCGGCAACCGATGCTGCGCGGCTTTCGAATGGCCGACCTGACACAGCAGTATGCCGGTCCGCTGGGAACTGAATTGCTCGCATACTACGGCATGGAGGTGGTCAAGATCGAGACCGGCACGATTGCGAGCAAGGAGCGCGAAGCGGCGGTCCATGCGTGCATGAACCGGGCGAAGCT
Organism: Binatia bacterium; assembly: GCA_050735675.1. GTDB lineage: Bacteria > Desulfobacterota > Binatia > UBA9968 > UBA9968 > DP-20. Next base: position 16,694 of record JBOHVN010000208.1, on the reverse strand, counting down.
TGGTTGCACGATCAATCTGCGTAGTCCGGAAGGCAAAGAATTATTCAAGCAGTTGGTGGCTAAGTCCGATGTCGTCGTTGACAACTTCAGTTCCGGCGTTTTGGAACGATTGGGTTTCAGCTTCGACACATTACAGAAAATCAATCCGGGCATGGTGCAAGTTGTCATGCCCGGCTGGGGGCTCACGGGGCCGCTCAGATCCTGGGTTGCTTGGGGATGGCAGTTGCTCGCTTACACCGGAATTATGCGGCTCTGGGGTTATCCCGACTCGCCGATGGAGACGCGTTGCAAGATCGCATGGCCCGACCGCGTCGGATCGGTGACCATGGCGCTCGGCGTGCTCGCGGCGCTGGAATACCAGGCGCGCACCGGCAAAGGGCAATTTATCGAGGCCGGCATGCTCGAAGCCCAGGGCTCCATGATGGGACCAGCGATTCTCGACTACACGGTCAACGGCAACGAATGGGACGCCATGGGTTACCGGGAAATTCTCGGGGAACCGTACGCGCCGTACGGCTGCTATCCATGTAGCGGTGAGGATAACTGGATCATCCTCGCCTGCGCCGGCGAGGATGAGTGGCAGAGCATGGTCAAAGTCATCGGCCCAGCGACATGGGCTGGGGATACGAAGTTCGCAAGCAAAGCGGGGCGCAAGGAACACCGCGAAGAGCTTGATCGAAGACTTTCTGAATGGGCGGGTAAATATACGGCTAGACAAGTTTTTCGCTTGCTCCAAGAAGCCGGGATTGCCGCTGGGATGCCATCGTCCGGCGAAGATCTGTTCCATGACATCCACCTTCGTGCGCGCGGTCACATCGTCGAAACCGAGGCGCAACCCTGGGGCAAGATCACCCATCACGGCTTGCCGGGCATTCCTTCACTATCCGCCGCCAGCGCTGCGCGTCCGGCGCCGTGGATCGGCGTGAACAATGATCAAGTTTTTGGTGAGATTTTGGATCTGAGTGGAGGAAAGATCGCTGAACTTAAAAAGGCCGAAGCGGTCAAGTAACCCACATTCCGTCTCGCTGTCATTTCGACCAGAGGGAGAAATCTTTCTTCTCTTCTTATGGCCTTCGAACGTCGCTACTATGTTTACCTCATGACCAACTGGAACCCTAGAGTCATGTATGTTGGCGTCACTAAGGACCTTACGCGACGCGTTTATGAGCACAAGAGCAAACTCCTAAAGGGCTTCACGAAGAAGTACAACATCGATAAACTTGTTTATTTTGAGGAAACGGATGATGTGCGAAGTGCGCTGGCGCGAGAAAAAGAGATCTAAAAATGGCGTCGAGAGAAAAGAACGCTCGGGTGGTCGGCTTCAATCCAGAGTGGAAGGATCTCGCAGAAGACGGTAAGGATTTCTCCCTCCGGTCGAAATGACAGAGGCGGGAGCTTTTGGCTAAACTCAATGAAACCGATACCTCGAATGTTTGGCGAAATTCTCGGGTTAAGCAAAGCCAAGATTGAAGAGCTGAAGGAAATCGAAGCGATCAAGTAGAGTCGCCGACTTCACGAGAAACTTCCGCGCGCGCATAGGACTCAGAGGCATGAAGCCGGTTGATGTGGTTCGTTTCAGCTACTCTGCCGCCGAGGCAAGAACCCTGCTGTTGATTCTACTCGGCATCGAATTGCTGCTGGTGTCCGCGTATATTCTGACGCACATCATCGCGCCGGGCCCGAGCTTGGGGCCGCTGCGAAATTTTCTCGACGTCGATCGCGAAGTGTCGATCCCAACCTGGTTTTCGTCCATCCAACTTTTTGCGGTGGGAGCCGTGCTGTTGCCGCTGGCGAGGAGATCGAAGCCGCTCAGTGCATTTCTCGTCCTCGTGGCCCTTGGCTTTGTATTTTTATCGATGGATGAAGCAGCCGCCATACACGACAAGATCTACCGCTCGGCCCAGAGGCTTAAGCTGCCGTTGCTCGAGGGCGTGGAATATCTCATTTGGATGGCGGCTTACTTACTCGTCGGTATGATCAGCCTCCTGATCGGATATCGTCCGGTACTTTTCGTATGGAATCATCATCGGCGCGAAGGGGTGTGGATCGCCGCAGGGGGCGCGATATTCGTCGTCGGCGGCATCGGCATCGAGATCTTCACTCACTATCTGTATAATATCGCCCTCGACGCCAAATTTGTTCTGGCCGTTGCGGCGGAGGAATTTTTTGAAATGGCCGGGGTGAGCTTCATGCTTTACGGCTTCATGCTGCTTGGCCTTCGACTCGAGTCAGAAGCGTCCGGAGAAATGCCGCGTCACGTAAATCTATAGCCCGGTTCAAGCGCAGCGCGATCGAGATTTCACCGAGAGCGGCGCCCGCACGAGTCTCCAGCCCAAGCTGCATCGAGGCGATGTGCTCGTTGGCGTCAAGAAAGCGTCCTTTAGGACGCCGGACGAAACTTCGGCAGGGTGTAATCCTCATTGTCTTCGTACACCACTTCGACGGGCATGCCGATCTTCACTTGCTCCGGCGGGCAGTCGATCACGTTGCTGATCAAACGCGGGCCTTCGTTTAAATCGACCAGCGACACGTTGTACGGTGTTTTGCCCTCGTAGGACGGATGCCAGGCGCGGTGGTAGGTAACGAAAGAGTAGACTCTGCCTTTGCCGCTGAGCTGTACCCATTCGTAATTCGCCGAAAGGCAGTGCGGGCAGGAACCTTGCGGCGGATAGGTAAAGAATTTACTGCATGCTTTACAGCGCTGCGCGGTGAGTTTGTGCTCGCGCAGATTGAGCCAGAAAGGTTTGGCTTCGAGCTCTTCGAGAAACGGTTTAACTTTGCGCACGGCTCTGCCACGATTGTCGCTTGTTTCGCTCATAGCGCCCCCAGAATTAAGCTGGCGTGCATGCACAGGCTGCCGCCGTGGCCGCTGACGATGCCGGCTTTGGCATTTTTCACCTGGCGCGCGGGCTCGACTTCGTTGCCGCGCAATTGCCGCGCGGCCTCGGTCACGTGCAACATGCCTTCGATGTGCGCTTGCGAGAGCAGGCCGCCGTGAGTGTTCACCGGTAATTCACCGCCGACCTCGATGCGGCCGTTCCTGACGAAGTCTTTGCCTTCGCCCTTTTTGCAGAAGCCGTAATCTTCCAGCGTGATCATCGTCGTGATTGTGAAGCAATCGTAAATTTCGGCGAAGTCCATATCCTTCGGGCCGAGCCCGGCCATCTTGTAGGCGAGACCGGAAGACTTCTTGCCGCCCAGCGTCGTGAGACTCGGGGCGTCCATCAAACTGAAATGTGGATGGTGCTGGCCCATGCCGAGAATCGCGACCGGACGCTTGGGAAAATCACGCGCGCGTTCGGCGCTGGTGATGATGACGGAGCCGCCGCCGTCGGATTCCAGCGCGCAATCGAATAGCCGCAAAGGGTCGCAGATATAACGCGACGCCTGGTGATCGGCGATGGTCATCGGCTTGCGCATGGTGGCGTTGTTGTTCAAGCAAGCGTGCTTGCGCGTGGCGACGGCAACGTGGGCGAGATCTTCGCTCGTGGTGCCGAACTCGTGCATGTGGCGCTGCGCCGCAAAAGCGTGATTGGCGACGGCGGAGAAGTGGCCCCAAGGCTCTTCCCAGTGCTCGTCCCCATGACGAATCGGATGACCGGGAGTGGGGTCGGGCGTCCCGCGTTTGCGCGCGTGCACGCACATGACGGTGTTTGCCATGCCGGCTTCGATGGCCATGACTGCGTTCTGCACCATGGCGATTGGCGTCGCGCCGCCGAGCGCCAGGTCGGTGGCGTAAGTCGGTTGCATGCGCGCCATGTTAGCCATGCGCACGGCGTAACTCCGGTGCGCATCGTTGAGCGGCTGATTGGTAATGAACCCGTCGATGTCAGGCGCTTTGAGCCCCGCATCGTCGAGACAAGCTTTGATACACTCGAGATGCAGCGAGTGAGTACTGGCATCGGGCCGCTTTCCGACTTTGGTCTCAGCGACGCCGACGATAGCGTACTTACCGGAAATATTCGACATATCACCTCCGCGAGGGCTCTAGTGTTGGAGTCATGGAGCGATGGAGTATTGGGTTTTTCCGGCCCATCACTCCAGTATTCCAATACTCCATTCACCCATTCTTTTTCGACCGTGGGCCAAACGGTTCCGGTTGGAAAGGCGCATCGCGCTCGCGGAGAAAGGCTTCGAGGCCGCCTTTCTTTTTCGCTTCTTCCAAGCGTTTGTTGAATTCTTCGCGCTTGGTTAGCCGGGCCATTGCGGCCAACTCAGAGTTGAGCATCCATGCTTTGCGCAGGCCCATCATTTCGAGACCTTGTGTCGCGATATTCAGGTTAATCTTCACAGTCTCGGGCGGCACCAGAGCGATACGCTCGACGAACTTGAAGCAGGTCTCCAACAGCTCATCCTTCGGCACGACTTGATTGATCAAACCGATGCGCAACGCTTCCTGCGCGTCGACGTGATCGCCGGTAAGCGAATAGCGCAGTGCGTTCTTAAATCCAGCGAGCGCGACCCAGATAAAATCCGTATTCGCGCCGTGACGCACTTGCGGCTGTCCGAATACCGCGTCATCCGCGGCGATGGTGATATGGCAGGTGAGAGCGAGCCATGACCCGGCGCCGAGACACCAGCCGCTGACTGCGCCGACGATCGGCTTGGGATATTGCCAGCGGTAAAGCTGGCGGCCGAGAATAGCTCTACGGTCCGAGTCGCGATGCTTATTGTACGTCGCATTCAGCGATGTTCCCGTCGGAATACCGTAAGGCCAAGCGGTCTCCGGATCGTCGCCGCTGATATCCTCCCCGGTCGAAAACGCACCCCCCGCGCCAGTGATGACGACGGCGCGGATCTCCGGATCCGTTTCCGCATCGGCCAATGCTTGATCGAGATCGTTCATCAGGTCTTCGTTCATCGCGTTCAACGCCTGGGGCCGGTTGAGTGTGATCAGCACGCCCTTGCGCTGCTGCTGGTAAAGAATCGTCTTGTAGTCAGACATGTGTTGCTCCTGCTAAGGTCGGTAAATTGGAGTGATGGAATATTGGAGTGGTGGAGTGATGGGTTCCGAACGCCAGTACTCCATTACTCCAACACTCCAGTACTCCATTCTTCGGTTACTCCATCACTCCAACTTTTCACTTCTTCCTCGCCCTCGGTCCAAACGGCTCCGGTTGGAACGGGCCATCGCGCATCTGCAGATATTCTCGAATACCCTTGTTGGCGCGAGCGGCGTCCAAGGGTTTGCGCAACTCCTCGCGCAGCATGATATGCGCCGGCGCCGACATCTGATTGTCGAACGTTAGCGCGTCGCGCAGTCCCATCATATCGAGTCCCATGGTCGCGACTTGCAGGTTGATCTTGACCGTTTCCGGCGGCACGTGGGCGATGCGCTCGACGATCTTGAAACATTCGTCGATCAGTTGATCGGACGGTACGATTTTGACGACCAGTCCGATGCGCAGCGCTTCTTGAGCGTCGATGTGATCGCCAGTGAGGCCGTAGCGCAGGGCATTTTTGTAACCACCGAGCAGCGTCCACATGAAGCTCGTATTCGAACCGTGGCGCACTTCGGGCTGAGCGAACACGGCATTCTCGGCAGCGAGGGTGATGTGGGTGAAGAGCGAGAGCCACGAGCCGGCGCCCATGGCCCAGCCGTTGATCGCCCCGATGATCGGCTTGCCGAACTCCCATATGCGGCGAAAGTTGCGCGGGTCGACGCGCCAGGAGTCGATGACCTCAGCGGCGGTCTGTCCGGTGATGATGCCGTAAGGCCAATGCATGTCGCGCCGCCGTCCCGACGAGGTTCCCTGGTCCATGCCGGCGGAAAAGGCGCGTCCCGCGCCGGTCAGCACGACGGCGCGCACCTCTTTGTCGTGTTCCGCTTCGTCCAGCGCCTGGTGCAGTTCTTTGATCATGCTCCGGCTGATCGCGTTCATCGCCTCCGGACGATTCAGCGTGATCAAAACGCCGCCGCGCTGTTTCTCGTAGAGAATTTCTCTGAAATCAGGCATCAAAACTCCCAAACTTATTTGTTCCAATCGTTCCAGAAGTTCCAATCGTTTAAGCCAAAATTATCTGGAACCATTGAAACCAATGGAACGATTGGAACTTATGGTTTCCTTATCCGATCTGCACCAGCGCATCGACGGCAACCACGCCGCTGCTCTTCGGCAATACGATGAGCGGGTTGATGTCCAAACCGGCGAGTTGGTCGCCGAGACTCGATGCCAATTGTGACAGCCCGACGATCGCGCCGCACAACGCGTCTACGTCGGCGGGCGGTTTGCCGCGCACTCCGCCGAGAATGGGGAAACCACGGAGCCGTTGCAGCATGTCCTGCGCCTGCCCGCGTGACAGCGGCGGAATGCCGACGGCGACATCCTTGAGCAATTCGGCAAGAATACCGCCGAAGCCGCAGAGAATTACCGGGCCGAACAGCGGATCGCGTGTGACCCCCAAAATCATGTCAACGCCTTCGCCCGCCATCCGCTGGACGACGGCACCCTCTATCTTGGCGCTGGGAACGCGGTGGCTCACTTCACTTTGAATTCTCGCGTAGGCATCGCGTACGTCGCGCGCATTTGAAAGTTTCAGCGCCACGCCGCCGACATCGGTCTTGTGCGTGATCTCGGCCGATTCGATCTTCAGCGCGACGGCGAAGCCCATGCGCTCGGCGGCGGCCGCAGCCTCGTCGGCGCTCCGAGTAAGCACCGTCGGCACAACTGGAATGCCGAATTCTTCGAAAAGGCGGAAGGCATCCTCCGCGGGCAAAATCCCGGAAGCGAGTTTTTTGCGGGCCAGAGGTGCCGCGGATTGGTTAGCCGTGCCGGCCTCGGTCATGCTGTGGAATTCAAAATACTCGGCTACATTGCGGATTGTGTTTGTCGCGCACTCCGCGCCTTCCATCAGCGGCACTCCCGCTTGTCGCAACGGCAAGAGGATCTCGGGATCGACCGGACCGCCGACGACCGAGCTGAAGCACGCAATGGGTTTTGTGCTGGATGCCGCAGCCTTCTCTATGGCCGCGGCAAAGCGGTTGCCGCTCTTCAATTCCTTCGGCCTGGGATCGTTGGCCTCGAGGTTGATCGTGACCACGTCAATGTTGGCATCGTCGATCAGCGCCTGGAGCAGCCGGGGAAAAATTTTCTCGTCGTCGTACATGGCGCCGGTGCCGTCGAGAGGATTGTTCATGTTGCCGAAGTCGGCGATGGCGTCGTGCAATTGCGCTTTGGTCGTCTCCGTCAGCTCGGGAACTTCAAGGCCCGCGTTCGTAGCCGCGTCCGAAACCAGCGTGCACTCGCCGCCCGACCCGCTAAGCACGCCGATGCGCCGCCCGCCCTTGTAATGCCTTACGAAAGCCTCACAGGAGAATACGCTCACGGCGTCAATCAACTCGTTGAGACTTCGCACTGAGACCACGCCGGTTTGGCGAAATGCCGCGTCGATAACTTCGGCGGCGCCGGCGAGAGAACCCGAGTGCGTCGCCGCGGCGCGCCGGGAGACTTCGGACCGGCCGCCTTTGAGAATGATCAACGGCTTATTACGTGCCACGGCTTTGCGCGCAACCTCGAGCAGCTTCTGGGGCTGCTTAAAACCTTCGACGAAAGCGGCGATAACGCAGGTGTTGTCGTCCTCGATCAAGTAATTAAAGTATTCCTCGACGGTCGCACCGGCCTGATTGCCGCAAGAAACAATGTGGCTCAGGCCGACATGGCGGTTGAGCATCAAGGCATTGGCGATCGTCGTGCTCAGGCCGCCACTTTGCGAGACCAGCGCGACGGGGCCGGCGAGAAATCCTGGAGGAATCGTCGATGCGAACAGCGGCGCTTTGCCGAAGACATTCAAGATGCCGTAACAGTTCGGACCGCAGATCAGAAAGCCGCGCTCGCGCGAGAGCGTTTCGAGTCTTGCCTGGCGTTGTTCTCCTTGCGGACCGGTCTCAGCGAAGCCGGCGGAGAAGACAATGGCGGCGCGCACACCGGCCTCGGCGGCCGAATCCAACAAATCGGGGACATGTTGATTAGGCACCGCAAGAATGACGCAGTCCACGGGCTCGGGGACGGCCGCCAGATCGGCATAACAGGGACAATCCATGACCTCGCTATATTTCGGATTTATAGCAATGATTCGGCCTGGATAGCCGAAGCTTCTCAAGTTCCGGATGACGCGGTTGCCGCGCGGCTCCCGATTGACCGCCGACGCGCCGCGTTGTGATGCGCCGATGATCGCGACGGAACGCGGGTTCATGAGCGGGGAGAGGTCGCGCCAGGCCGGCGGGTCAGACAGCTGTGTGCTCATAGCGGCAAGTAATTTGGTGTGATGGAGTAACCGAAGAATGGAGTACTGGAATGTTGGAGTAATGGAGTAGTGGATCCGAAACCCATCACTCCACCACTCCAATATTCCATCACTCCAATTCCTACTCTTTCCCTTTTCATTTCTTCCTCGCCCTCGGCCCAAACGGCTCGGGCTGAAACGGCCCATCGCGCATCTGCAAATAGGCCTTCGTTCCCTGCATCGCGCGGGCCTCATCGAGCGGGCGGCGAAATTCTTCGTTGAGCATCATGTGGGCTGGTATCGATAGCGTCTCATCCATGCGCAGCGCGTCGCGCAGGCCCATCATCTGCAGTCCCATCGTGGAGATCTGCAGATTGATCTTCACGGTCTCCGGCGGCACGTGAGCGATGCGCTCGACGATCTTGAAACATTCATCGAGAAGCTGATCGGCGGGAACGACTTTGTTCACCAAGCCGATGCGCAGGGCTTCCTGGGCGTCGATGTGATCGCCGACGAGACCGTAGCGCAGGGCATTCTTGAAACCGGCTAGCAGTGTCCACATGAATGTCGTGTTGGAGCCGTGGCGCACTTCGGGTTGAGCGAAGATCGCGTCGTCGGCGGCGATGGTGATGTGTGTGTAGAGAGCCATCCAACAACCGCCGCCCATCGCCCAGCCTCTGACGGCGCCGATGACGGGTTTGGTCATTTCAAAGATACGGATGAGCTTTACATCATCGGCGCTCCAGTAGTTCATCAGATCCGCCGCGCTCATGCCGGTCTGAATGCCGTAAGGCCACTGGATGTCCCTGCGCCGGCCGCTGGTCGTCGCCTGATCGAATCCGGAGCTGAACGCGCGCCCGGCGCCGGTGAGCACGATGGCGCGAATCTCCGGATCGGCCTCGGCTTGGTCGAGCGCGTGATGGATCTCTTTCAACATCGACCGGGTGATCGCGTTCAGCGCTTCCGGTCGATTCAATGTGATCAGCACACCGCCGCGCTGTTTGTCGTAAAGGATCTCTTTGTAGTCGGCCATGCTCGCTCCGGGTTACTTCTCGTATAACGCTTTGATGAATCCGCTGGCTTCCACTTCTCTCACCAAGCTTTCGTCACCAAATTGTTTTGGGTCGGCGCCTTTGGCTTTGGGTTCCTCGGAAGAAATGAACTCGAGCGTGGTTTCGATTGCTTTTGGATCGGCGTAGGGAACCCGGTTGTAGAACTTGTCGGCGAGCAGCTTATAGGAAAGCTCGAGGTACTTGACGTCACGCTCCTGGGCCGACTGAATGCGCAGTTTTTTTTGCAGGACGGCCAGACTTTCCTTCTTATTTTTTTGAAAGTAGGCGAGACCTTCGCAGAGCACCTTGACGACGCGCAGGGCCTGGTCGCGGTTGCGCTTGATGTAACTGCGCGTAGTGTCGACGGAGTTCTGCAGGTAATAGATTCCCATCTCCACGGGATCGGCCAAGACTCGGTAGCCGCGTTCTTCCGCGAGGAAAAACGTCGGGATGGTGAAGACGGCGCCATCGACGCCGCCTTTTTCCAGGCTGGCGAACATGGCCGGCGACGAGCCGAGTTGGAGCATCTTGATGTCGTCGGTGCGCATGCCCCACTTGCGCAAAAAGAGTTGCAGCACCCAATGGGACGCAGAGCCGAAGCGGGTAACCGCAATTGTCTTGCCTTTGAGATCGGCCGGCGTCTTGATCTCGGGCCGGACCATCATTCTTTGCAACCCGGTCTTCATCGGCGAGGCCACGAGTACGCCATCGGCGCCCCTGAGAGCGGCGCGGATAACCGCGTCGCCGCCGCCCACCGAGAACTGGATCTCGCCGGCGACCAGCGAGCTGACGACGCGCGCGGCGCCGCCGCCGATGATGATGACCTCGGCATCGAGGCCATGTTTCTTGAACAAGCCATTTTCTTCGGCGACCCAGATCGACCCCGAAGTGGCGCTGATGGAGCTTAAGCCGATCCTTACTCTGTCTTGAGCGCGTGCATGCGCGGAAATGAGTACAAGTAAGACAATGGCGAACCACAAATCCATTATAAACCGGCGCAGCATGGAGCACCTCCCGATTGCGGTAATGGCTGCAGGCAAACTACGTGAAAACGAGGTTGGCCGTCAAGCGAATTTGCCGTGGTTTAGCGGATATCCCCCGGTGTACTTCGAGTCAAGAATTATCCGGCATCTTGCCAACAATGCGTACTTCGAATATGCATCGAAAGTCGCTGCGCCCGTTCAACCGGCGCTCCGCGCCTCTGTTCAACCGCTTTGCTGCGTTCAAGCCGTTCAACACGTTTTGAACGGAGTGTCCTTCGATACGGCGGTTTCGCCGCCTACTCAGGAAACCGGCTATCCGGAGTAACGGCCTCCTGAGGCCGTGTAGCGAGGGGAACGGTTGAACGGAGCGAAGTGATTGAACGTTTTGAACTCAATCGTCGGAGGAGGAGCAAAAATGCCAAGGGTCGAAGTGAACGGCGTTGAAATCTACTACGAAGAGCACGGCAAAGGCCGGCCGATGGTGTTTTTGAGCGAAACGGCCTGCGACGGCGAGGTTTGGAAAATCCATCAAGTGGACGAATTTTCGCGCGACCATCGCGTGATCATTCACGATTATCGCGGCACCGGTCAATCGAGCAAGCCGTCCATCGATTATACAACCACGATGTTTGCCGAGGATGTCGTGGCATTGATGGATCATCTCAATGCTGAGGATGCCATCATCGTGGGCCATTCGATGGGCGGCAGAGTTGCCCAGTTGCTCGCCCTCGATCATCCGAAGAAAGCTCACAAACTCGTCTTAGCATCCACCGGCGCTCATTATCCGCTGACCAAGGGTTTGCCGCTAAAGATCTGCAAGGAGATGATCGAGTGGGGTTACGAGAAGTACGAACGGGACCATACGATCCTGGTGGGTTGGACGGACGAGTACGTCAGAAACAATCCTGAAAAAATCGCAAACTATCTGAAAGTCCGAATGCACAATCTCTGTCCGGTGGAGTTTTACCTGCGCCACGTATTGGCGCGTCAAAGCCATGACACCAGCGAACGACTAAAAGATATTAAGCAGCCCACGCTCATTCTTGTGGGCGCGGACGATCGGAACATGACCAGCGAGATCAACCATCGGACGTCGTCTGAAATTCTTGCCAAGGGGATTCCAAATTCGACGCTCGTTGTGCTGCCCAATGAACGCCATAGTTACTTCTTTTCGAACCCCGTGGATGCGCACAGAATCATTCGGGAATTTATCAAAGAGTAGGCCAACCAAGCCGGTCATTCTGAGGAGCCGGGCGACGAAGAATCTGCTTTTCTGTGTGTCGGCGTTCACCGCCACGTGTCAGTACTGGTGCGCATCGAATAAAAGCAGATCCTTCGCCTCAGCTCGGGATGACACGGATAACAGTTCTAGATCATTGCAATGAATTTTGCATGTCGTCTCCTGGGGCTAAACGTGGACGAAAGCCCGCACCCAGTCCTTCGGCAGCGCGGTATGGCCCTGACCGGTTAGATCTTCGGCGAGAAAAACATCTCCTGGTACGAAAGTTTTCTTGGTGCCGTCGCCGATGCCGATTTCCACACTGCCGGCGAGGGTGATGCACCACTGGCGGCGCGGCGCGTTGTGCCAGCCGTGAAGGTCGTCGCGATTGATATCGTTCTTAAATACCAGGGTCTTGACCGGTAGGTTGATCAGAAAGTATTTTGCTCCGCCGCTCTGGCGCAAATCCTCGAAATGAGATTGGCCATCGTCGCCGGTATACAATCTGCAAAATTGCATGAAGCCTCCAGGATTGAGCTTTGCTAGTCGCTTAGCAGTAATCGAGCGCGCTTTTCAAGCTGTCGTCTTGGGATCGGCGCGATCAAGCCGACGCTGATACTCGCCTCTGGCCGGCCGGCTCAATGCTTCCAGAGAGCACAAATGCCAACCTAAGATATCACATTAAGTTAGTTCAAGGCTCACTTGAAAATATGGAGGGCTAAAATCAGCGGACGATCCGTAGTAGTTTCAGCTCTTGTCAGTTGTTTACGGGCGCGCGACGGCGTTGAAACGAAGCCGTACGTAGTCCGCGAACCAACTGCCGTTTTTCCGCAACGCCGGTTGTACGGCGGTTCGGACTTCCGTCAGAAAACTCTCTCGAGCCGATTCTTGCAGGGAATTGGTAAACGGTTGGGCGAACACGCCCAGCCACTCAAGAATATCCCCTGGGAGTTTCGTCGGGCGCGGGATGAGCTCGCAATAATCGACGGCAAAACGGGATCGTATTAGCAATTGCCGGTATGCTTCGGGCGACGGATAGTACCAGGGATCGGCGCTCCACGGGTCGATGCCGCGCTTGCGCAGGGCGCTATGCAGCGCGGCGCGGATGGTCTCAACGTTACCTTTGCCGCCAAACTCGCCGACGAATCGGCCGCCTTGTTTCAAGCACCGTGCGACGCCTTCTACGACTTTGTCGGGAGGTTGAATCCAGTGCAGCACGGCATTGGTGAATACGGCGTCGAAGAGTTGTTTCAAGGCAATCTGCCGCCCGTCTATGACGAACGCGTTCAAACCGCGCCGGCGCGCGGCTTCGACCTGTGCCAAACTGGAATCGGCTCCGTACACGATCGCGCCCGCGGCTGCGATTTTCTCAGTGAGCGCGCCGTCGCCACAGCCGAGGTCCAGAATCCTTTCCCCCGGTTGCGGCGCGAGCAATTGCAGCAAGGGCTCACCGAGTTCGGAAACGAAGCGCGCCTTCTTGGCGTAGCTCTCGGGATTCCACGAAGTGTTTACGCTCATGATGGCTCACGTTAACATTTTGTCACTGGGTTGAAAAACCGCAAATTCTCCGTACTCTTGTTTAATTTATGGCAACGAGAGACGCGGATCTATCATCACTGCGGATCAATCGCTCGCCGCAAGGAACAAAACCACCGCGAAGATCTCGATCGGCGGGTAAGATCATCGGCTGGTTGGTCGCGCTCGCGTTCGTCGTCGCGGCTGTAGTATTTTTTAAAGACTGGCTCAACCCCGGTATTGAAGTTCAGTTGGCCACCGCGTCGCTCACGTCGCCGTCCCAGGCCGATGCGGTGCTGACGGCGAGCGGATACGTGGTGGCGCGGCGTAAAGCCGCGGTGGCATCCAAGGGCACGGGCCGCCTGGTCTTTTTGGGTGTCGAGGAAGGCGACAAAGTTACAAAGGGCCAGGTGATCGCCCGGCTCGAAGACGCGGATGTGGTCGCGGCGCGCGAGCGGGAGCGGCAGAATCTAAGCATCGCCGAGGCTGATCTTTACGACGCCAAGAAAAACCTCGAGCGCATGCGCGTTCTGCTCAAGCGAGAAATGATCGCCCAGGTGGAATACGACGTTGCCGACGCGCGCTATAAAAGAGTCACGGCAACCATCGAAGCCGCCAAGTTCGGGCTACGGGAAGCGGAAGTGGCGGTAGAGAACACGCGCATCATCGCGCCGTTCAATGGCACGGTATTGAAGAAAAATGCCGACGTTGGCGAGATCGTCGCGCCCCTGGCCGGCGCCGCGAGCTCGAAAGCGGCGGTGGTGACGATCGCCGATATGTCGTCGCTCGAAGTCGACGCCGACGTGTCCGAGGCGAACATCACCCGGGTGACGCGCGATCAGCCGTGCGAGATTACCCTGGACGCTTATCCGCAACAGCGCTATCCGGGTTTCGTCGCGAATATTGTGCCCACCGCGGATCGCGCAAAGGCAACCGTGCTCGTAAAAATCAAATTCAAGGAATACGACCAGCGCGTGCTGCCGGAGATGAGCGCAAAAATTACTTTTCTCGCCGCGGGCTCCGCTGTGAATCCCGACAGCGCGCCGGTGCTGACGGTTCCGGCGGCGGCGGTGGCGGAGCGCGACGGCCGGGAAGTTGTTTTTCAAATCAAAGAAGATCGCGCCGAAGAGGTGCCGGTCAGCGTCGGGCGCAAGTTGGGCGGCTCGGTGGAGATCAAAGGCGGCCTTAAGGAAGGCGAGAAAGTCATCGCCAAGGCGGATGAACAGATCAAAGCCGGTGTGAAGGTAACCCAGAAATCCAACTGAGAGTCTCTTGCACGAATGGAAGCGCCGCTGATTCAAGTCGAAGAGCTGTACAAGTCCTATCACCGCGACAGCCTCGAAATACCGGTTCTCAGCAACATCAATCTCGAGATTCCCGAGGGCGAGTTCCTTGCGTTCATGGGGCCCTCGGGCTCCGGCAAGACGACGCTGCTCAATCTCATCGCCGGCATCGACAAGCCAACCTCGGGGAAGATTCTGATCGGCGGCGTGGATATTACCGAGCTGAGCGAGACCGAGCTGGCGGTCTGGCGCTCGCGTAACGTCGGTTTCATCTTTCAGTTTTACAATCTGATTCCGGTTCTCACGGCGGTTGAGAACGTCGAGCTGCCGCTGATTCTTACGCCGCTGTCCAAAAGAGAACGGCGCGCCCATGCCGAGACGGCATTGCAGGTAGTCGGTCTGGTGGAGCGCTTGCATCATTATCCGCGCCAGCTTTCGGGCGGTCAGGAGCAGCGCGTGGCGATCGCCCGTGCGATTGCCACCGATCCGACGATCCTGGTCGCCGATGAACCGACCGGAGATCTCGACAAAACTTCCGCGGAGGAGGTGCTCGAGCTGATGGAGCGGCTCAACCGGGAGCTTAAAAAAACCATTCTCATGGTAACCCATGATCCCCGCGCGGCCGAGCGGGCGCGCACCACGCGGCATCTGGAGAAAGGCGAGTTGGCGTAGAGCAGCCTGCGCGGCATGAACTTAATTTTGCTTTCTTCGCGAATCGCCGACCCCTACTATCTCTCCCCCCTAACAAGCTTAACAAGGGGGAGACCAAGAGGGGGTTCTTGCGCTCGATCGGCGCGCTCTCTAACGTGTTCGTGGTTAGTGCTCGTGCTCGGCCGGATTCGTACATCAGGTTTCACGAACACAATCACGACGGACCGTGCGAGCACCGTGAATAAACTTTCCATATTCCACTACGGACGTTTACCGTGGAGCTTCTGAAGCTGCTCTTTCGCAACACACTGCGCCACAAGCTGCGCAGCTTGCTGACTATCGTCGGCGTGGGCGTGGCGGTCATGGCCTTTGGATTATTGCAAACGGTCGTCACGGCGTGGTACGCCGGCGTCGAGGCGTCGGCGGCGAACCGGCTGATCACCCGGCATGCCGTATCGTTTGTCTTTTCACTGCCGCTTGCCTATCGCGATCGCATCGCGCAAGTGCCGGGCGTGAATAAGGTGACTTACGCCGCGTGGTTTTCCGGCGTGTATATCGACAAAAATCAGTTCTTCGCCCGGCTGGCCGTCGATTCCGACACGTTCTTCGATGTCTACCCGGAGTTTCTGATCCCTCGCGCGCAGTTCGAAGCGTTTCAGCGCGAGCGCAACGCCTGCATCATCGGCATCGATCTCGCGCGCCGCTACAATCTCAAGATCGGCGATATCATGCCAATCGAAGGCGATCTTTTTCCCGGCCAATGGGAGTTTGTCGTGCGCGGCATTTACGAGCCGCGCGACCAGACCACCGATCCCGCGACCATGATGTTTCACTATAAATATCTCGACGAAAGAGTGCGCCAGGAAATGCCGGAGAGGGCCGGCGAGATCGGCTGGTATATCGTGCGCATCGGCGATCCGGACAACTCGGCGACGATCTCTCAGGAAATCGACGATATGTTCGCCAACTCGCGCGCCGAAACGAAAACCGAGACCGAGCGCGCCTTTCAGCAAAGTTTCTTGTCGGCCGCCAGCGCGGTCATCACGGCAATGAACATCATGTCGTTTGTGATTATCGGCATTATCCTGCTCGTGGTCGGCAACACCATGGTCATGTCGGCGCGCGAGCGCACCCATGAATTCGCCGTGCTCAAGGCGTTGGGTTTTTCCGGCGGACAGCTGTTCTTTCTGCTCGCCGGCGAGTCGATGATCCTTTCCATCATCGGCAGCGCGCTGGGACTGATGGTGACGATTCCCGCGGTGGACGGATTTCAAACGGCTTTGCCGAAGGGCTGGTTCCCGGTGTTTTACATCAAGCCTGAGACGATCGCGATCGGCGGCATCGCCGGTCTGGCCGTCGGCCTGCTCGCCTCTTTGATTCCGTTGCGGCGAGTTTTAACGACGCGCATCGTCGAAGGGCTGCGCTACGTCGGGTGACGAAGAGCTTTCACCACAGAGGCGCGGAGTACGCCGAGGGAAGAGTGTTTTATCAAGAAATGCTGGGTACTGGCATTTTGCTCGCGCCAAGACGCCAAGAACGCAAAGTTCGGAGTCATGGCTTTCCTTGGCGCCCTTTGCGCCTTTGCGCGAGCCATTCCGAATTTCGGTCGCGGCTTAGCCGTGCTGGGTCTCCGCGGTGAGGATTAAGACGGTCTAGCTAGTTTCTGTCGCGAAACTCGTAAAAAATCTTACGGGTGCGACATGGGCCAAGTTGTTTCTGTGACATACTTCTATCATTTTGAGCTGAAAGTGGACAGCAAAGAGTCGTG
>JBOHVN010000207.1:0-3480 GCA_050735675.1 Binatia bacterium | reverse complement strand
CGTTGCAAAACGGTATCCAGGTTAAGGGGATGGGAATGGACCCCGTTTTCACCGGGGTGACGATAAGGCCGGAACGACGGGATTAAGAGTCGACTTCCAGTCGACAAATTCAGAACCTCTCGGCTTGAAGCCGAGGGTGTTTCAGTTCCGCGGCGAAACCAGAGCGGCGGTAAGAAAAGCTTCGACGAACGCGGCAACCAGCAGCAAAGGCACGATCACCGTGCAAAAATATTTGATTCCCTGCAGAACTTCGGCGCCGATCGGGGTTTCAGCGCGACCGGCGAGCCGCTGCGCCGCCTGCCGCCCGATCAGGAGCCCGATACTCGTGCCCAGGAACACGGCAGGCAGCTCGAGTATCCCGTGCGGCAAAATGGCTAACAGTGACGGCCACAGGCCGCGCGCTTGAGTCGAGATCGACATGGCCACGCCGAGAGCGACGCCATTCGCCAACAAAAAGATTACCGGGACGATGCCGATAAACAATCCTAATACTATTGCGCAGAGAGTCTTAAACGCGTTGTTCAAGAAGATCGCGCCGGCAAGCCTGAGTGGCGGCATGCCGGCAAACATCCTCACGAAATTGGCAAGCATGTCTTGGAAATGATCAGCGATAGAAGGAATTCGATAGACAGCAACTAAACCCGCGACGATGCCCAACGCGAACAGCGCCAGACTCGCAAACAGATAAGGCCGCAGCCGGCGCGAGTAGGCGCGCCGTTCTTCTCGTGGCATGATGAGCATGAATTCGAGCCGTCCGAGGTGATCATAACAATATTCTAACGATGGGTTGAGGGCTAAAGCACAAAATTTTGGATCATCCGGCACATGGAAATTGAGAATAAATTATTCTATCGTTGCACCAGCCGTTGATGCGCTCAGCTCGCGCCACGGCCATCACACAATCGAGAAGCTTCGCTGCAGGGGTGACGATGAAAATCAAAACTATTCGCTCCCAGGTGGTGCGTGTGCCGGTCGACGAGCCGTTGGCCGGCGGGCCGCCGTATTTTCGTTCGCACAATCACTTTGTCATCGTTCGAGTCGAGACCGAAGACGGTATCCAGGGCATCGGTGTGAGCTTTTTCGGCGGGGCTCTGAGCGCGACCTTGAAGCACGCGATCGATCAGCTCGGCGAGCTCATCATCGGCGATGACCCGCTGCGCATCGATGGGCTCACGCAAAAGCTCCGAACCACCGCGGCCAGCTGCGGCCCGGGCGGAATTTTAACCTTGGCGATCGCCGGCATCGACATGGCGCTTTGGGACATCAAGGGCAAAGATCTCGGCCAGTCGCTCGGCGCCATGCTCGGCGGACTGCGCGATCGCGTGCCGGCGTACGCCAGCGGCGCGCTGGTGCGCGCTTACCCGCTGGATCATCTCGTCAAGGCAGCGCAAACCCTGGTTGAAAAGGGCTTCAAACAGATGAAAACCCAGCTGGCACTGCCCGGCGGCACGACGCCGGAACGCGAAGTCGAGCACGCGCGCCGCATCCGTGAAGCCGTCGGACCGGACATCGATCTCATGTGCGACATCAACCAGCGCTGGTCCGTGCACCAGGCGATCGACATCGGCAAACGCGTCGAGGACGTCCACTTTTATTGGCTGGAAGATGTTACCGTCCATGACGACTATAGCGGCCTCGCCCGGGTCGCCGGCGCGCTGGCCACGCCGCTGGCGGGCGGCGAATGTTTATACGGCATCACGCCGTTTCGCCACATGATCGAAGCCCATTCCGTCGACATCGTCATGATCGATTTGATTCGCGTCGGCGGCATTAGCAACTGGATGAAAGTGGCGGCCATGGCCGAGGCGTTCAATCTTCCGGTGGTGAGCCATCTGTTACCGGAGATTCATGTGCATTTGGTCGCGGCTAGTCCCAACGGGCTGACGGTGGAGTACATGCCGTGGTCGTTCAAGCTATTTGAAGAAGTGCCCGTGCCGGTGAAAGGCGAATTGGCCGTGCCGACGAAACCGGGGCTGGGTCTCGAGTTCAGCCGGGATATCGATCGCTACGTGGTGAGTTAAATTCAACCGATCGCAAAGCGGGAGATCTTATGGTTAACGATTGGCGAAATCACGGCGTCAGAATTGTTTCGAGCCATCAACTCGACCTCAACACGCCGCAAACACCCGGCATGACGCGGGCGGCGGCAATCAATCGAGCGATGGCTGGCGCGAACAAACTTTGGGCGGGCACGGTTCACATCCATCCGGGCGCCAAGACGGCGCCACACCATCATGGGCAACTGGAAAGCATCATTTATGTAACCAGCGGCAGGGCGCGCATGCGCTGGGGCGAGGAGTTGGAGTTTATCGCCGAGGCTGGCCCGGGAGATTTTATTTTTGTTCCGCCGTTTGTTCCCCATCAGGAAATTAACGCCAACCCGACCGAGCCGCTCACGTGCGTGGTCGTACGCAGCGACCAAGAACCCATCGTGGTCAATCTGGACATACCGGCCGTCGAAAACCCGGAAGCCGTATTCTGGATCGATCCGGTTCATCCGAAGCCGTGAAACTTTGTGAAGGGACGCCGGTTCGGAGCCATCAATGATTTGCGTCTAATATCCAGCCCATGAACGAAAACAGCAAACAAAGCGCCGCGCGTTTGGAAGCGATCTGGATCAAGCGCGCGCATCGCGGACCGATGGACACGGTGCAGCGAGTTCGCTTGATCACCAACCAGGGGCTTGAAGGTAGCGCCGACCGCGGCGGTTCGCGGCAGGTGACCTTGCTGGAAAAGGAGCTTTGGCAGCGCTTGATGAGAGAACTCGGCGGCGGAGGGTCGCCGGCGGCGCGCCGGGCGAATCTTCTCGTAAGCGGAATAGCGCTCGCCAATTCCCGCGGCAAAGTGCTGCGCGTCGGCCAGGCGCGGCTGCAGATCGGCGGCGAAAATAGACCGTGCGAGCGGATGGACGAGGCTTTGCCTGGGCTGCAAGCGGCGATGTATGCCGATTGGCGCGGCGGCGCGTTCGCCAAGGTCTTAACCGATGCCGAAATCAATGTTGGGGACACCGTCCGGTGGGAGTAGGACGGCATGAGACTGAAAAGCGGCATTAAACTATTGGACGAGCGCGAAGGGATCGGAAAACCGGCAAGGAAGGGCGATCACGTCGTTTACAATGTAAAAATATTCCTTAACCAAGGCGACGAAGTGCCGATGAACGAGCGCCAAGCCGACTATTTGCCCGCGACGATGATCAGGACTGAAGACGGCTATCGCTTCATAGACCACGCGATAAACCTCGGCTCGCGGCGGGCCATCGCCGGCGTCGAGCATTCGCTGATCGGCATGAAGCAGGGCGGCTACCGCAAGGTACGCTTGAGTCCTCACCTCGCTTATCGTGATCGCGGCCTGGACAGTTTAATACCTGCCAACGCCGTGCTGATCATAGAGTTGTGGCTGCGACAAATAGTCACCACAGCGGGTATGTAGAAGTTTTTGATTTTTCTGGATTCCGGGTCGCGCTTCCGCCTCGGCCGGAAG
>JBOHVN010000206.1:0-28767 GCA_050735675.1 Binatia bacterium | reverse complement strand
GCCATCAAAGGGTTCATCAAAGGGCAAATCGAAGGCATGCACTACGTTAAGACCAATAAGCAAGGAAGCCTCAAGATTCTGAGAAAGCACCTCCAGGTCACAGACCCTGAGGCAGTCGAGGGTACTTACGAATTCTTCGCCAAACGCTTGTCGCGCTCGCCGCGCACGGAGCTCGAAGGGATCAAAAACATCCTCGCCTCGATCGACGCCGCTCAAAAAAGACCGGAGGAATTTATCGATATGAGCCTGATCGACGAAATCGAAAAGGAAGGATTCGTGCAGAAACTGTACGGGAACTGAAGAGGTGGGAGAGTTGGAGTAATGGAGTGATGGAGTAATGGGTAAGAAGACCAACACTCCAATACTCCATCACTCCAACCGGGAGAAGGAGATCCTGGATGGCAGCAAAAATCAGACTATCCGTCGCGGTCGGCGACTACGAGATCATTCGCGCTCTGAAAGAGGGCGCCGTCGAGGCCGACGGTCTCGAGCTCGTTGTCCTGACCGGCCACGGTCCGCGCGAGCGCCACTGGCGCATGGCGCGCAATCAGGAGTTCGACGTGTGCGAGTTTAACGTCGGCGCCTATTTGATGTCGCGCGACCATGGCGATCCGCTGGCGGCCATTCCAGTCTTTCTGCACCGCCGTTTTCGTCACGGCTTCGCTTTTGTGAACGTCAATTCCGGCATCAAGACGCCGAAGGATTTGATTGACAAGAGGGTCGGCGGCACGAACTTTCAGCCCGCGGGCAATATTTGGCTGCGCGGTATTTTCGAGCAGCACTACGGCGTGCCGCACAAGTCGATCACCTGGGTCGTCGACCGCAGCGAAGATGTACCGTTCACGCCGCCGCCGGGATTGAGGATCGAGATGATTCCCGCCGGCAAGTCGATGGATACCATGCTTGCCGTGGGCGAGATTCCGGCGATGATCAATCCCTATATTCCGGAGCCGATCGTCGCCGGTGACAAGCGGGTCGCGCGCTTATTCCCCGACTACAAGACCGTCGAGCGCGAGTATTTCCAGCAAACCGGTATCTTCCCGATCATGCATGTGACCGTGATAAAACAGGAGATCGTCGACAAATATCGCTGGGCCGCGGTCAGTTTGGTCAAGGCTTTCGAGAAGGCCAAGAACATCGCCTACAAGCGGTTGGCGAATCCGCGCATCACGCCGCTCGCCTGGGTGAGAACCGAGTATGAGGAAGAGCGCAAAATTCTCGGACCTGATCCATGGGTCTACGGCTTGGGCGAGGCCAATCGAAACAATCTCGAAACCGTCATTCGCTACTGCTACCAGCAGGGGTTGACGAGTAAAGCAAGGTCAATCGAAGAGTTGTTCCTCGACACCGATCCTGAGGACGGCGGCGACGTGGATCATGTGTAAGTCAGGAATGGTTTCTAGCAGGTTCATGAAAACTCTCTCGCAGAATCCTTCGACACGGCTCAGGACGAACGGAGGGCTTTGACGCGTTGATGTTGTCCGTTCATGCTGAGGTTCTCGAAGCATTCCGAGATCTTTCTCGGCAACCCGTTAGATTAGTCGCGTAATTCGAAACAATTGGCGGTTGGCAACGACGTCCGATGGGAGGAACTTAAGATGTTCTCTTTTTTGCCTCGCTTCAAAAATAGTCTGCTCCTGGCAGTTTTTCTCTCAAGTTTTTTGATCGCTGGCGCGGCGGGGGCCGGCGAAGCACCGCAAAAGCTGCGTCTGGCCTACGCGGCAGTGACCGCGGCTTTTTCCATTCCTTGGATCGCGAAAGAGGCGGGAATATTCCAGCGCCATGGTTTGGACGTGGAGTTGGTTTATATCGCGGCGGGCTCGCGGGCGGTTCAAACCCTTGTCGGCGGCAGCATAGATATCGCGACTATCGGCGGTCCGGCCGGCGTCGCTGCCAGGCTCGCGGGGGCGGATACGGTTTATGTGGCCATTTCGGTCAATCGGGTTATCGTTTTCACAGTCGCCGCGCCGCAAATCCAGCGGCTCGAGGAACTGCGCGGCAAGAGCATTGGTGTTACTCGGGTCGGGACTGTGACGGATTTTTTCACGCGGCTCTATCTCCGCCAAAACGGGCTCGTGCCGGACCGTGATGTGATGATCCGGCAAATGGGCGGCCTGCCGGAAACGGTGGCCGGGCTCAAAGCCGGGCAAATCGAAGGTGGCACGTTCGGTTTCCCATCCGTCTTGCACGCGCGCGCGGCGGGTTTCCGCGTCCTGGTCGACTACAATACCCTCGGATACCGCTATCCGCTTTCCACTGTGATTGTGACGCAGAAATTACTGCGCACTCGGGAGTCCGCGATCCGCCGCTTTCTCGAATCCCACATCGAGGCGGTGCATCGATTTAAGAGCGATCCGAACTTTGCGATGAACGTCATCGGGAAATATACCAATACGACGGACCGGGCGATGCTCGAAGAGACGCAGCGAGTCTATGCCGACGCATTCGAAAGAATTCCCTATCCGAACATCGAAGACATGAAGCTCGGTATCACTCAGGTAAGTGAGACCAACCCGCGCGTCAAAGGCGTCGACCCCCAGGATTTCGTCGATCCGCGCCTCTTGCGCGAAATCGAGGCGAGCGGATTCGTCAAAAAGCTGTACGGCGAGCAAGGCAAGTGAGTAGCAGCACGCTTCGACCTGCACTGAATCTAGTGGATGTTGGAGAAGAACAGCGCGCGGCGAGCCCACGAAGGCGGCGGCTTGCCTGGTTGAACTTTGACCGCGGGATTGGCCGATTGCATTGTCTCCGACTGCATCTCTACCTCGCCAGCGCCAGGCGCAGGATATGCTGAATCAAGCGCTCGTAAGATAAACCGGCTTTCATGGCCGATTGGGCGAACTCATCGTCGCGATCCAGATTGGGGTTGGGATTGGCTTCGAGTATGACAACCTCGCCTTGCGGCGTAACCCGGAGATCGATGCGGCCGTAGCCGTGGATGCGCAGCGCGCGATAAACGGACTTGCAGATCTTGACGATTCGCTGGCCGGTGCCGTTCGGGAAGGGCTCGGCGAAGACATTTTGGATGCCCCAGCGTTTGCGATAAGCATCGTCCCACTTGGCTTTAAAGGTGGAGAACTTGGGCTGGCCTTCGGGGACTTCGGTGAAGATGACCTCGCGAAACGGAAAGACGCGCAGGCGGTCGTTGCCGAGCAGGCTGACGTAAATTTCCCGGCCCTCGATAAACTCTTCGGCCAACGCCGCCTGGTTCATGCGCTCGTGGATGAAGCGAACTCTTTCCTCGAAGGCTTCGTCATTCTCGACGAAAGAGTCCAAGGAGATTCCGTAGGACGCTTCTTCTTCGGCGGGCTTTATGAACAGCGGAAACTGAAGGCGCGGAGGTTTTTTGATCGCCGCGCCGGGTGAAAAAATCGCGAAGTTCGGCACGCGAATCTTGTGATACGCCAACAGCTCCTTGGCCATCCCTTTATTCTTGCAGAGCGTTAAACCGGTCGGGCTCGAACCGGTGTAGGGCACGCCCATCATCTCAAGCAGGCCGGCGACGTTGCGATCGTAGGCGGAGACCTCGTTGAAATGCTCGGTCAGGTTAAAGACCACGTCGGGCGGGTTGGCCTTGATCTCATCGATGATCATGCCGGGCTCGTCCCAAACGCCGATGGTGCGCACTTCATGTCCGAGTTTTTTTAGCGCCTCGATCACGTGCGCTTCGGCGGCCCAGTCATCGGTTTTCAATTCCTTGGTGAAGTCCTGATCTTCCGGCGGTGTTCCGGCGGTGTCGAAGAGGACGAGGACCTTGCGGCGTTTTTTCGCTCGAACCATGATTCAGGGCTTCTTGAACTTGCCGGTCAGCCGGTAATGGGACGCAAGCGTCGCCAAGAACGCCGTGACCTCGACGCCCGCAGACGGAGTGCGCAATCGCAAATCCAGCTCGGCGCAACGATCCGTCAAAGCGCGCAGCAAACGGTTGAGCGTGAACTTCGGTTCGCCGGTCCAGGTCGAGACGGCCTGCAAAATCATCTTACTCGAACGGCGCAAAAACACCGTGGCGCGCTCGTTATCCGGGGCTGCCTCCGCGTCGACGAAGAGCCTGCGTAGATCTGCGTCGAAAAATTCTGGAAAGTCTTGGGCGTAAGTTTTGCGCCGGCGCTTGTAGTAGAGCGCCAGGCGCGAGCGCAAACGCGAAGCCTCGCTCATCTTGGTTTTGACGAATACCAGCGGCGGTTTGCCGGCGAGTTTGCTCATTAGCTCGTCGACGTATTCGAGCTTGGTCAGCGCCTTCCAGCCGCGATATTGGCGGCGCCAGTCGAGATCGGGTGTGAGCCAGATCGCGACGGTCTCGGCGAAATCTTCTTCCGGGTGGCTCTGCGCGTAATAGCCGTCCAGGTGGCGCACGAAGCCGCGGCTGTACGGCCGCGCGCGAAAGCTCTCGGAGTATTCGAGCGAGACGGGGCCGAACAGTTTCTGCCAGGTTTTGTCTTTTTCCAGCAGATAGGCGTGATTGAGCACGTGGCCCATTTCATGGCGCAGGAGACGCATGCACCAGGCCTCGGTGCCGCCCTCGACTTCCATCATCATTTTCTCTTCGAGCTTTTTCAAGCGCGGATGGGCCAGATAAAAGGGCATGGCGATGGTGGCGCAGCCCTCGGGGCAATACCATTCCTCGCCGAGGTAGCAGATGGGTTTGACTAAAATATTTTTTGCGCCGAGCTCGGCATTGAATTTTTCAATCCTCGATTCGAGCTCGGTGCCGGAAATCCTGAGCTTCAAGTCACAGATACGGGTCTCTAAAAGGTCTTCGTCGCTCATACCGCCGAGGTCCGGCTCTCTATCCTGCGGCGGTTTTTCCGTGGATTCGTCCATTCACGATATTTTAACAGAGCGATGGGAAAGCGGCTACAGAGACAAAAGAGTGACTGGAGTGATGGAGTACTGGGGTGTTGGAATGATGGAAGGAGGTCGTGTTTCTCGATTGTTTGAATGACGCATACTGATTTACGGCGCGATCGTTCCCGGTTTTTGCGGGACTTTTCCGGCCAGCTCGTCTTCGATGCTGCCGTAGTTGTAATACGGGTTGGGAACAGATTTGCGGTATTCCTCCGGCGGCACGTTGCAATAGACTTCGAGCATGTTGCCGTCCAGATCGTAGAAATAAATGCTCTTGGTCACGCCGTGAAAAATCATCTGGCGAAATTTCACGTCGTGCGCTTTGAATTTGCGATAGACTTCCTGCAGTTCGCCAAACGTAGCGACTTCGAAGGAGACATGCTCCATGCCGATCTGCTCGGGGTCCGGCATGGGCGCGCCTGGCCTTCCTTCTCTGATCGCGAGCATGTGGTGATTGTCATCAACGTCGGTGCTGAAGAACAGCATGCCGCGGTCGTTCTCGCCGACCTGCGGAAAGCCCATCACCTCGGTGAAAAACTTGCGCGAGCGTTCGAGGTCTTTGACTTTGAGTACAAGCTGGCCGACGCGTGTGATCTTGAACGACATAGTGGCTCCTTTCGGCGGAGATGTTTTGTTGGTTACTTGAGGTTTGTTATCGCTCGTATTTTGGGCATTAAACTCCTTCTCCCGTTATTAGATGGGGGAAGGTTGGGATAGGGGTTCTCACTTGCGTCCCGTCGAAGAGCCACGACATGGCACTCACCCCCCTCTTCAATTCTCCCCCGTCAAGGGGGAGAAAATGAATTTGGGAATGTCTTCGCTAAACTATCGGCTGATTCCTATTCACGCCACCAATAAGTCTGCGAGCAATGAAGCATACATCTTTTTCAATGTCCCGATTACATCGTCAACATGACCTTGCCGAAATGCTCCCGCCCCTCAAGATGGCGTTGCGCCGCTCGGGTTTCGGATATCGGAAAGCTCTTGTCGATGGGTATTTGGAATTTTTTCTCCGCCACGAGCTTGAGAATCTCATCGAGCTGCTTGAAATCTTCCGGCTTGGCTTTCAAATAATTGGTGATCGAAAAGCGCGTCGCTTTCCGTCCTTCGCCCAGAGCCGGCGGCGAATCGGGAATCGATCCGAAGGCGCCGCCGATGGAAAACAGGCGGCCGCCGGGTGCGAGCGCTTGCAGACTTTTTTGGTAAACTTCGCCGCCGATCATTTCCAGTACCACATCGACGCCGCGATTGTTGGTGGCGCGCATGACTTCAGGGGGAAAGTCGGTTTGAGAGACATCGATGGTCACGTCGGCGCCGAGTTTGCGGAGCCGGCGGGCTTTTTCTTCGCTCCCGGTGGTGGCGATGACTTTGGCGCCCAGATGTTTGGCGATTTGAATCGCCGCCGTGCCGACGCCGCTGCTGCCGCCTTGGACGAGCAGCCATTCGCCGGATTTCAAGTTGCCGTCGGTCAATAAGCCGAACCACGCAGTAAGAAAAACCGTCGGCGCTGCCGCAGCCTGTGCGGAAGTTATGCCCTCCGGCACGGGCCGCACGTCGGCGGTCTTTGCCACCGCGTATTCCGCATAGCCGCCGAGACTCGGATAGGCGACGACGCGCTGGCCGACTTTGAATTCAGTGACATTGGCGCCGAGCTTATCGATCGTGCCGGCAAACTCGCGGCCGGGGATCACCGGCAATTGATCGGGCGAAATCCGGTAAGCGCCTTTGCGCAAGCCTAAGTCGGCGCGATTCAGCGACGCCGCTTCAACTTTGATCAGCACCTCGCCGGCTTTCGGGTCCGGTGCCGGCACATCTTCGTACTGAAGGACATCTTCCGTCGGACCGAAATTGTGGATGCGAATAGCTTTCATCGATTTCGCCTCCTTTGTAAATTCTAAAGCAAGATTAGGCAGGACGAAGCAGATCTGTCAACGCGGAAACAGCGATAACCCCGGAAACAGCGATAACCCCGGAGGAATATTCCGCCAACACAAGCGTGCGCATGTCTTTCGTGGAATCGGCATCGGCTGTGCCGGTTAGTATTGTAATCGAACGTTATGCCGCCGAGCGGCGACCGGCTGCCGCTTCATCTATCACCCAAGCTTTGACGCCGGCTCAAGCGCACCGTGAGCGAGCATGATTTGTACACCAGTATCGTTTAAAGCCGTTGCGACCAGTCGTATGCCGGCAAGGAGTGAAGAAAGCTCAAACGCGTTCCGTGCAGCTCGCTAGCGCTGGCGCTGGCGATACAAGTCCACGAGCTTTCGCCGAACCATTTCTTCGCCTCCCGGCAGAGAATCGAATTTTGTCGTGTTATCGGCTTTTCGTAGGATGTCTTGCCCTTCCTTGTCCTGATGCATGCTGAGAAGAATTTCCCTGAGGCGCTTCACGACCGGTTCTGGAACAT
Organism: Binatia bacterium; assembly: GCA_050735675.1. Taxonomy (GTDB): domain Bacteria; phylum Desulfobacterota; class Binatia; order UBA9968; family UBA9968; genus DP-20. The sequence continues at coordinate 21,515 of JBOHVN010000206.1, read as the reverse complement.
CCTTGCGCACTGATACGAGATGGCGAGGCATGGATTCGGTTTCACCGAGCATCGATATTGACGCTTTGCTCGTATCGCTCACATGCGCAAAGTCGTCATTGCTGAAGGCCCCCGCCGCCACCTTTTTTTGCACCACGAGATTGAAAATATTTTTGTCGGTATCGGCGAAGATGTAGCCGATCTCGGTGGCCGAGACCTTGGCTTCGCGGCTGGCCTTTTCCATTACGGAAAATCCTTTCTTGAGCAGAAAAAGCTTGGGCAGGAAATAACCGGACGTCGAGCCTGGATCTTCGAATGCGATGATTTTGCCGCGCAGATCTTCGAGCCGCGCGACGCCGCTTTCTTTGTTAGTGAAAATAAGGCTGCGATATTCGGCAATTCCCCCCTTCCAACGTCTGACCAATAGCCTGGCGGCACCCAAGCGGTTTATAACATAGGTGGGATAGGGGCTTTCCATGTAAAAATCGACGCGCTTCTCTTCAAGCAGTTTCATCATCTGCCCCGCCGTTGGCGCGACAACAACCATTCCCTTGGTATCCCCGGTCGGCGTGAGCTTGCGAGCAGCGTAATTCACAAAAGGACGAAAGTGTTCTGTCACCGGATCACGTGGGCCTTGGAAAACAACCCCCAACGTGAGCTTTGTTGCTGGTTCCCGTTTCAGCTGTGCTTGGGCTTCTAGACGTGTCGTGAACAGGAGCAACGCGACAAATAATGCCACGGCGATCCGACGCGAAGATTTTCTCATGAGCGGATCCTCACATTTACAGGGCCAGTAAAAGGAACACGGCCAATGAAAAACATTTCGGACCACAATCTTCAGCAAATGACGCGCAGAGCTTAAACAGGATATAGTCGCTCTGTCAACGCGGAATACCGCCGGAGGAAGTACTACAACGACAGTGTGCGATCCTCATGAGCCTCCTCGCTGATGCTTTAAGCGAATGGATAGCTTCCTACCGAGCACGCTTACACCCGGGGGCTGCAGTGCTTGCTATCCGCTGCATGTTTTCCGGCGAGAAGAATTCCGTGATCGGCTCCGTCCCCGCGAGAGTCTCGAAAAAGCGGTTTGTCTCTGCCTGGTTCCCGCGCAAGTCGGCGAAAAGTTGCTGCATCACCGGCGCTGCCCTTCAGCCGTAGCCTTCAGCCGTCCGCTGCAACAGCGCGGTTAGGCCTCGACGCATCCCGTGCCTCGTTACACGACGCGGCCCATGTCAAAGACAATCTCCTTCGAAATCAAGCCACCGCGCATCTCGAAGATGTGAACCAGGCGCATTTCGACGTTGGTGCCGAGCGGAAAATGCCAGTACCCGTCCTTCGCGACCTGGAACGTCACGATACTGTCATCCACAACGCGATCTTCGGTCGCGAAACGCTGAAGAAACTGGAATTTCACATTGCGCATCGACGCAAAGAGTTCCCGGTAGTTTTTTGCAATAGGTCCCTTTCCGGAGAATGACCGATTAAGGCCGTTCGGTGCGGGAGCTTCCCAAACAATATCGTCCGTAAATGTCTCGAGCGCCGCTTCGACCTCGTTCAGGGCTTCGCTGTGGAAGTGGTTCTCCACAGCCGCAAGATTTTGAGCGATGCGATCTTGTCCATGTCTGTGTCCTTCTCTGTATCCGTCACGACCTGATCACAACCGCTGATTAGGTACCGGTGCTCTCCAAGATCGCTGGACCAAAGGGGTTATCAATGAGTATGCGCCAGTTGCCGTCTGTGCCTTTCCGAAACGCATCGTTGCTACCGACTCACTTGAAAAGGGCTCACCGCTTGGCTGTTCGCCGGTAAACCGCCACTTCGATATGAACAAGGCGATATCGTCTGCTTCAATGACGTGAGTCTAGAGCTGCTGCGCTTTGCCCTTTGAGCGCGAAAAGTTGGGTAAAGAATTTACGCAGCTCTTCTTTTCCCCTGACAATGCGACCTGGTTCCACGACAACGGCAGCGCTGTCCTCGTAGAAGGCGAGGACTGCTTCAATGTCTCGACGAGCAAACGCTCGGTCAAGCTCCTTGACCGCTTCGTCAGGTGTCCTAGCCGGCATGCGAGTCATGGTGCCGCGCCGTTATTTTTGACTTCGCACGCCCGATGCTTTCGCCGTGTGCGTCGCGATGGCGTCCATCAGCGCCGGGGACAGGCAGTCATACGGCTCTAGCTTCAATTCCTTGAGTCTCGCTCTGACCGCGCCCATGTCGGCGGGATTGGTGCCGGACTCGATTATAGACGAGACGAAGGCGGCGAATTCCGGCGGGGACCAGCCTTCGTCCGGTGACAGTTCGGTATGGATGAAATCCAACCCGAAGAACGGGTGTTTCTCGTTCTCAATGCGGCCGTACATGTGGACGCCGCAATTTTTGCACGCGTGCCGTTTGATGATCGCGTTCTGATCCACAACGGCGAGCTTGTCCCCGTTTGCAGTCACACGGACTTTGTCGCGCGGCACGACGGCGACCTGCGAGAACAGCGCGCCGGCCGGCTTCCAGCATTTAGTGCAACCGCACACATGGTTGTGAGCACATTGCCCCTCAATCGCTACCGATACCTTCTTGTCAGAGCAGTGGCAGAGCAGCGTGCTACTCGTAAAATTCGCGGCTGCAGGTTTTATTCCCTGATCCACCTTTGGATGTATGGAAATCGTTTGCGCCATTGTTCGTTCCTCCTTCTTTGGATTGCTCAACGAATTCTAGCAGCTTTACATAACACTCGATTCGGTCGAGTCCGTGATTGGAAACATCCTATAACGCATTTCACTAGTCAACAACGAGGTTTTGTCCGTTTTCGTGTGCCCATGTTGACGAAAACGAGAGGCGGGTAGTACAAGAACGGTAGAGCGCAGATTTGCATCTGTGGCGTAGGAGATTCGCGCCGGAGGATAGGATATGAAACGATCTTTTCCCGTTATCGATGCTGACGGGCATGTGCTCGAACGCGATCGGGAGTTGCGTGAATTTATGCCGACGCAGTTTCGCGCGGTGAAGGGGAAGCGCGAGTATCCGCTGTTTTCCTGGGATGGTTGGGCGCGGGGAGCTTTGTCGCCCGAGAAGCGGGAGCATCCAAGCGTGGACCTTTGGCTGCGTTTTCTCGACGCGACGGAAATCGCGCTGACCGTGCTCTATCCGAACGAAGGCTTGAACATTGGCCTGCAGCGCGATCGGGATTGGGCGGTGGCGCTGGCGCGGGCATACAACGATTGGCTGCATCACGATTTCTTGAGCGTGAGCTCGCGCTTTCAAGGGGTCGCGTTACTCGCGCCGCAGGATCCGAACGAAGCGGCCAAGGAATTGGAACGCGCCGTGCGGGATCTCGGCATGGTCGCCGGCATGTTGCCCGCCGTGATGAGCCCGATGCGCGGCGTCGGACTGCCGGAGTTCGATCCGATTTACCAGGTGGCGGAGCGTCTCGACGTGCCGCTGGCCGTGCACAGCGGGCCGGCGGTGGAGTTAGGGTTGGATCATTTCCAGTCTTTTGCCGGAGTTTATCCATTGAGCCACCCGTTCGCACAGATGCAGCAACTGACGAGCATGATGATCTACGGCGTGTTCGAGCGGTTTCCAAGGTTGCGCTTCGCCTATCTTGAATCCGGTTGCGGCTGGGTGCCGTATCTGGCGGATCGATTGGACGAGAGCTGGGAGCACCGGCTGAGTCGCTGGCCGCATCCGACCAAACAAACGCCCAGCGAAATCATGCGCGGCGGGAATCTGTTCTACGCGTGCGAGCGCGACGAACGCACGTTGGCGACGGTGGCCGACTTGATCGGCGCGGGGCAGTTGCTTTGGGCATCCGACTTTCCGCATGAGCGGCCGTGGGATGAGTTCAGCGGCGATATCGACACGTTGGTGAACCGAAAAGACTTGCCGGAGTCGCTCAGCCGCAAAATTTTACTCGAGAATCCCTGCCGGCTCTATAAGTTGAACGTGGAAGCCCGATTAATCGTTCAAAAGTTCAAGGTTCCAGGTTCAAAGTTCGAGGAGAAGACTGAATCCGAGATTGAACGTTGAACCTTTGAGATTTATATCGGGAGACACGATGCGAGTTTTGATTACGGGAGCCGGTTTGATCGGCACGCACACGGCCAAAGAATTGATCGAGCGCGGCGATGGTGTGACGTTTTTCGACTTTGCGCCGCGGCCTGACTACATCCGGCATGTAACGGGCCAAGATTTGCCCGTGATTCGCGGTGACATTCGCGATCTGGCGGCGCTGGTGGACGCATTTCAACAAGTCAATCCCGAGTGTGCGATTCACCTGGCAGCTTCCGTTGGCGAAGCGAACATCGACAATGTCTACGCCGGCTTTCAAGTAAATCTGGTCGCCACGATCAACGTAGCTGAGGCGGCGCGGCTTGCGGGCGTGCGCCGGTTGATCCACGCCAGCACGCAGGCGCTTTATAGCGGCGAAGATCCAAACGAGTTGCTCCACGAGGACTCGCCGCTCGACAGCCGGGGACGCGTTTACAATGCTTCCAAGCTCGGCTGCGAGCATGTGCTGAAAACCTATGCGGCCAGACATCATATCGAGTTGGCCTTGCTGCGGTTTGCGGGGGTATATGGTTACCATTCGGTCGCCGGTGGGCCTGGCGTAGCGGTCCAAAAAGCAGTATGGGCGGCGATGGCGGGTAACCCAGTGGAACTCAACGTCTACGAGAGTGTGGATTTTATTTACGTCAAGGATCTCGCGACTGGCATTGCGCTGGGCGCTCATGCTCCGTCGCTACAGCACCAGGCGTACAACCTCGGAAGCGGGACGCTCACGAAGGTCGACGACGTGGAACAAGCGCTCAGAAAAATATTCCCGGGTGTAAAGATGAGCCGTGGGAAACTGACACCCGCGCGTCCGCGCATGGACATCACGCGCGCCCGCGCTGAGTTGGGCTTCAACCCCGAATACAAACTGGAGGCCGGTTTGCGCGATTACGTCGCGGAGTTGAAGAAATAAAAGAGATGAAAATCCACGGAGGGCAAAGTTTGAAGAAAGATTTCTCGCTGTGCGCTCGAAATAACAGACTTACTAAAAACACAATCGAACCAATTGTCACCACGAAGTTCACGAAAATCACGAAGTCAATCTAGAAGGAGAAAGCAACATGAAGATTGCCGTCATCGATGATTACCAGAATGCGTTCAAGACATTGAAATGTTTTCCCAAACTGAGCGGCCATGAGGTAGTGGTTTATACAGATCCAGAAACCGATCTGGCGAAGCTTGCCGAGCGGCTGAAGGATGCGGATGCGATTGTCTTGACGCAGCAACGCACCTATTTCCCGCGGGCGCTGATCGAAAAATTGCCGAAGCTAAAAATCATTGGGCAGACCGGCCGGGCGGCGACCCATGTCGATTTGGCAGCGTGCACGGAGAAGGGGATTGTCGTGTTGGCGGGCGGCGCGGGCAATCCGAACGCCACCGCTGAGCTTACCTGGGGGCTCATTCTGAGCGCATTGCGCAAACTGCCGCTGGAGGTGAAGCGGCTCAAAGAGGGACAATGGCAGTCGACTCTCGGCATCGGCGTGAACGGTAAGACCCTAGGCATTTACGCCTACGGTAAAATCGGCAGCATCGTGGCCGCCGCGGGCAAGGCGTTTGGCGCAAGGGTGGTGTGCTGGGGGCGCGAAGGTTCGACCGGGCGCGCCAAGGCGGCTGGTTTTGAGGTCGCCAAGAGCCGCGAGGAGTTTTTCACCGAGGCCGATATCGTGAGCCTGCACCTGCCGCTCAATAAAGACACGCGCGGCATCGTCGCGCGCGATGATCTGGCGCGCATGAAGCCGACGGCGTTGATCGTCAACGCGAGCCGCGCAGGCTTAATCGCGGATGGCGCGTTGGTCGAAGCGCTCAAAGCCGGCCGTCCCGGTATGGCGGCGGTCGATGTTTATGAGAAAGAGCCGGTGCTCGGCGCCAACCATCCGCTGCTCAAGATGGACAATGTCACCTGCACTCCGCATCTCGGCTACGTCACGCGCGAAAGCTACGAGGAGTATTACGCCGTTGTCGTCGACGATATCGTCGCCTTTGCCGCCGGCAAGCCGAGCAATGTTTTAAACCCCGAGGCGATCCACAAGAAATAGCCGGGCACGGGGCGAATAACCGAGAAGTTTCCAGGGCGGGCGCTTCGCTGCCTGGGCGATTTGCGCGCCTTTCAGCATTCCGTCGCTTTTTTTCTGACTGATTTTATTTCAATTCTAACTTTTCCTAATTGCGCTATGATTGCGCGTTGGCGGAGCCGTTTTGCGTTTTTCCGTGGCGGAATGCCAATTTGACGTGACTGATGCGTATCCTGGTAGTTGAAGACGACAAAAAAATAGGCTCCTTCGTGGCGCGTGGATTGAAAGAAGCCGGGTTTGCCGTCGATCAGGCGGAAAACGGTGAAGACGGGCTGCAATTGGCGCTGGCGCATCCGTACGACGCCGCGGTAATGGACCTGATGTTGCCGAAGCTCGACGGCCTGAGTCTGCTCGAAGAACTGCGAAGAAAAACAGTGCTTACGCCGGTGTTGATATTGAGCGCCAAGCGCAGCGTCGACGACCGGGTCAAAGGGCTGCAGGCCGGCGGGGACGATTATCTGACGAAACCGTTTTCCTTCGTCGAGCTGTTGGCGCGGGTCCAGGCGCTGATTCGCAGGGCAAGCCGCGAAACCGAGCCCACCCGGCTTATCGCCGGCGATCTGGCCATCGACTTGTTGGCGCGCGAAGTCACGCGAGCCGGAAGCCGCATCGACTTGCAACCGCGCGAGTTCGCGCTGTTGGAATATTTGATGCGAAACGCCGGCAGGGTGGTTTCCAAAACCATGATTCTTGAACATGTGTGGGGGTACGACTTCGATCCGCTGACCAACGTCGTCGATGTGCTGGTGTCGCGCTTGCGCAACAAAGTCGACCGCAACTTCGAAAAAAAGCTGATTCAAACCCACCGGGGAGTGGGGTATGCACTTAAAATTTCCTAAAGATTTTCAAAATACTCTCGCCTTCCGGCTCACCTTCTGGTACTCGGCAATTTTCATTCTTAGTTTTTTAATCCTATCCGTTCTTTCTTATCTATTCGTGTTTTCTGCCATTCGCGACAACCGGAGGGCGATCAAGGCTGAACTTTCAAAATACGTTTCGCTTGCGGAACGCGGCGGAATTGAAGCGATTAAAACCGCAAGCCTTAAACAGGCGAATCCCAGCCGGCGAAACTCATTCTTCGTCCGCGTCGTCGACCCAGACAACGAGACTCAATTCTTGAGCAATCCGCGGCTTTGGGAGGCGTTCGATACTACGCGCCCGCAAGATCAACTGCTAGAGGGCCAGTGGCATTATTACACTTCCAGACGAGACGGTGATTTGTTGGAAGTGATGTCGGTGCGACTTCGCGACAAGAAGCTCCTGCAGGTAGGCAAGAGCATCCAGGATCGAGGCGATGTCCTCCAGCATTTTCGTGACACGCTGCTCGCCACGATCATTCCCATGGTCCTGATCGGCTTTGCCGGAGGAGCCTTTTTGGCCTTCCGCGCTCTGCGGCCGATTCGCAACCTCAGTGTCGTTGCGCGATCCATCGTCGATACCGGCCGGTTCGATACTCGAGTCCCCGCCAGAGAGAGCGGCAATGAACTAAATGAGCTGGCGGTGCTTTTCAATCAGATGTTGGAGAAGATCGAGCTTTTGATTCAGGGCATGAAGGATGCGCTGGATAACGTAGCGCACGATCTGCGCACGCCCATGACGCGCTTTAGAGGGGTCGCTGAGGAGGCTTTGCGTTCAGACGCCAACCGCGATGATTGCCGTGAAGCTCTGGCCGATTGTTTGGAAGAATCCGAGCACGTCATAGCGATGCTCGATACGCTGATGGACATCTCCGAGGCCGAGACGGGAACCATGAAGCTTTCCCTCGAGAACGTGAATCTAGCGGGGCTGATCGAAGAGGTGACGGATGTCTACACTTACCTCGCCGACGACAAGAGCATTGAGCTTTTTACAAAAGCGCCGAATGATATCAATTTACATGGCGACCGTACCCGGTTGCGGCAGGTGCTGGCCAATCTTGTCGATAACGCGATCAAATACACTCCCAGCGGTGGACGCGTAGATATCGAAGCGTTCCACCGGGGGCAGCAAGCGGTTCTGATCGTCAGAGACAACGGCATCGGCATACCGTCCGATGAAATGCCCCGCATTTGGGACCGTCTCTACCGCGGCGATAAGAGTCGCTCGCAAAGGGGCCTTGGGCTCGGGTTGAGTCTCGTCAGAGCGGTGGTCCAAGCGCACCACGGCCGGGTCGAAGCGGCTGCTAATGCAAGCGGCGGCTCTCTGTTCTCACTGTATCTGCCGCTTTCTCCCTCGGTTTAGTTTCCAACCTTTCAAAAATGTAATCTTCCGGAAAGCTCCCAGCAACGCAATCGCGTTACTTGGCTGTCGGTGCAAGGTAAAAGTTTGTCGATGCATCGGCGTATCGCGGAGGATTGGGAGTGAAAGGATTCAACAAAAGAAGATTGGCGTTTCGCTATCGCCTGGATCGAAGCATCCGCAACCTCGTCATGAGGGCCATGAATTGGATCACCCCGGCTTCGAGTGATCAGGGGATCGATTTCCGGCCACAGAAAATCAAGAGAATCCTCATAGTCCGGAGTCTCTTTCGCATGGGAGACGCCATACTCGCTACCCCGGCGATCCTGTTGTTCCGCAGAAATTTTCCCACCGCGAAAATCGATTTTGTCGGGTCGAGCATATCCAAAGCGCTTTTTGAAAACATGCCGATCGACCGTCATTTCGAGGTGTATAGAAGTTTTCCCCAGGCAAGCTGGTCCTACCTGGTGCTGCTTAAAAAGATCCGCGGCACAAAATACGACCTGGCCTTCGATGCGAGCGGCTCGAGCGCTGCGTTGGGTTCTTTCATCGTCGGTTTTTCAGCCGCGCGGCTGCGCGTCGGTTTAAAAGGCAAGTGGGACCGCTGGTTCAATGTTCCGCTTCATCGACCGGCGATAAGAAACAAATATCGCATTTTGCCCGAACTGCTTGGCTCCCTGGGACTGGACAATCCGACGATGTACCCAAGATTATTTTTATCTCCCGGGGAAGTCCGGCAAGGCAAGACTCGCATGCAAGTTCTCGTTGGGAGCAACAAAGCCCCGATCGTCGGTATTTTTGTCGGCGGGCGAAAGGCGCGAGGAAAACGTTGGGCCAGAGAAAAGTTTTTGGAACTCGCAATCCGGCTGCTTGGCGCGGGCGCGCAGCCGGTCATTTTTGTTGGTCCGGAAGAACGAGATCTGCTCGCGTATTTTCAGCGGGAACTGCGGGGCAACGCGCGGACAATATTCGAGCCTGATGTTCGAGCATTCGCGTCGCTGGTCGCCAATTGCAATCTCTTCGTGGCGTGCGATAGCGGCCCGATTCATCTTGCCTGCGCACTGCGCGTACGAACGGTCGCTATTTTTCTCAAGGATGAATTTGATCACTGGGGTCCGCCGGCCGATCTTGGACGCATTATTTGCCCTGAAGAAGCCGTGTCAGTTGACGCCGTTTTCGAAGCTTGCGTCCGGGAGTCTTCAAATGATCACTCAAAAGCCGATAGCGGGAGCCTGTCGCATTGCCCCGAAATGAAGCAAATGCAAAAATGCAATACAGCGAGGCTGACGATTTTGCGGATCGGTGAGCAGCCCCCGTCAGCCAGGGTTGCCATCGCAGAGACCCGCCGTTTGGGTTATCGCCTTATTTACTTTTTGCGTCTGGGTCTTATTCTCGAAGCTGCCAGGCGCGGCAGGCCGTGGATCGGTTAAAGCTGCTGGTCGGAGTTAGGCTCAGAACGCTCTTGAAAGTTGGCGATAAGTTACTGGTGGAGAATAATTCAATCACTGGCAATTCGGATGGGCGAGATGATGACTCTGATGGAATCATCTCTTATTTCGAACTGCCTCTGTTCTCTTCAGCTCGCGGCAAAACCCCTTCATGAAGGCAGGTTTCACACTGCCCCGAGACATGAGCAGCTGTTAACTATCAATTTTTTTGTCATTCGTTCCGCGTTTTCGCTTCACGAAGGCTCGAGAAAAGGTTAATTACTGAAGGATTATGACGCCGCGATTCCAAGTCGCGCTGCACGTGCTGCTGCTCGTTGTGCTGTGCGGCGTGCTTTATTTCCCCTATCTCGGTTCGATGCCCTTTTTCGAGAAGGGCGAGCCACGCGAAGCCCTGGCGGTTCAAGACATCGTGCAACGCGGCGAATGGCTGGTGCCGCTCAAGCTCGACACTATTCCGTCCAAGCCGCCGCTTATGCATTGGTCGGCTGCTTTAGTGACTAAGATTACTGGCTCGTTCAGCGAGGCGACGATTCGTTTTCCGTCGGCGCTTTACGCGACGCTCGGCGTGTTGCTGATTTACTGGCTGGGGCGAAGGATATTTGACGCCAGGACCGCGCTACTAGGCGCCGCCATCCTCGCGACGACGATGGTCTACCAGGACCAAGCTTTGAGCGCGCGCGTCGATATGACTCTGTGCTTTTTCGTCACGGCGAGTCTGGTGCTCTTCTATTCGCTCTATCGCGGCTATCTAAAAAATCCGTTGTGGTTCTACGTTTTTTACATCGTGGTCGGCATCGGCACCTTGGCTAAAGGGCCGTTGGGCGTGGTGCTGCCGGGATTGGTTGCGGGATCGTTGGTGCTCGTCGAGCGGCGCTGGGATATGGTGCGCAAGTTTTGTTTTCATCCCGGAGTGATCTTGACCCTCGTGCTGGCAACGGGCTGGTACGTCCTCGCGGTAACGCGCGGCGGCGAGGGATTTTTCGACCGGCAGATCCTGGAGGAAAATCTCAGCCGCTTCGTCGGCGGCTCGGGCCACAGCCAGCCGATCTACTACTACGTATCTTATTTGTTTACGCTGGGCATGCCATGGGGTCTGTTCTTGCCGTTCCTGCTGTGGGACGTCTTCAAGACGGGGCTGCGCACGGGAGATCACCGGCTCTTTCTGAAGCTCTGGTTCCTGGTCATGTTTGGGTTCTTTTCAATCTCGGTCGGCAAGCGCGCCGTCTATTTGCTACCGCTTTATCCGGCTCTGGCGCTGCTGTTGGCGGGATGGTTTCACGACGCCGCCAACGCACGAAAAGCCAGGCTGATCACCTACCGTGTAATTTCCATTTTTGCTGCGCTCACCGGCACGTTGCTTTTGGCTATTACGCTGGGCGCTCTGTGGAGTCACGATCAAGGTTGGTTCTTCGCTCCGATCGAAGGATTGTTGAAACCCAAGGACCGCGCTAACCTCGTCGCCGTCCGAAATCAGCTGGACGAATTTGGCTGGGTTTTTACCTTGATGGTGTTGATCGGAGCAGGCTTGTGGCTTTCTTTGGCGCGTTCGTTGTGGCTCGGGAGAATACGCTCGGTCGCGCACCAGTTGGTTATCGTTTCGATTGTTCACGTCTTTGTCGCCTACTCGGTGGTCATACCGGTCATTGCGCAAGCGAAGAGTTACCGCGAATTCATGGTCAGAGTGAATGAGCGCGTCAAACAGACCGACAAGCTTTATCTTTACGGCCCTTTCAACAGCGACTCGGTGATGTTTTATCGCGGCAGCGTCATAGAATGGCTCAATCAACCCGTGGAGAAAGTGGTTCGGAAGGATGGAAAAGGGAACGGCTACCTGATCATGGCCGCGGAAAGTCTCAAAGAAATTCAAACAGCGACCGGAAATCAGCCGCTGCCGTTGCTAGAGAGCGCGGGAAAGGGCCCCGAGGGCAATGAGCCGCTTGTACTCTTGCGCGCCGACCTGCCGTAGCCCTCGCGCTCCGCGTGCGTTCTTTCTGTATTACTGCACTGTTGTCGATCTCGCGCAAATTGTTTCAATGGCTGACGGTCTGAGTTTAGAAGAGGATTTACCGCCGATCCGGCCACAGGACGGATCGGCGAGAATTTTAAAGGCTGAGACGCAGAGTGCGCCGGCAAACAATTTTATCAAGAAATACTCCAAACTCTGTGATGAAATGGCGCTTGCAGCCTTGGTCGCGGCTCCTTGGTCGCGGCTCTGCCGCTCTGGGTTGTAGTGCGAACGCCTATGATTTGCGTGACGCTAAAAGGGATCAAAATCTGCGCCGGCTCATTTACACCGTGCGGCATTTGAACCTTCGGAGGCGATTTCTTGATTAGCGGCGGGGCCGATGTTAGATGAATTTGTCGCGCAAAGGAGTTGTCACTATGAATCTTCGTCGTCGAACCGTGATTAAGGCCGGGCTGGGTTTGGGCGCTGCCATGCTGCTGCCGAAAACCGAACTGTTCGCGCAGACCCTGCCTTTGATGCAGAAAAAAATTCCGTCGTCCGGCGAGATGATCGCGATCATCGGCATCGGCACGGCGCGCCGCTACGAAGACGTCAAAAGCGACGCTGAGAAAGTTCCGCTGCGGGAAACGCTCCGGCAGTTTCAAGCGCTCGGCGGCAAGGTCATCGACAGCTCGCCTTCCTACGGCACCGCCGAACCGGTGGTGGGAGAACTGGTCGACGGGCTCAAAGCGCGCGATTCGCTGTTTCTCGCCACCAAAGTGAGCCTGAGAAAAGTCGGCCGGGAAGAAGGCATGGCGCAGATCGAAGAGTCGTTCAAAAGACTGCGCACCAACAAAATTGATTTGATCGCGGTGCACAACCTGCGCGATACCGACACACAACTGCGCACGCTGCGCGGGATAAAACAGGCCGGGCGCATCCGTTACGTCGGCATCACGACCTCGTTCGATAGACAGTACGGCGAGTTCGAGCAGGTGATGAAAAAGGAAGACCTCGACTTCATCCAGGTCGACTACGCGCTGGATAATCGCGACGCAGGCGAGCGCATCATTCCGCTGGCCGGCGAACGCGGAATGGCCGTGATGATTAATTTACCCTTCGGGCGCGGCCGGCTCTTTAAAGCCGTGCAAGGGAAAAAATTGCCGGAGTGGGCGGCGGAGTTTGACTGCCAATCGTGGCCGCAGTTCTTTCTCAAGTATATTGTCTCCCATCCGGCGATTACCTGCGCCATTCCCGGCATGGCGCGTCCCGAGTACGTCGTCGACAATCTCGGCGCCGCCCGCGGCCGCCTGCCGGACGCTGCCACGCGGCGCAAGATGGAACAGTTCATCGATAGTATTTGAGTGAGGAGCGAGGGGTGAGCGGTGGAGCGACGGACGAGTCCGGCAACGGCCTGGCGCAGCGGTTGCTCGGGCGCCTGATTGACGTGCGTCCCGCCGAGCTGCGCGCGGTCGGTTGGGCGTGGCTCTATATCTTTTCCGTCCTATTTTCCTACTACATTTTGCGTCCCATCCGCGACGAGATGGGGGTGGCCGGCGGCGTCGAGAATCTTCAGTGGCTTTTCACCGGCACGCTGCTTTGCATGATCGCCGTCAATCCGCCCTTCGCCGCTCTGGTGGCGCGCTTGCCGCGCGTGCAGTTCATCGCGCTCACCTACCGTTTTTTTCTCGCCAACCTGCTGCTCTTTGCCGTACTCTTGGACGTTGCGACCGCCGAACAAAATATCTGGGTCGGGCGCATGTTTTTTATTTGGGCCTCGGTTTTCAATCTGTTCGTCGTGTCGGTTTTCTGGGCGCTGATGGTCGATCTCTTCGACGCGGAACAGGGGAAACGGCTCTTCGGGTTTATCGCCGCCGGGGCGACGCTCGGCGGCATCGTCGGATCGACTGTTACGGCGGCGCTGGCACAGCAAGTGGCGGCGACTTACCTTTTGCTCGGATCAGCGCTGCTCCTCGAAGCCGCGGTATTCTGCGTGCGCCGCTTGTCCCGCATGTCCGATGCGTTGAATCTTCGCCCGGCGGCGCGCGGCGAAGAATCGCCGATCGGCGGATCCATATTCGCAGGCTTCAAGCACGCGCTTGGCTCGCCGTACTTGATCAATGTATGCTTTTACATCTTGCTCTTCACGATCACCTCGACGTTTCTTTATTTTCAGCAGGCGGAAATCGTCCGGCAAAGCTTCACCGACCGCGGCGCGCGCACCGCGTTCTTCGCCCGTGTCGACCTGTGGGTGAATATTCTCACTCTCGGCGCGCAACTGTTTCTTACTGGCCGGGTGCTGCGCTGGTTCGGTGTCGCGGTTACATTGGCGGCGCTGCCGCTGATCAGCATGATCGGTTTCAGCGCGCTGGCGCTCGCGCCGACGACCGCCGTGTTGGTCGTCTATCAGGTGATCCGGCGCGCCGGCAATTTCGCGTTTGCGCGGCCGTCGCGCGAAGTGTTGTATACCGTGGTGCCGCGCGAGGATAAGTACAAGGCCAAAAGCTTCATCGATACCGCGGTTTACCGCATGGGCGATCAAGTCGGGGCGTGGTCGTACGCGGGCTTAGGTTTGCTCGGCATCGCCATGACCGGCATCGCGATTGTGGCGGTGCCTCTCTCGTTTACCTGGCTGATCAATGCGTTTTGGCTTGGGCGGAAGCAAGATTCGTTGGAGATGATGCAGGTTGCCGAGGCGGCGCCGGCAGTGCAGAAGCGTTAGACAATTTAGATAATATGGTTCCAATCGTTGCAGCCGTTCAAATCATTCCTATCGTTCGGAAAAGAGAATAGAAGATCCGAAGCTGCTGCAAGTTGGCCAGCTTTTGAACGAGTCGAGCTAGCTTTTGATCGCGGTTAGGTCGATGTCGATGTTTTCTTCGCGCTGAATTTCGCTGAAGCGCTCGCGCAACTGGTTGATGTTGGTTTTCGTCGGCACCGCCAGATTCGCCCCGAGCTGGAAAATCGGCGTGCCGCTGACCGGCGCGGCATAGGTCTTGGTTTCCATGGATTCGATATTGACGCCCATGCTGCTCAAGACGCCGCTGATCCGGTAAACAATCCCCGGATGGTCCATGCAGGATGCGGTGAGCTTGTAGGGGAGAAATGATTCCGGCGGGTTTCGCGTCGAAGGGGTTTTGATGGAAATCGCCAAGCCGGTTTCGGTTTCGATCTCGCGATAGTCGCGACCGATTTTTACCAGATTGCCGCCGTCGCCGCTGATCAAGACGATCACGGCAAACTCGCCGCAGAAGACCGCCATCTTGCTGTCTTCGATATTGCAACCATGGCGCGCGATGAATTCGGATATCTTTTGCACCAGACCGACTTGATCCGGTCCGATCGCCGTCATAATTAAGTGGTCTTTGTCCGCCATAAGCGATTCCTCTGTTACGGATACTAGCCGGAGCGTCGCGCGAAGTGAAGCGCTAAGAGAGCCGCAGTTTAAACCGCAAGAGCAGAAGGGCGAGCAAGTAGGGCGCGATTCATCGCGTCCTATCAGAAATTCCAATCAATGAACCGCAAAGAGCCTAGCGCGGCAGAGCCGCAACCGAAAGTCGGAGTATCTCGCGCAAAGCATGTCCTGAGCGATGTCGAAGGGACTCAAAGGCCGCCAAGGACTCGATCGGTAAATTTGAGAAACGAAATCCGCACTCGAACTATAATTTCAATCGTCGGCGCAACCCAACCTGAGCGCCCCGCGCGGTACGCTGCTTCATCTTCGCTAGTCGGATCGCTGCGGAATAGCGCGCTGGCTCTCGCAATGAGAAAGAAGCGAGAGTAGAATCTGCCTGCTCGCGAGAATGCAATGACGATTACTTCAAATAAAATTGTCTTGATTTCATTATTTTTTCTTTTGGCCGCCTGCGGCGGCCACGAGGTGGATTTCGCGCGCTCGCTTGCTGTCAAGGCTCCGGCAGATCTGGTCTTGCGCGGCGGCAAGATCGTCACGGTTGATCGCGATTTTTCAATCCAGCAGGCGGTGGCGATCAAAGACGGGCGGTTTCTCGCTGTCGGCACGGAGCGCGATATGCGGCCGCTGATCGGACCGGGGACCACGGTGATAGAGCTTGCCGGACGGACGGTGATACCGGGATTGATTGACTCGCATATTCACGCGACCGTTGCCGGCTTGAGCTGGGACGCGGAGCTTCACTGGCAATTCACCCGCACGCTTGCCGACGGTCTGACGCAAATCGGGACCGCGGCCAAGGCGAAATCCCCGGGTAGCTGGATTGTCGTCGGTGGCGGTTGGGTGCCGACGCAATTTGCCGAGCGGCGATTTCCCACACGCGCTGACTTGGACGTGCTTGCGCCGAACCATCCGGTTTACATTCAATACCTGCGTCAGGGCGCGCTGTTGAACAGCGCGGCGCTGGCGGCGGCGGGCATAACGCGCCAGACTCCAGATCCGGTCGGCGGCAAATTCGAGCGCAATCCAAATACCGGCGATTTAACCGGCTGGCTGCAGGGCGCGCCCGCGTGGGAATACGCCTACGATAAAATTCCCCAACTCACGCTCGACAAGGTGCGCCAAAGCTTGCGCAACTGCTTTCGCGAGCTCAATCGGTGGGGAATAACTTCGATCAGCGATTTGCAAACCGGCGGCGTCAACTTCGCGCACCGGAGAGTGCTGGCTGACATGGCGCGCAGCGGAGAGCTGTCACTGCGCATCAATTTCTACGTGGCGCCCAACGAAGCAGGCGGCGAGATCGACCAGCTCAAGCGTGCCGCCGAAGCGATCAAGAGTCTGCATCAGGACGATATGTTTCGCTTCGCCGGTTTCACCGAAAGTTCGATGCGCGGTGAGGGTGTAGCCGATTCGGTGCGCGCTTCGCTCGACGCGGCGGCACTAGAAAAATTCCGCCGGTTGGCGCGCTTCTTCGCCGAGGGCGGCTACAATTTCCATCTGCACGCGGCAGGGGACAAAACGGCGCGGCGGCTGCTCGACGTGCTCGAACAGGTCCACTCAGTCAAGCCTTTTACGCGCCAGCGGATTGCCTTCGCCGATGTCGACGACGTGACGCCGGAGACGATTGCGCGCATCAAAAATCTCGGCGGCGCCGTGGCTGTGCAAAACCGTATGGCGTTGACCGGCGAACGCAGCGTTGCGCTTTGGGGCTTGGAGAAGGCGCGCAATGCGCCGCCGTTGCGCGCGCTGATCGAATCAGGGATCCCGTTGAGCGCCGGAAGCGATGCTTTTCGCGCGGGAAATTACTCGCCGATGATGTCGCTCTGGTGGTTGATCGCCGGCAAGACGTTGGCTGGTTCGGCGCTGCGCAACCGCAACCAGAACTTGACGCGCCAGGAAGCGCTGCGCATGCACACGATGGGCGGTGCCTGGTTGACGTTCGAGGAGGGGCGCAAGGGTTCGATCGAAGCCGGCAAGTACGCGGACCTGGCGGTGCTCAACGGAGACTATCTCACCGTGGCGGAGGAGCAGATTCGCGCGCTCGAGTCGCTGCTCACATTGGTCGGCGGCCGCGTTGTCTACGCCGCCGGACCGTTTGCGCAATTCGGCCGAAACTAGAATGGCCAGCGATATTAAACAAGCAACGGAGAGACGATGGTGCTGAGTCGACGATATCGGCGCGAATCGTCACGTACAAAAGATCGATGCCTTCGATGACCTTGTCCTGGGCGGTACCAACCGATGCATAAGAGCACAGAAGAACGCCGATGAGAGATCCGGCGCGACAAAGTTTTTCATGGTATTTTCCTCGAACGTCGGGTGTACCAATTCCGCGCCGCGCTTGCAAAGCCGAAAGCAAATTCGTAGTTCTGAGTCAGCCGGAGGCCAACATGAGCTACAAGGATGTTCGAGAGTGGATTCAACACGTAGAAAAAATGGGCGAGATCAAAGTTATTTACGGCGCCGATTGGAATATCGAGATCGGCGCGCTATTCGGTGTTGGCATCAAAACATAAGGAAAACAGCCCGGCGCTGCTCTTTGACCGGATTAAGGATTGCCCGTTTGAATGGCGCGACAAATTTCCGCCCGCTGCCGGGATCAGCGCCGAGCGCCAACAGACCGTCATGAAGAAGTGGAAGGAGGAGCTGTTTAGTTGACGCAAACCGTCGAGATTGTCCGGCCAATCGTGTGGTCCTATGCAACTCGCGAAAGATCCGTACTCGTAGCGCGAGGCCCGAGCTGTTAACTCGGGCCTCGCTACCTTCCGAAGGTGTGTTGACCCGTTGTTGCGAAGGATCCGGATTCAAAGGAGGCCAGACCCTTGCGAGTCTGGCCTCCTGCCACTGAACGTGACGGGGGGCTCAGTGGCGGCCGCTGTCCCGTGGGAGCTGTGCTGAAGGAGGCAGCGCGGGACGCGGCTTGCTAATTCAGCTTGGAGTCTTCTGCTAGCTGAAAGTATCTGCTCCGTTGCAAGCGGCGCTGCAGGTAGGTGTCTTTCGGCCAGTTCCAGTTGCGCCCGGGCAATTCCTCGCCGTTGTAGGACGCGCCGTTTACCTTGCTCTGTAAAAATATCAGCTGCCAATAACTCGGTTTCGCTGTGTCGGTTTCAGTCGCTTTCATCTCCGTCCCTCCTTCGGTCCCGTTTTTTAGACGATTGAAATATTCGACTAGCACAACAATTTTTCCTTTCTTCAGAATTGGGGTTGCTTTGATCGCGATAATTTTTGCTCCCGTTGTCGTTCCCATAGAGCAGAAGCCGTGCCGGGCACTAAAATCTGCTCGTTATACGGCTTGTCACCTGTTGTCCGGGAAAATTCGATGATACGTCGGGGCAGCGCAGACCGGCACTTCAGCCGCGCCGAACATTCGGTCAAAAGTGCCGGGTAGAGGGCCTGCATAGAGAACCGCCCGGTTGGACCGATGATTCCCGCGCGCTCTCAGAAGCGGGTAAAAGTTCACCAGATCCTTGAACGTCGCAAGGCGATCGCACCCCCGGTAACATTGCAATGGAGGGAGGAAATTGCCGGACCCAGCAACGGACTGCCGACTTCCGGCGTTAGACGTGAAAAGTTTCGAGCGTCTCTTTGGTAAAGAGCTCTTCGACCGTCAATCTCTTTGCCGTCAGACCTTGTTCGAAACTGTAGCGCAAAAAGCTTTCGATGGTCGGCCGATTGGCTTTTACGCCGTAGGGCCAGAAATCGTTGCCCATCAGATTTCGGATGTCGTCCGCGTGTTGTCCGGTCCAAGGCAGTGCGGAATGAATCGCATCGTTTTTGAAAATCGCCTCGACGCAGTGATTCTTGGCTTCGAGCAATGCCTTGTAAAGGCTTTGAGCGACCCAGGGATGGCGACGATAGACCTCCTCGCGAACGATCATTACGTGCATGATCGGAAATATTCCGGTGCGCCGAAAGTGATCCGCCTCCGCCCCGCGTGTGTCGGCAAACAGCCGGCGCACCTGCGGCACGCGCTTGACATAGGGCGCCGGCACCTGCGCGGTAAGCAACGCGTCGATCTCGCCGGCAACCAACATGTCTGAGAGATTTTTTCCCGATGCGATGTTTTCGATTTTGATTTCCGGCGGCAACACCAGCGACACTTTTTCCTTGCGCTCGGACGATTCCAGTCCGCCGGTAAGCCAGTGGATGTCGCGCGGACGCACGCCGTAGTCGTCTTGCAGGAAGCCGCGCAGCCAAACCGTTGCAGTCATCTGCCACTCCGGCACGCCGACGCGTCTGCCTTTCAGATCTTCAGGCTTGTTAATCCCGGCGTCGATATTAACGTAAGCGCAGGAGTGACGGAACTTGCGGTAGACAAACGCCGGAATACCGACGAAGGGAAAATCGCCGCGCGCCGTTCCCGCCACGAAGCTGCCGAAGGACATCTCGGCGGCGTCGAACTCCTGATGCATGCCCATGCGCCAGTGCACTTCCGGCGGCCTGTTGATGGTGATGAAATTGATCTCCATTCCTTCGGCGCGCACGATGCCGTCTTTGACCGGCCGGACGATATCGTAGTCGCCGCAGCCGAGGTCGAGGCTTAAAGCAGCCATGTTTGTCCTTTAATCCTTCAATAGAACCAACAGTTTCTAGTCACAAATTCGTGCTCGTGACACGTGATCGTGCTCGCAACCCTCCCAACACGTTTCACGAACACGTTCGCAGCGCCCATCCTTGCAGCCGCTTCGTTGACAACTTGCCGGCACGCAATTCGCGGAAGTAGGGCAGCTCCATCAACTGATCGACGCCCGGTTGGATGATTTCTTTCATTACGGAATCTACAAACGCTTGGCTTGCCATCTCGAACTCCTTGAATCGCTCTCGGGATTATCTTCTTTCTTTTATGACTTCATCGACCCAGGTATAATCCATCACCTTGAGAACGGGCACGGCGCTGGGAATCAATTTTGCGGCGAGGGCGTCATCGTAGATCGCCTGGAGATCTTTGATGGGAATCTTGCCGTCGGAGGTAAAACCGTCCAACCAAACGCGGTAGGACTCTTCGGCGACCTTGGGCGTGAGCTTCCATTTGTTCTGGATATACTTAACCATCCAGGTTTTTTCTTTGCGATTGAACTCCATCGCCTCGAAGGTCGCGCGGAGAACTGCCTTCACACCGGCGGGGTCCTTCTTTAGTTTCGCTTCATGCGTGGCAATGCCGCCGGACGCCGAGCGCTGGTTGAATTCCAGCGCCGAGGCGAGCTCACGATAACCTTTTTGAGTCATCACGAAGTTATGCGGCAAAGAGAGCAGGGCGGCGGCGACGGTTCCCTGGCTGAGCGACTGAACGCTGTTGGAGACCGAGCCAGTCTGTATGAATGTCACCTGCTCGGGATTGACGCCCTTTCGCTTGACGAGATCGCGGGCGACGATGTCTTGCAGCGTTGCCAATCGATCCACGGCGACGGTTTTCCCAATCAGATCCTCCATACGCCGGATTTCAGGATTGGCGATGATCCAGAAAAGCGTCTTCTCGTGAGTGATCATGATGCCTTTGAACGGCAGGCCGCGGGCGGCTGCGACCAGCGGGCTGGTGATGCCCGTGAGATAGTCGATCTCGCCGGCGACCAGCGCCGATGTCTGCACCGCGCCGGCCATCTGGACCATCTCGACGTCAAAGCCATGCTTTTTGTAGATTCCCGCGTCCTTGGCGACGAAGAAAGTTAAAAACGTGAGACTGAAGGCAGGATAGCCAATGCGGACTTTTTTGAGCGCTTGGGCATCGGCGGACGCGCATAGTATCCATTGGACCAATAAGCCCAATATGATCAGATGGGTCGCCGTGATCTTTGAGTTGCTCGTTGGAAGGATTTTCATGGTTTCCTCTCACCGGAAACGCCGGTCGATGTACCCTTCTTTTTCTATCTCGCGGACGATGCCGCCGTCAACGACACCGTCGACTGTTTCTCGTGTCATCCTGAACGCCAGTGAAGGATCTGGTTTGGTATTGGATGCCTCGGCTCTATGCCGGAGCGACAGGCTCGCCGGCTCGCGTGAGGCGTATCTCAGCGGCCGGACTTGCTAAAGGTTTTTTCGATGAAGCCAGTCTTCGCCAGCCTGTCGACCAGGCTGTTGTCGATGGCTTTGGTCGTGAGAGTTTCCGCGTCGGCGCCCTTGACCGGCTCAAATTCGAGCACCGTGGCCACCGTGCGCGTATCGACGCGTGGCACCCGATCGGTGAACTGCACGGCGATCTTGTACATTTCATCGAGAAAGGCGGGCTCGGCGCGCTTGAGATACTTGGCGAGGACTTTTTGCGCGGTTTCGCGATCGTGATTCATTGCCGCCACGCCTTCGATGTAGGCCCGGAGCACGCGGTCCGCCGTCTGGGGATTTTTTTGCAAGAAATCCCGAGTAGCGGCGAACACGTTCATGGCGAAAGGTATTTCCAGATCGGCGGC